>NZ_LT607802.1:715845-1015845 GCF_900090205.1 Vogesella sp. LIG4 | reverse complement strand
CCACCCACGTGAGAACACTGTTGCCGCAACTGCCCCGCGCCGGCGCGCTGCATGCCGCCCGCGCCCGCTTCCGCCACGGCGGTGTCCTGGCCTATGCCACCGAGTCCTGCTTCGGCCTGGGCTGTGACCCGTTCAATGTGCGCGCCATCCGCCGCATCCTCGCCATCAAGGCCCGCCCCAACCACAAGGGGCTGATCGTGATTGCGGCCAACCTTGAACAGCTGCGCCCGCTGATCCGCCCACTGACGCCGGCACAGCTGGCGGTGGTGAACCGCTACTGGCCCGGCCCGTACACCTTTTTGCTGCCGGCCTCGCGCCGGGTGCCGCAGCTGCTGCGCGGCCGGCACGACAAGATCGCGGTGCGCATCACCGCGCACGGCCCGGCTGCCGCGCTGTGCCTGGCGCTGGGCTCGCCGCTGGTGTCCACCTCGGCCAACCGCGCCGGGCAGAAATCGCTGCGCAGCGCCCGTGCCTGCCGCCAGGAGTTCGGCGAGCAGGTGCTGACGCTGGATGGCCGCATCGGCAAGCGCCGCAAACCTTCCACCATCATCGATCTGGACAGCGGCCGCGTGCTGCGCTGATCGCAAGGAGCCAATGTGCAGGAAATTTCCATGTTCAGCCTGATCGTCCACGCCAGCCTGCCGGTGCAGCTGGTGATGGCGGGTCTGGTGCTGCTGTCGCTGTTGTCCTGGGGCATCATCTTCAACAAGCTGGTGGTGCTGAGCCGCACCCGCCGCGCCACCCAGGATTTCGAGCAGAAATTCTGGAGCGGCGTGGACCTCACCAGCCTGTACGAGACTTCGCGGGTGAATACCGACGCCTCCGGCAGCGAGAAGCTGTTCCAGGCCGGCTTTGCCGAATTCCTCAAGCTGCGCCGCCAGAACGGCATGGATGCCTCCGACCAGCTGGACGGCGCCCGCCGCGCCATGCGCGCCGCCGCACAGCGCGAGCTGGATGCGCTGGACCACCACAACGCTTTCCTCGCCACCGTGGGCTCGGTGAGCCCGTATATCGGCCTGTTCGGCACGGTGTGGGGCATCATGCATGCCTTCATCGGGCTGGGTAATGCCGGCCAGGCCACGCTGGCCACCGTGGCGCCGGGTATTGCCGAGGCGCTGATCGCCACCGCCATCGGCCTGTTCGCGGCGATTCCGGCGGTAGTGGCCTACAACCGCTTTGCCGCCGATGTGGACCGTCTGGCCGGGCGCTTCGATGCCTTCATGGAGGAGTTCTCCAACATCCTGCAGCGGCTGGCGGCACGCTAAGCCGGCTTGCTGCGTACAAGGCAAAGCCGCTCACCTTCGGGTGGGCGGCTTTTTTCATGTGACGGTACCGATGCGTAGGGCGGAAGCCCCAGCGGGGCGTTCCGCCGCATGCGGCCAACGTTGGGCATCGTCGGCGGAACGCCCGGCGTTACCGGGCTTTCGGCACGTAGGTTGCGGTTGAGCGAAGCGAAGCCCAACGTTTACCGCGGCGCCTTGTTGGTGTTGTCGGGGGTGGAATCCGCTGCGCGGATGTTGATTGAAGTCGCCGGTTCCGCCCGGCGTACGGGGAGGGGGGCGTGCCGCCTCCCCCTCCACCCCCGCTCGCCGGATGATTCAAAAAATCAATGGTGGTCCGCGAAACCCCGTCAAAAACGGCACCCGCAAGGCGCGGCCGAACTCGCCGCGCGCTAACGTCGCGCGGCTCAGACAAAGCGGCCGCTTAAAACCTTGCGGATACCGTTTTTGCCGGCGCTCCCCGTGGGGCAGTTTGGGTGCCTCACAACGTTGGCCGCATCCTTGTGAACTTGTTGCTGCGGCCAACCCTACCCTGCAAAGCGACCAGTTGTAGCCCGGATAAGCCGTAGGCGAATCCGGGGCACGGCTACAGGCAAAAAAATGCCCGTCGCGCAGGCGACGGGCGAGTGCTGGGACACAGCAGGGTCAAACAAAAATCAGGCGCGGCTGGTGGCCGGGCGCAGCGTGCTGCTGCGCGCCCACGGGGTGCCGAACATGCGGGCGCGTACCCAGCCCACCGCCAGCAGCAGCGCGGTCAGCACGCCGGTGCCGATCACTTCGATGCGATGGTCCGGGCGAATCGCCATCAGCACCACCACGGCGCAGATGAACAGGATCACTGCCCAGGTCAGCCACGGGAACAGCCACATCTTGAATGCCGGGGCTTCGCCGGCGGCGATCATGCGCTGGCGCATGCGCAGCTGGGAGATGGCAATCACCAGGTAGACCAGCAGCGCGATGGTGCCGGAGGTGGCCAGCAGGATGTCGAACACTTCCTTCGGCATCAGGTAGTTGGCGATCACGGTGAGGAAGCCCACCACCATGGAGCCCAGCACAGCCTTCTGCGGCGTGCCGTTGGGGGCCACGCTGCCGAACTGCTGCAGTGCATCGCGGCGGGTGGCCAGCGAGTACAGCATGCGCGAGGCGGTATACAGCGCCGAGTTCAGGCAGCTGGCCACCGAAATCAGCACCACCACGTCAACAATCGCCTTGGCATTGGGGATGCCGATCAGCTGCAGCGTGCGCTGGTAGGAGCCTTGCGCTGCCAGTGCCGGGTCGTTCCACGCCACCAGCGCGGTTACCACGAAGATGGAGCCCAGGTAGAACAGACAGATACGCCATACCACCGAGTTGGTGGCCTTGGTGATCTGCTGCTGCGGGTTGTCGGATTCCGCCGCGGCAATGGTGACGATCTCGGTGCCGAGGAAGGTGAACATGGTGGTGAGCATGGCGCCCAGCACTGCCTGGAAGCCGTTGGGCATGAAGCCGCCGTGGCTGAACAGATTGGCCACACCGCTGACCTGGCTGCCCGGAATCAGGCCGCAGATGGCGGCGCCGGCAATGGCCAGGAAGGCAACGATGGCGATCACTTTCACCAGTGCGAACCAGAACTCGAACTCGCCGTAGTTCTTCACGCTGAACAGGTTGGTGATGGTCAGCAGCATGGTGATGCCCAGTGCGAACAGCCACATCGGCACGCCGCTGAACCAGGTGTGCAGGATGGTGGCGGCGGCGTTGGCTTCCAGCGGAATCACCAGCACCCAGAACCACCAGTACAGCCAGCCGATCATGTAGCCGGCCCAGTGGCCGATGGCGCGGTCGGCATAGGTGGAGAACGAGCCGGTATCGGGCGAGGCCACGGCCATTTCGCCCAGCATGCGCATGACCAGCACTACCAGCAGGCCGGCAATGCCGTAGGCCAGCAGTACGGCGGGGCCGGCTTCGGCGATGGCGTGGCCGGAGCCCACGAACAGGCCGGCGCCGATGACGCCGGCAATCGACAACATGGTGACGTGACGTTGCTTGAGCCCGTGACTCAAGCCGGAGGAGGGTGCACTCATCAACTATTACTCTCTATTGATCCAGGGAAGGCCGCGGGTACGGCCCTTGTTTTTTTATTGTCATGTTTGCATTGGGGGGAATGCAGGCCGGCAGTGTAAGGGGCCATTGGCGATATAATTAGACCCAATCGTGTTTTTCTGATGGAGCCAATGGCCCGTGTCCACCTTGCCACCCGCCGCCAGCAGCGGTAGTTCGCCGCTGCTGGCCGACCTGTTGCAGCAGCAGTTCGACCCCGCCAGCCACGAGGCCAACAACCAGCAGCTGTACCGCCTGCTGCGCGACGCCATGCTGCAGGAGCAGCTGCCGCCGGGGCTGCGGCTGCCGTCGTCGCGCCAGCTGGCCAGCGAGCTGGGCGTGGCGCGCAATACGGTGATCCACGTCTACGAAAGGTTGGCCGCAGAGGGCTATGTCAGCGCCGGCGTCGGCCAGGGCACTTTCGTGCTGGATACCCGCCCGGACCGGCTGGTAGGCCACGACACCGCACAGCCTGCCGCAGCGCCGCCGGCGCTGGCGGCCATTTCCGGGCGCGGCCAGGCGCTGGTGGCGCAGGCCGGCGCCGCCGAGCGGCAGTGGGGCGCCTTCATGCCCGGCGTGCCGGAGGTGCGCACCTTTCCAGCGCGCATCTGGATGCGGCTGCAGAACCGCCAGTGGCGCAAGCCGCAGCCGGACCTGCTCACCTACGCGGTGGGGCCGGGGCTGCCGGCGCTGCGCCAGCAGCTGGCCGACTACCTGCGCAGCTCGCGCGGCGTGCGTTGCGCGCCGGAGCAGATCATCGTCACCAACGGCACCCACGCCGCCATGCAGCTGGTGTCGCTGCTGCTGGCCGACAGCGGCGATGCGGCCTGGGTGGAAGACCCCGGCTACTGGGGCGTGCACAGCGTATGGCGCAGCGCCGGGCTGAACACGCTGCCGGTGGCGGTGGACGAACAGGGGCTGAAGCTGGACGAGGGCATGCGCCAGGGCGTGCCGCGGCTGATCTACGTATCGCCCTCGCACCAGTACCCGCTGGGCGCGGTGATGAGCCTGGCGCGGCGGCGCCGGCTGCTGGCCTATGCGCGGCGCCACAACTGCTGGATCGTGGAGGACGACTACGACAGCGAATTCCGCTACGGCCGCCCGCCGCTGCCCTCGCTGCAGGGGCTGGATGCGCACGGGCGGGTGATTTATCTCGCCACCTTTTCCAAGGTGATCTACCCGGGGCTGCGGCTGGCCTACATGGTGGTGCCGGAGGCGCTGGTGGAAAGCTTCCAGACCGGTTTGTCCGAGCTGTATCGCGGCGGCCAGTACCTGACGCAGGCGGTGCTGGCGGATTTCATTGCAGAGGGCCACTTCGTCGCCCACATCCGCCGCATGCGTCAGCTGTACGCGCGGCGGCGCCAGGCGCTGCTCACCGCCATTCGCCAGCATTTCGGCGAGCGGTTGCCGGTGCATGACGGCGCCGCCGGCCTGCACCTGGTGCTGGGGCTGCCGCAGGGCAGCAACGACCAGGCGCTGTGCGAGGCGGCGATGGCGGCCGGCATCCTCACCCGGCCGCTAAGCCAGTACTACCGCGGCCCGCAGCCGCAGCCCGGCCTGCTGCTGGGCTATGCCCACGTGGACGAGGCTGACATCGCCCGCCACTTCGCCACCCTGGCGCGGGTGATCCGCCACGGTTGCGGGCTGTAAGGTTGGCCGCAAGGCCGACAAGACAGCGGGCTGCTAGCGGGGTTGCGACGCGCTGATGGGTGCCACCCAGCGCTGGCCGCCGGGTGGGGTGCGCACCACGGTGTCCGGGCTGAACAACGCGTGGCCCTGCTTGTCCTGCAGCTGGTAGCTGCGTGCCAGTTTGGCGTAGAAGCCGCTGCGCGCCAGCTGGCGGATGGCCTGGTTGAAGCGCTGCCAGGCTTCCGGGCTGCGGAACGACAGCGAGTACAGCGTGGGCGGGAACAGCGCGTGGCTGCACACCGGGCGGATGGCGCCGGCCGGCAGCGACAGCTGCGGCGTCAGGCCGAGAAACACGAACAGGTCGGAGATCACCACATCGCTGCGGCCGGTGTACAGCAGGTTGCCGAGAATGGGCTGCGGCGATACCTCGGTGTAATCGTGGCTGTCGCGCGTCATGGCGGCGTACTCGGGGCCGAGAAAGCGCTGCGCATTGTGAAAGGCCGCCACCCGGTAGCGGGTCAGGTCGTTGATGCTGCCCAGCCGCAGCCGGCGCTCGCACAGCGTCAGCGCCATATTGTGGTAGGCGATATAGGGCACCGACACGAAGGGGCCGTTGCGCGAGATGGCGGCGTCCACCCGCCCTTCGGTCAGCGCCTGCTGCGCGCGCTGGTTGGGCATGAACACCACCTGCGGCTCGTAGCCGGCATTGCGCAAGGCGGTGGTGACCAGCTCGTATTCGATACCGGCGTGCTTGTCCTGCAGGATGTAGGGAGGTTTGTGCTCACCCAGCGCCACCACCAGCGGCAGCGGGGCGGCAAAGGCACTGGCGGCCAGGCTCGTCAGCCCGGTGAGCAGCAGGCAAAGACGTAGCAGCTGGTTAACCATGACCGCTATTGTAAATGAGATGTACTAGTAATCGACAGCGCGTCAGGCATCCGGCAGGCACAGTTGCGCCAGATCAAGCGATGCTGCGGCCGGTTGTGGCGTGGCAAGCAGCGTGGAGGAGTGGGCAGGGTAAAAAAAGGTGCGGCCGCCCCCCGGCCGCACCCCGAAAAAGCATCAACGCAGACGCATGATGGTGGATTTGAGCTCGGTGTACTTGTCCAGCGCGTGCAGCGAGTTGTCGCGGCCGTTGCCGGATTGCTTGTAGCCGCCGAAGGGGAAGTTCATGTCCGCCAGCTCGTCGTAGCAGTTCACCCATACCGTGCCGGCGCGCAGGCGGCTGCCTACCGCGTGCACGCGGCCGATGTCGCGGCTCCACAGCGCGGCGGCCAGGCCGTAGTCGCTGTCATTGGCCAGGCGGATGGCATCCTCCTCGTCGTCGAAGGGCACGATCACCAGCACCGGGCCGAAAATCTCCTCGCGCGCGATGCGCTCGTCGCCGCTGGCGCACTCGAACACCGTGGGTTGCAGGTAGCAGCCGCCGTCCTGCGCCAGGCGCTGGCCGCCGGTGAGCAGCGTGGCTTCGCTGCGGCCCAGCTCGACATAGCGCGCCACGTTGTCGCAGTGAACGCGGTCCACCAGCGCGCCAAAGCGGGTGGCCGGGTCCAGCGGGTGGCCGGGCACGCAATCGGTGGCTACCGCCAGCAGCGCCGCGCGGAAGGCGGGCAGGATGCTGCGCTGAACCAGCACGCGCGAGCCGGCGCTGCACACCTGGCCCAGGTTGTAGAAGATGGCAAACGCCGCGCTGCTGGCGGCCTGTTCGATATCCGCCACGTCGTCGAACACGATATTGGGCGACTTGCCGCCCAGCTCGGTCCACACCCGCTTCATATTGCTGTCGGCGGCGGCGTGCAGGATCTTGCGGCCAACCGCGCCGGAGCCGGTGAAGGCGATGCAGTCCACGTCGGCGTGGCGCGCCAGCAGATCGCCCACCTTGCCGTCGCCCGGCAGCACGTTCAGCACGCCGTCCGGCAGCCCGGCCTCGCGCGCCAGCGCGGCGATGCGCAGCGCGGTCAGCGGCGAGCGCTCCGACGGCTTGAGCAGCACGCTGTTGCCGGTGGCCAGCGCCGGCGCCAGTTTCCACATCGCCATCAGCAGCGGGTAGTTCCACGGCACGATGGCGCCGACCACGCCTATCGGCTCGCGGGTGACGGTGCCGAGAAAGCTGCCGTCGCCCGGAATCACCTCGCCATGCTGTTTGTCGATGGCCTCGGCGTACCATTCCAGGCAATAGAGGGTGCTGGGCAGGTCGATGGCGGTGGTGTCGCCGATGGGCTTGCCCACGTCCAGCGTTTCCAGCAGCGCCAGTTCCTCGCTGTGCTCGCGCAGCAGGGCAGCCCAGCGCAGCAGCACCGCCTTGCGCTCGCGCGGCGCCAGTCGCGACCAGCTGCCGGCCTCGAAGCTGCGGCGGGCGGCGGCTACCGCACGATCCACGTCGGCACTGCCGCAGCGGGCGAATTCGCCCAGCAGGCGGCCATCGGCCGGGCTGATGCAGGGCAGGGTTTCGCCGTCGGCGGCCCAGCTGTAGGCGCCGTCGATGAAGGCGCGCAGTTCGACGGGCAGCGCGGCGGCGCGGGCTTGCCAGTATGCAAAGTTCTTGTCCATCTCGGTTCCTTGTTGGTCAGCGTCCGGTCAGTGAAGGCGGCTTACTGCCCCGGCGCCGGAGCCGGAATTTCGATCAGGGTAGGCTGGCGGCGGCCGGCGGCGGCCTGCACCGCCGCCACGATGGCGCCGTTGCCGATGACACGCTCGGCGTGCCAGCCATAGGCGCGGGCCAGTGCCACGAAGTCCGGGCTGTGCAGGTCCACGCCCAGCGGCGTTACCGCCACCGCCTGCATCGCGGCGCGGATTTCGCCGTAGCAGCGGTTGTTGAGCAGCAGCACGATCAGCGGGGTGTCGCTTTCCACCGCGGTGCCCAGCTCGGCCAGGGTGAACTGGAAGCCGCCGTCGCCGGCGAGGCAGATCACCGGTTGCGGCGCGGCGGCCAGTGCGGCGCCTATCGCCGCCGGCAGGCCGTAACCCAGCGCGCCGAAGCCCACCGAGGCGTTGAACCAGTGGCGCGGCGCCAGCGCATCGAAGCCGAGGTTGCCGGCGTACACCAGGCGGGTGGAGTCGCCCACCCAGCGCGCCTGCGGCAGCGCGTCGCGCACCTGGTGCAGCAGCGCCAGGTCGTCGCGGCTTTGCGCGTCCAGCTGCTCGGCAAATCCTGCACGAGCCCGCGCCGCGCGTTCGGCGCCCTGGCGGCTGGCGCACGGCCCGTTCAGCAGCAGGCAGAGCGCGGCCACGCTGGCGGCGGCGTCACCCAGCAGCGGCAGGTCGGCGGCGCGGTTGCGGAACAGCTGCTGCGGGTCGATATCGATGCGGATCAGCCGCCCGGGCAGCGTGAAGCCGCCGTCGGCGTACATGTCGTAGTCGGTGGGGCCGATCTCGGTGCCGATGGCCAGCACCACGTCGCTGCTGTCGATCAGCGCGCGCGCCGCCGGCAGCGACGGCGTGCAGGACAGCGCCAGCGGGTGGCCGGCGGGCAGCACGCCGCGCGCGTTGATGGTCATCAGGGTGGGCGCATCCAGCAGCTCGGCCAGCCGGGCGATGTCGGCGGCAGCGGCGGTGGCGCCGCCGCCCACCAGCAGCAGCGGCCGGCTGGCTTCGCGCAGCTGTTTGGCGGCCAGTGCCAGCTCGCCGGCCGGCGCGGCGCCACGGCTCAGCCGCGGCGGGCGCAGCGGCAGCGGCAGGTGGTCGGCCGGCGCCGACATCAGGTCCAGCGGAATCTCGATATGCACCGGGCGCGGCCGGGCGCCGTCGAACACCGCGAAGGCGCGCGCCAGCACCTGCGGCAGCTCCTCGGCGCGGGTCAGGCTGTGGCTGAAGGCGCACACCTGGCTGGCCAGCGCCTGCTGGTCCGGCAGCTCGTGCAGGTAGCCGTTGCCGGAGCCCAGCTTGCCCAGCGCGTTGACGCCGGAGATCACCAGCATCGGCACCGAGTCGGAATAGGCCTGGCCCATGGCGGTGAGGGTGTTGGTGAGGCCGGGGCCGGAGATCACCAGGCACACGCCGGGCTTGCCGCTGACGCGGGCGTAGCCGTCGGCCATGAAGCCCAGGCTCTGCTCGTGGCGGGCGGTGATATGGCGGATGGGGCTGTCGGCGAGGCCGCGGTACAGCTCCACGGTATGCACGCCGGGGATGCCGAACACGGTATCCACACCGTATGCGGCCAACAGTTCGGTCAGGTAGACGCCCAGGGTTTTCATATTGCGCTCCTTTCTTGAGTCGTAGAGCGTGCTCACGATCTAGCGAGCTAGAGCGAGACAAGGCGAAACCGGCTGAGGAAGCGGAATTGACATGGAGTCAATGCGCATCCCTGAGTCGAATTCACGCCGTATCGCCGACGCGCAGCAGATCGTGTGCAGGCTCTCATGCTGGCTGCGCCTGCAGCTGGGTCACAAAGCGGGCGATGCGGCGGCAGGCTTCCGCCAGCCGCGCCTCGTCCAGCACGAAGCCCAGGCGCACGAAGCCGGCGGCGGTGTCGCCGAAGGCGCTGGCATCCAGCACCGACACGCCGGTTTCGCGGAACAGCTGCCAGGCGAAGTCATGGGCGCTGAGGCCGGTGCCGCGCACGTCCAGCAGCATGAACATGCCGGCTTCCGGCAGGCGGCAGCGCAGGCCGGGCACTTTCGACAGCAGCTGGTGGCACACGTCGCGGCGGCGGCGGTAGGTGTCGCGCATGGCGGCGATCACCGGGCCGCGCTGTTCCACCGCCAGCTGGGCGGCCTCCTGCACGAAGCCGGGCAGGCCGTACAGCATGCACAGCGCCAGCCGCTCCAGGTGGATGATCAGCTCGCGCGGCGCCACCACCCAGCCGGTGCGCCAGCCGGCCATGGCGTGCGATTTGGACAGGCTGCCGATGGTGACGGTGCGCTCGGCCATGCCCGGCAGGCTCACCATGCTGATGTGCGGACGCTCGAAGGTAAGGCTGGCGTACACTTCGTCCGACACCACCCACAGGTCGTGGGCCTTGGCCAGCGCGGCGATGGCATCCAGCTCCTCGCGCGTCATCACCGCGCCGCTGGGGTTGTTGGGGGTGGCGATGAAGATGGCGCGGGTGCGCGGGGTGATGGCGGCGGCAAACGCCTCCGGGCGAATGTGGAAGCCTTCCTCCACGCTCACCGGCACCGGCACCAGGGTGGCGCCGCTGGCGCGGATGCTGGCTTCGTAGGTGAGGTACATCGGCTCCGGCACCAGCACTTCGTCACCGGCCTGGCACAGGCACTGCGCCACGGCGAACAGGCCGTTCTGCGCGCCGCCGACCACGATCACCTGGTCGGCATCCACCGGCTGGCCGGTTTCCTCGCTGTGCATGGCGGCGATGGCGCGGCGCAGCCCCAGGCGGCCGTTCACCTCGCTGTAGTGGGTGTCGCCGCCGCGCAGCGCGCTCACCGCGCGTTCGGTGATGTGTTCCGGGGTGGCGAAATCGGGGTCGCCCACGCTGAGAACGAACACTTCCTGGCCCTGGGCCTGTGCCTGCAGGGCGGCGTAGTGAATCTGCCAGGCATCGGTGCGTTTGCCGGCCAGGCGGTCTACCAGACTGGAGTAGTGCATGCGGGTGATCCTCGTAAACGGGTTCTTACAGCGTGTTGCGGAACGGCAGCCGGGATTCCAGCCGCTTGAACGACTGCTCGATGATCAGCGCCAGCAGCAGGTACAGGCCGGCCATCAACAGCAGCGGTTCGTAGGTGAGAAAGGTCTGGTTGCGGATCAGGTTGGCCAGGCCCAGCGCGTCCATTACCGCCACGGTGGAGGCCAGCGCGGTGGACTTGAGCAGCATCACCGACTCCCCTGCCAGGGTGGGCAGCAGCATGTACAGCGTGCGCGGCAGCCAGATGCGGCGGATCAGCAGGCTGCGCGGCATGCCCAGCGCGCGGGCGGCTTCCAGCTCGCCCTTGGGCACGCCGCGCAGGCCGCCCTTGATCACCTCGCCCAGGTAGCCGCCCACGCTGAGGGTGAGCGCCAGCGCCACGTACCAGAAGCCTTCTCGCAGGTAGGGCCATAGCCAGCTGTCGCGCAGCAGCGGGCTGTTCTGGAACAGGCTGCCCAGGCCGTAATACATCACGTAGATCTGCACCAGGAGCGGCGTGCCGCGGATCAGGTTGGTGTAGGACAGGCTGAGCCAGGCGATGAAAGGCTGCTTCGACAGCCGGCCAAAGGCCACCAGCACCGCCAGCAGAAAGCCCAGCACGCCGGAGATCAGCAGCAGCTCCACGGTGGTAAGCAGTGCCAGCCACAGCTGCGGGCTGTATTGGGTAAGCCAGGAAAAATCCATGTCGCGCTCCCGGTCAGTGGGCGGGCATCCAGCGGCCGATGCGGCGATCGAAGCGGCTGAACAGCAGGTTGGAGAGCAGGGTGATCAGCAGGTAGACCACCGATACCGAGATGTAGAACAGCAGGTATTCGCGGGTGGAGCCGGCGGCCTGCTTGGTGGTGAACAGCAGCTCGCTGTAGCCCACCACGCTGATCAGCGCGCTGTCCTTGATCAGGATGAGCCACAGGTTGGACAGCCCGCCCAGTGCGTAGGGCAGCATCTCCGGCAGGATGATGCGCTGCAGTACCATGCCGCGGCGGCAGCCGAAGGCGCGTGCCGCCTCGATGTGGCCGGGCGGGATCGACTGGATGGCGCCGCGGATGATCTCGCCGGCGTAGGCGCCCTGCACGATGCCCAGCACCACCACGGCGGCGATGAAGCCGTTGATCGGCGCCGGGCCCTGGCCGAACTGCGCCAGGACGAAGTTGATCAGGTCGCCGCCGGCGTAATACAGCAGCAGGATCAGCAGCAGCTCCGGTACGGCGCGGCAGATGCTGGTGTACAGGTTGGCCAGCAGCACCAGCGGGCGCGGGCCGGCCAGTTTGGTCATGGCCACCATGAGGCCGATGACCAGGCCGACGGAAAAGGCGCCGGCGGAAATCTGCAGGGTAACCAGCGCGCCATCCAGCATCGCCGGCCCCCAGTCGAGTACCACGGTGTCAAAAACGTGTTGCAACCAGCTCATGACGTCATTCCCTTGCGGTGGGTATTCGGGCGGTGTGCGTCGTGACGGGCCCGGCCGTTGCCGGCGCAGGCCCGTGCCGGCTTACTTCGGGGCCACGCTGATCTTGAAATACTTCTTCTGGATGGCGTCGTAGCTGCCGTTCTTCAGCAGCTTGCCGATGGCGGCATCGAACTGCTGCTTCAGCGCCACGTCCTGCTTGCGTAGGCCGGCGCCGATGCCGGGGCCGAACACCGGGTCACGCGGTGCCAGGCCCTTGGATTCCAGGTTGGCGCCGTCCTTGCTGCTCAGGTACAGGTCGGCGGCCAGTGCATCCAGCAGCATCACGTCGATGCGGCCGGCGGCCATGTCGGCGTTCAGCTCGTCCTGGGTGTTGTAGTACTTGATGTTGACGCCCTGGGCGTAGCGCTTCTGCACGAAGTTGGCATTGGTGGTGGACGACTGCACGCCTATGGTCTTGCCGTGCAGGCCGGCCGGGCTCAGGTCCAGCTTGCTGCCCTTGGCGCCCACGAACATGGCGTCGGTGTAGTAGTAGGGTTTGCTGAAGGCGATCACCTTCTGCCGCTCCGGGGTAATCGACATGGAGTTGAAGATCACGTCGATCTTCTTGCCCTGCAGCGAGGGGATGATGCCGTCCCAGGCCACTTCGGTGATCTGGCACTGGGTTTTCATCTCCTGGCACAGGCGGTTGACAAGCTCCACCTCGAAGCCGGACCACTGGCCGTTGCTGTTCTTGATGGAAAACGGCGGGTAGGGCTCGGCGGCCACACCGATCTTCAGCGGCGCGGCGGCCATGGCGCCGGCGGCGAGCAAACCGAAGGACATGGCACAGCACAGGGACAGCAGTCTGGTTTTCATCATTCGTTCTCCTGATGGGTGGGTGATGCAGGACAGCCTGGGTGGGTGCGGCAGTGCCGCTGAAGTTGGTTCAATGTTGGCCGCAAGCTCAGGCGCGGCAGGTTTGTGCGTTGACGAACTGGCGGCAGCGTTCGCTGCTGGGGTTGCCGAACACCTGGCTCGCGCTGCCGGACTCCTCGATGCGCCCCTGGTGCAGGAACATCACCTTGCTGGACACGTCGCGGGCGAAGGCCATTTCGTGGGTGACCAGCACCATGGTGCAGCCGTCCTGCGCCAGGTCGCGGATCACCTTCAGCACCTCACCCACCAGCTCCGGGTCCAGTGCCGAGGTCGGCTCGTCGAACAGCATCACCGCCGGGCGGGTGGCCAGTGCGCGGGCAATCGCCACGCGCTGCTGCTGGCCGCCGGACAGGAAGGCCGGGTAGCTGTGGCGCTTGTCGGCAATGCCCACCTTGGCCAGCAGCGATTCCGCCAGCTCGATGGCTTCCTTGCGCGGCTGGCCCAGCACGCGGGTGGGTACCTCGATCAGGTTTTCCAGCACCGTCATGTGCGGCCACAGGTTGAAGTTCTGGAACACCATGCCCAGCCGGGTGCGGATGCGCTCCACCTGCGGTGGGTTGGCGATCACCGTCTGGCCACGACGGTTCTGCGTCAGCGCCACCTCCTCGCCGGAGATCAGCACCTGGCCGCTGTCCGGCACCTCCAGCAGATTCATGCAGCGCAGCAGGGTGCTCTTGCCGGAGCCGCTGGCGCCGATCAGCGACACCACCTCGCCCTGGTGGGCGGTGAAGGACACCCCCTTGAGCACGTGATGGTCGCCAAAGCGCTTGTGCAGCTCGCGGATGTCGATGATGGGTTGCCCGGGGGGCACGGTGGTGGACGGCTGGTGCAAGGTGTCTCTCCCTGTTCTGGATACCGCGCGGGGCGTGGTATCGGCGTCATGATGGGGAGCGTTTCAGCAGGAAGCGTGCCACCGGCGAAGCGTGGGAAAATCCAAGTAAAAACATTGACTTGGATCAAGTTTGCCTTTGGCGGATTTTTAGTGGATGCGTAGATAGTTGCGTAACTGCCAGATATCTGGCGGCCGGCAGGGACAGTTTGCGGACGCCGCCGTCGCGGGCATGGTATCAATAGAAAAAATACAAAGACTACAGGGTGCCCCAACAAACGGGAGCACCGGGAGGAGACACACATGGACGCGCAACTCACCGCGGCGCTGGGCATTTTCACGGAGTTCCTCGACTCCCTGCCGCAGCCGGTCGCCATTGTCGATAACGACGGCAACTACGTGTATTACAACGAGGAAAGCGCCCGCCAGGACGACTACCTGGCCGCCCACGCGCTGGGCAACCCGCTGCTGCAGGTCTATCCGAAGATGAATCAGCACAGCAGCACGCTGCTGCAGGCGGCATACCAGGGCAAGCGCTACCACAACCAGTACCAGCTGTACTACAACGCCAGCGGCAAGCCGGTGCACCAGGTACACACCACGCTGCCGCTGCAGGGCGGGCATGGCGAGATCATCGGCGCCATCGAGATTGCCCGCGACCTGTCGGTGATCAACCACCTGCACGAACAGTTCGTCGATCTGCAGCAGCGGCTGCAGGCGCAGCAGGCACAGACCGACGACGGCATCATCACCTGCGAGCCGGCGATGCAGAAGCTGGTGCAGCAGGCGCAGCGGCTGGCCAACACCGACGTGCAAGTGCTGATCTACGGCGAAACCGGTACCGGCAAGGAGCTGTTCGCGCGCCTGCTACACACCCACAGCGAGCGCGCCGGCAAGCCCTACCTGGTGCTGAACTGTGCGGCCATGCCGGAGCAGCTGTTCGAAAGCGCGCTGTTCGGCACCGTGAAGGGCGCCTTCACCGGTGCCGAGGACCGCGCCGGCCTGCTGGAAAGCGCCCACGGCGGCACGCTGTTCCTGGACGAACTCAACTCCATGCCGCTGGCGGTGCAGGGCAAACTGCTGCGCGCGCTGCAGGAGCAGACCTTCCGCCGCGTCGGCTCCAGCAAGGAATGCCAGGTGGACGTGCGCATCATCGCCGCCACCAACGAATCGCCGCAGCAGATGCTGGAGCGACAGCGCATCCGCCCGGACCTGCTGTACCGGCTGAACGTGGGCTACCTCACCATTCCGCCGCTGCGCGAGCGCAAGCGTGACATCCCGCTGCTGGCGCAGGCCTTCCTGGAGCGAAACGGCAAGCTCACCGGCAACCGGGTGAAGCGCATCAGCAACGCAGTGCTGGACCGGCTGCAACGCCACAGCTGGCCGGGCAATGTGCGCATGCTGGAGAACATCATCCTGCGCAGCCTGATCTTCTGCGAAAACGGCGAGGAACTGGATTTCGTGCTGCTGGAGGACGACGAGCAGGCCAGCGACGAAAAGGCAGCCGCGCGGCTGCCGCCACCGGCTGCGGAAGCACCGCTGCCGGCGACGCCGGCCGAGGGTGGCGGCACACTGGACGAGCAACTGGCCGCCTACGAGCGCAGCCTGCTGCTGTACTACCTGAAGCGCTACCCCAACCTGTCGGAGGCGGCGCGCCAGTGCGGCCTGCCGCGCGCCACGCTGCAGTACAAGATGAAGAAATACGGCATCCGCCTCACCCAGCAGGTGGTGGGCGGCTAGGGCCGGCAGACAGCCAGCTGCCGGAGCATATGCGGCCAACCCTTCGGGTGAAAGGTTGGCCGCATGGCGTTGTGGGATGAGTGGTTGGTTCTGCGCGGGTATGGCCAGCGGTCAGCTCACTCTACTGCTGTTTCTCATAGGGTGGGTACGCTGCACTTTGTCCACCCTACGGACAGGTAGCGCCGAACCGACGTGCCCCAATCCCGTTGGCGCGAGCCGGGCAAAATGGTGCGCCCCAGGTTTTAAGCCGCCGCTTTGTCTGAGCCGCGCGACGTTAGCGCGCGGCGAGTTCGGCGGCGCCTGGGGCGTGCCTTTTTGCACGGGGTTTCGAGCAGCCCCGGGTCGCCTTTTCTTCGGATACCTTCTTTTGGCGAAGCAAAAGAAGGTATCCCGTGCGCCGGGCGGAACCGGCGACTTCAATCATCATCCGCGCAGCGGATACAAAACCAGACAACACACCAAAAGCTCGCGGTAAACGTTGGGCTTCGCTGGTGCTCAACCCAAGCTACGATGCATGAAATGCATGCGGCCAACCTTTCGGGCGAAAGGTTGGCCGCATGGCGTTGTGGGGTGGGCGGGGGCTACAGATCCAGCTCCAGCCGCGTGCAGGCGGCGCGCGATACGCACAGCATGATGCGGTCCTGCGCCTGTTTCTCGCCATCGCTCAGGTACTGGTCGTGGTGCTCGGCGCTGCCGGACAGCAGCCGCGTCTCGCAGGTGCCGCAGTAGCCTTCGCGGCACAGGCTTTCCACCCGCACCTGGCTCTGGCGCTGGATGGCATCGAGGATGGATTCGTCCGCCGCCACCTGGATATCGCAGCCGCTGCGTACCAGCCGCACGCTGAAAGCCCCGCCGCCGGCCGGTGCTGCCGGCGGCGCGAACTGCTCGATGTGCAGCCGCCCGGCCGCCTGCAAGGCCTGCCCGGCGGCCTGTACCGCATCCAGCAGCCGTTGCGGTCCGCAGGCGTAGACATGATCGTCCGGCCCCAGCGTGGCCAGTACCGCCGCCACGTCCAGCCGCTGCCCGCGGCTGCCGTCGTACAGCGTCACCTGCGGCAGGCCGGCCAGGCCATCGACAAAGGCGGCCTCGTCCGGCTGGCGGTAGGCGTAGTGCAGCTGGCAGTCGCCGCCGGCGGCCCGCTGTGCCGCCAGGTGCGAGATGAACGGCGTGATGCCGATGCCGCCGGCAATGAACACGTGGCGCCGCGCCGCCGGTTGTAGTGCAAACAGGTTGGCCGGGGTACTGAAGTGGATGGCGCTGCCTGGCGCCAGCTCATGCAGCCAGGCCGAGCCGCCGCGCGAATCCGCCTCGCGCTTCACCGCGATGTGGATTTCCGCGCTGCCGCCGCCGGCATCCAGCAGCGAGTAGGCGTTCACCGGGCTGTCCGCCGCGCTGCCCACCCGCAGCAGCAGGTGGCTGCCGGAGGCGAACTCCGGGTAGCTGCCGGCCTCCAGCCGCAGGGTGAAGCGCTTGATGTCGCGGGCCAGCGGGGTGATGTCGCTTACCGTGCCGGCCAGCCAGGCGATATGGCTGTTCATTGCTCCTCCCCGCTGCGCGGGTAGTAGCCGGCCACCTTGTTGTGGAAGTAGGCGATGCCGTGCTCGCTGATGCCGCTGCGTGTTGCATCCACCATGATGCGGCCCTGGCCGCGGTAGCCGCGCGATTGCAGGCCGCGCTGCACGCTTTCCACCAGTGCGAGGTCTTCCGGGCGGAAGGTCTGCGTGGCCCAGGTGATGAAGTTGCGCTGCTCCGGGCTGACTTCCTTGCTCTTCATCAGCACCTCGTAGTACTGCACCGTCAGCCCGGCGGATACCGGGTATTCGTAGATCACCGTCATGGTGTCGTCGCCCGGCACTACGTTGAACATCACGCACGGCCATACCCAGTAGCCGCTGAACGCCTGGTTGTTCACCTCTGCATCGAAGGAATAGCCCTGCTCGGACGATTTGCTGTAGCCGTGCTGCAGCGTCCAGTTGCCGTGGAAGGTATGGGTGTAGCGCTCGGAATCCACCGAGCTGGAAAAGCCCGGGTGCGCCGGTGCGCAGTGGTAGCACTCCATGTAGTTGTCGACGATCACCTTCCAGTTGGCCGGGGTGTCGGTGATGGTGCGCGAGGCCACCTGCAGCTCGGCCACATTCGGGCATACCGTTTTCAGGTGCGCATCCAGGCCGGCCAGCGCGGTTTCCACCGGCGGTGCGTCCATGTCCATGTTTACGAACACGAAGCCGGCGTACTCGGCCACGCGGATCGGCACCAGGTTGTAGTCAGCCTTGTCGAAGTTGGCCACGTGCTCGCAGTTGCGCGCCACCGCCAGCTCGCCGTCCAGTTTGAAAGTCCAGGCGTGGTAGGGGCAGCTCACCACGTTGCGGGCCACGCCGCTGTCCTTGAACAGCTCGTGGCCGCGGTGCGGGCAGACGTTGTAGAAGGCGCGCAGCACGCCGTCGCGGCCGCGCACCGCCACCAGGTTCTCGCCCACGATCTTGCGGGTGACGTAGGCATTGCTCTCGGCCAGCTCGCTGGCGTGGCACAGGCACAGCCAGGCGCGGGTGAAGATGTGCTCCTTCTCGTGCTGGAACACCGCCTCGGAGGTGTAGTAACTGGCCGGCAGTGTGTAGGCATTGTCCATATCCTGGCAGAAATCTGCGGGCAGATCGGTTCCGATGGCGCTGTGCATGGCTAACTCCTGTGGTGGCATGGTCGGGCCGGCGGTGCCGGCGAATGCCGTAGCCATAGCAGCCGGCGTGCCACCTTGTGAAGTTTGCTCAAGTCATTGAATTTGCTGGATAAACAGGCGGGTGCGCCGCCGGGAATTTCAGGCGGCTGGCGGGAAAACGGTGAAATTGCCAGTTTTCCGGCAGGGGATCAGTGCTGGTCGATTGCCCGCTCGATGCGGCGATCCGGCACCAGCCACAGCATGGCCACCAGGGTGTAGATGGCCTGTGCCAGCCACTGCTGCCGGAAGGAGACAAGGATGCCGGCCAGGTAGCACAGCGGCGACAGCTTGCCCTTCCAGTCGCTGCCCAGCGCCCGCTTCAGCGGCGAGGCCTTGCCGTCGGTGCACATGATGCTGAACTGCAGGATGTACCAGGCCACGGCCGCCATCAGCAGCACCACGCCGTAGGCGGCGGTGGGCAGCGGCGCAAAGTGGTTCTCGCCCATCCAGCCGGTGGCGAACGGGAACAGCGACAGCCAGAACAGCAGGTGCAGATTGGCCCACAGCACGCCGCCGGATACCTGGCGGGTGGCGTGCAGCAGGTGGTGGTGGTTGTTCCAGTAGATGCCCACGTAGACGAAGCTCAGCACATAGCTCCAGAAGCTGGGCAGCAGCGGGCTAAGCGCGGACAGGTCGCTGCCATGCGGTACCCGCAACTCCAGCACCATGATGGTGATGATGATGGCCAGCACGCCATCGCTGAATGCTTCCAGCCGGTTCTTGCCCATGTGTGCTCCCCCCTGTGTGCTCCGGCTTCGCTGCCGAATATTGCCACCGGCATTCTGCCGCAGGCCGCGGCGCGGCGCAAAACCCGCAGGCCGGCTGCCAGGGCGCATGTCTGGTGCCGATTATCAAGACCCGGCTAATACCGGTTAGACGTTTTGATAGCGCTGCACCTGCTCGGCCGCTGGCCGGCAGCATGCGGGCTGGAGAGCGGCACACAATCTGCCAGAATCAGATTATTGCGCGGCCTGCAGTGCCAGAACGCCGCCGGCCGCCGGATGGGAGAGCAGCATGCAAAACCACAACAGCAGCGTT
Organism: Vogesella sp. LIG4; assembly: GCF_900090205.1. Lineage (NCBI taxonomy): Bacteria > Pseudomonadati > Pseudomonadota > Betaproteobacteria > Neisseriales > Chromobacteriaceae > Vogesella > Vogesella sp. LIG4. The sequence continues at coordinate 996,642 of NZ_LT607802.1, read as the reverse complement.
CAGGACTTACTGCGCGAGGTGCTGAGCCTGCGCGAGGTATTGAACAATGTCGGCGCCCATATCTACACCAAGGACACCGCCGGCAATTACACCTACGCCAACAATATGGTGTGCGAGCTGTTCGGCGGGCAGCTGGCGGACGTGGTGGGCAAGGACGACAGCCATTTCTTCGATCTGGCGGTTTCCGACCAGCTGCGGCTGAATGACCGCCGCGTGCTGGAGCACGGCGAAACCCTGGCCAGCGAAGAGCTGAACATCATCAAGGCCAGCGGCGAAACCCGCATCTACTGGACGGTGAAGGCGCCGGTGCGCGACGAGCAAGGCGACATCATCGGCATGTGCGGCATCTCCACCGACATCACCGAGCGCAAGCGGCTGGAGGGCGAGTTGCGCGAGCAGCGCCAGTTGCTGGACACGGTGCTGAACAATGTCGATTCCTACATCTACATGAAATCGGAAGACCGCCGCTTCCTGTACGTCAACGAGCGCACCGCGCGGCTGCTGGGCCGGCCACCGCAGGATATCGTCGGCAAGCTGGACAGCGAGGTGGCCTGCAGGAAAATCGCCGATCAGTGGTGGGCAATGGACTGCAAGGTATTCGAAACCGGCGGCAAGATCGCCAGTGGGGAAGAGTTTGCCAACGAGAACGGCCAGTCATCGTATTACTGGTCGGTGAAGGTGCCCATCGTGCTGCAGGGGCAGCCCAAGGCGCTGATCGGCTTTTCCACCGACATCACCGAGCTGCAGCTGCTGAAGAAGGAACTGGAGCGCCAGGCGCTCACCGACATGCTCACCGGGGTGAGCAACCGCCGCCACTTCATGCAGTGCCTGGAGCGCGAATTCGGCCGCGCGCGCCGCTATGGCAAGAGCCTGGCGGTGATGATCCTCGACATTGACCACTTCAAGCGTATCAACGACAGCCACGGCCACCTCGCCGGCGACCGGGTGCTGAGCACGGTGGCCAGCCACCTGCAGGGGTTGATGCGCCAGCACGATATCCTCAGCCGCATCGGTGGCGAAGAGTTTGCCATCGTGCTGCCGGAAACCGATGCCGAGGGTGCCTGCATCCTGGCGGGCCGCCTGTGCGAGTCGGTGCGTGCGCTGAAAATTGGCAGCGAGGAGGGGCGCGATATCGGCCTTACCGTCAGCATCGGCGTATCGGCGCTGCAGCCATCCACCGCCGACAGCCAGACCATGCTGCAGATGGCGGACAAGGCGCTGTACCTGTCCAAGGATGCCGGGCGCGACCGTAGTTGCCTGTTGATGTGACACGATGCGTCCCGGATGCGCTGCGCTTATCCGGGCTACGGCTTGCTGGTGTGAAAGGTAGGGCGGAAGCCCGCACTGCGGGCGTTCCGCCACCATGCGGCCAACCTTGGTACGGATAAGAGGGGTTGGGCGGCAGAACGCCCGGTAGCCCCGGGATTCCGCCTTACAAAGTGGCTGGGGGTAAAGCACAAGGGCGGGCCGTTGGCCCGCCCTTGCTGTTGCTATGCGGCCAACGTTGGCCGCAAGCTGCGATCAGGCGTTGTAGCCCAGGTTGGGCGCCAGGTCGCGCTCGGCCTGGGCCATGCTCACGCCGCGGCGCCGGGCGTAGCTTTCCACCTGGTCGCGGCTTACCTTGCCCACGCCGAAGTAACGGCTGTCCGGATGGCTGAAGTAGAAGCCGGATACCGCCGCGGTGGGCAGCATCGCATAGCCTTCGGTCAGCGTCATGCCGATGGCCGGGGCGTCGAGCAGTTCGAACAGCTCGCGCTTCACGGTGTGGTCCGGGCAGGCCGGGTAGCCCGGCGCCGGGCGGATGCCCACGTACTGCTCGTCGATCAGCGCCTCGTTGTCCAGCGTCTCGCCGGCGGCGTAGCCCCAGAACTCGGTGCGCACGCGCTGGTGCATCAGCTCGGCGAAGGCCTCGGCAAAACGGTCGGCCAGCGCCTTGAGCAGAATCGCCGAGTAGTCGTCGTTGGCGGCTTCGAAGCGCGCCACGTGCGGGTCGATGCCCAGGCCGCCGGTAACCGCGAAGGCGCCGATGTAGTCTTCCACGCCGCTGTCAGCCGGGGCAACGAAGTCGGCCAGCGCCCAGTCCGGGTTCTTGTTGCCATCCTTGTCGGTTTTCACCAGCTGCTGGCGCAGGCCCACCCAGGTCATCAGCGGTGCGCGGGTTTCCGGGTCCAGGATCTCGATATCGTCGCAATCCACGCTGCGCGCCGGGAACAGGCCGATCACCGCATTGGCGCTCAGCCATTGTTCGTCGATGATCTGCCGCAGCATGGCCTGCGCGTCGGCAAACAGGCTGCGCGCCGATTCGCCGACGATCGCGTCGTCCAGGATCGCCGGGAAGCGGCCGGCCAGCTCCCAGCTCTGGAAGAACGGCGTCCAGTCGATGCAGCGGGCGATCTCGGCCAGCGGGTATTGCTCGAAGCGGCGCACGCCCAGCCACGCCGGCTTGGGCGGGGTGTAGCCGGCCCAGTCGATGCGGTGGCGCTGTTCGCGCGCTTCGGCCAGCGGCAGCAGCTTGGCGTCGCCGCGGCCTTCGAAGATGGCGCGCGCCTTGGCGTAGTCGTCGGCCACCTCCTGCACGAACGGGTCGCGCAGGGTGTCGGACAGCAGGTTGGAGCACACCCCCACCGCGCGGCTGGCGTCCGGCACGTAGATCACCGGGCCCTGATAGTGCGGCGCGATCTTCACCGCGGTGTGCACGCGGCTGGTGGTGGCGCCGCCGATCAGCAGCGGGATGTCGAAGCCCTGGCGCTGCATTTCCTTGGCCACGTGGCTCATTTCTTCCAGGCTGGGGGTGATCAGGCCGGACAGGCCGATGATGTCGGCCTTGTGCTCGATGGCGGCATCCAGAATCTTCTGGCACGGCACCATCACGCCCAGGTCGATCACCTTGTAGTTGTTGCAGCGCAGCACCACGCCGACGATGTTCTTGCCGATGTCGTGCACATCGCCCTTCACCGTGGCCATGATGATGGTGCCCTTGGCCGGCGCGTCCTGCAGGCCGAGGCGGATTTTCTCCTCCTCGATGTAGGGCTCCAGGTAGGCCACCGCCGCCTTCATCACGCGCGCGGATTTCACCACCTGCGGCAGGAACATCTTGCCCTCGCCGAACAGGTCGCCCACCACGTTCATGCCGTCCATCAGCGGGCCTTCGATCACGTGGATCGGGCGCTCGCTACCCGCGCGCACTTCCTCGGTATCCTGCTCGATGAAGGTGGTGATGCCCTTCACCAGCGCGTGTTCCAGCCGCTTGGCCACCGGCAGCTCGCGCCAGGACAGGTCCTCGCCCTGCTTGCCGGCCACGGCGTCGCCCTTGAACTTTTCCGCCAGCGCGATCAGGTTCTCGGTGGCATCGGAGCCGTCGGAGGTTGGCCGCATCAGCACCACGTCCTCGATACGCTCGCGCAGCTCGGCGTCGACTTCGTCGTACACCTCCAGCGCGCCGGCGTTGACGATGCCCATGGTCATGCCGCGCTTGATGGCGTGGTACAGGAATACGGCGTGAATCGCCTCGCGCACCTTGTTGTTGCCGCGGAAGGAGAACGACACGTTGGACACGCCGCCGGAAATCTTGGCGTGCGGCAGCTTGTTCCTGATCCAGCCGGTGGCTTCGATGAAGTCCAGGCCGTAGCGGGCGTGTTCCTCGATACCGGTGGCCACCGCGAAGATATTCGGGTCGAAGATGATGTCTTCCGGCGGGAAGCCCACCTCGTCCACCAGGATGCGGTAGCTCTTTTCGCAGATTTCGATCTTGCGGGCGAAGGTGTCGGCCTGGCCGGCCTCGTCGAAGGCCATCACGATCACCGCCGCGCCGTAGCGGCGCACCAGGCGCGCCTGCTCCACGAACTTGTCGCGGCCTTCCTTCAGCGAGATGGAGTTGACGATGCCCTTGCCCTGGATGCACTTCAGGCCGGCCTCGATCACGTCCCACTTGGAGGAGTCGATCATGATGGGCACGCGGCTGATGTCCGGCTCGGCGGCGATCAGGTTGAGGAAGCGCACCATGGCGGCGTGGGCGTCCAGCATGCCCTCGTCCATATTGATGTCGATCACCTGCGCGCCGTTTTCCACCTGCTGGCGCGCCACGTCCAGCGCGGTGGCGTAGTCGCCGTTGAGGATCAGCTTGGCAAACGCCTTGGAGCCGGTCACGTTGGTGCGCTCGCCCACGTTCACGAACAGGTCGTGGTCGCCGATATTGAACGGCTCCAGGCCGGACAGCCGGCACTTGGGCTCGATCTGCGGCAGCGGGCGCGGCGGCAGGTCCTTCACCGCCTGGTAGATGGCGGCGATGTGTTCCGGCGTGGTGCCGCAGCAGCCGCCGATGATGTTCACCAGCCCGGCTTCGGCCCACTCGCGCACCTGCGGCGCCATGACTTCCGGCGTCAGGTCGTAGCCGGTGGGCGCCAGCGGGTTGGGCAGGCCGGCGTTGGCGTGCACCGAGACGAAGGTGGACGCAATGCGCGACATTTCTTCCACGTAGGGGCGCAGCAGGTCCGGGCCCAGCGCACAGTTCAGGCCGAAGCTCATGGCGTCGGCGTGCGACAGCGAGTTGTAGAACGCCTCGGTGGTCTGGCCGGTCAGGGTGCGGCCGGACTGGTCGGTGATGGTGCCGGAGATCATGGTCGGCAGCCGCGGCACATCCGGGCGTTCGTCGAAATACTTGTGGATGGCGAACACTGCCGCCTTGGCGTTCAGCGTATCGAAGATGGTTTCCACCAGCAGGAAGTCGGCGCCGCCCTGCACCAGGCCGTCGATGGCTTCGCTATAGGTGTCCACCAGCTCGTCGAAGGTCACATTGCGGTAGCCCGGGTCGTTCACGTCCGGGCTGATGCTGCAGGTACGGCTGGTGGGGCCGAGTACGCCGGCGCAGAAGCGCGGCTTGTCCGGGTTGGCCGCAGTGGCGGCCACGCACAACTCTTTCACCAGCCTGGCGGCAGCGTGGTTCAGCTCCCATACCAGCGCTTCCATGCCGTAGTCGGCCATGGCGATGGCGGTGGCGTTGAAGCTGTTGGTCTCGATGATGTCGGCACCGGCATCGAGATAGGCCTGGTGGATGCCGGCAATGACTTGCGGCTGGGTCAGCACCAGCAGGTCGTTGTTGCCTTTCACGTCGCGCGGCCAGTCCTTGAAACGCTCGCCCCGGTAGTCGGCTTCTTCCAGCTTGTGACGCTGAATCATGGTGCCCATACCGCCATCCAGAATCAGGATGCGGCGCGAGAGCAGGTCGAAAACGGGGTGGTTGGCGAGTGTGGACATGGCAAAAGCGGCTTTTATAGGTAAAACTACGTAGACAAAAAGTGTTTCATCTTATCATTGCGAAACAGCAGGATAAGCGCATTTCTTAGAACAATACAGTATAAAAGGTACCGGGAGCCGCATATGCCGAAGCTAATGATCACGCTGTCGCTTGTCGCGGTTCTGAGCGCCGGCATTTCCCAGGCGGAGGAGCTGCGCGTTGGTGTGGCCGAGTCGGATGCGCCGCCCATCGTGGTGCTGGATGCCCGTCACCAGCTGGCACCCAGCCTCAGCTACGACCTGGGGCGGGCGCTGGCGACAGCGCTGGGCGCCGGCGCCAGCTTCCATCTGCTGTCGCGCAACCGCGTGGAGCCGGCGGTGGAGCGCAGCGAAGTGGACATCATCTGCAACTCCAACCCGGCCTGGTTCAGCAATGCCGCCCGCCTGAGCTGGACGCGCGACGTCTACCCGCAGATCGAGCGCGTGGTCACCAGCAAAACCCTGCCGCGGCAGATTGCGGCCAACATGGACATGTCCGGCCTGCGCATCGGCGTCATCCGCGGCTACCACTACCCGGAGCTGGATGTGCTGTGGCAGCAGGGCAAGGCCACGCGGGTGGATCATGCGCGGCTGGATTCCTCGCTGAAGGCGCTGGGCATGGGTGGCGTGGATGCGGTCATCACCTCGGAACTGGAGCTGGCCGGCTGGGCGCGCGACAACGCGGCGGCGGCGCAGCGCATCAAGGTGCAGCCGTGGGTGGTGTCCACCCGCCAGACCTACTGCGCGGTGGCGCCCAAGCCGCGCTACAGCCTGGCGCAGGTGGACCGCGCCATCGCCGCGCTGGCGCACGATGGCGAGATCCAGCGCATTCTGCAACGCTACCAGTGGAAGCCGCGCTGAGCGCCGGCGGCTGGCGTACACTGCGGCATCTTTCCCGCCCGTCGCCATCATGACCCACTACCTGTATCTGCACGGTTTCCAGTCCGGCCCGCAATCGCTGAAGGCGCGCGAGACGCACGACTTCCTGGCCGGCACGGCGCACAGTTTCGAGGCGCCGCAGCTGTCGCCATACCCGGCCACCGCCATCGCCCAGGCCGCCAGCCTGATCGTCGCGCGGCAACAGCCGCTGGTGCTGGTGGGCAGCTCGCTGGGCGGTTTCTACGCCACCCATCTGGCCGAGCGCTTTCGCCTGCCGGCGGTGCTGATCAACCCGGCCATCCACCCTGAGCGCGATCTGGCACGCTTTCTCGGCCCGCAGCACAACCCCTATACCGGCGAGGACTACGTGCTGACCGAGCAGCACATGGCCGAACTGGAGGCGATCCAGCCGCCGGCCATCCATGCGGCCAACTACTGGCTGGTGCTGGGCACCGCCGACGAGGTGCTGGACTGGCGCGTGGCGGCACGGCACTACGCCGGCGCGCGGCAGACGGTGTTCAACGGCGACGATCACCGCCTGCAACGTTGGCCGCAGTGTCTGCCGGGCTTGCTGGGCATCGCCGGGCGAGCCGCCACCATTTACTAGCCCGGTTCTGCCTGCAGAACAGGCTGTTGCGTGGCGCCGGCCGCGCTTTGCGGCAAGATGGCGGCATTGCGCCTACTCACAGGAGTTCACCATGAACCAGGTCATCCGTTTTCACGCCAATGGCGGCCCGGAAGTGCTGCAGCTGGAAGACATTGCCCCGGGCCAGCCCGGCCCCGGCGAGGTGCTGCTGCGCCACACCGCCATCGGCGTCAATTTCATCGATACCTACCACCGTGGCGGGCTGTACCCGCTCACGCTGCCGTCCGGGCTAGGCTCCGAGGCCGCCGGGGTGGTGGAGGCGGTGGGCGCGGGGGTCGAACACCTGGCGGTGGGTGACCGCGTTGCCTACGCCGGCGGCGCGCAGGGCGCCTACAGCCAGCGCCGGGTGATGAACGCCGCGCCGCTGGTGCGGCTGCCGGACGACATCGCCGACGATGTCGCCGCCTGCGTGATGCTACAGGGCATGACCGTGGAGTACCTGATCCGTCGCACCTTCGCGGTGGAAGCCGGCCAGACCGTGCTGTGGCATGCCGCCGCCGGTGGCGTGGGGCAGATCGCGGTGCAGTGGCTCAGCTCGCTGGGCGTACAGGTGATCGGCACCGTGGGCAGCGCCGACAAGGCGGCAATTGCCCACCGCCTGGGCTGCAAGCACGTGATCAACTACCGCGAGGAAGACGTGGTGGCGCGGGTGAACGAGCTTACCGACGGCAAGGGTGTGCCGGTGGTGTACGACTCGGTGGGCAAGGATACCTTCGAGATTTCGCTGGACTGCCTGGCGCCGCGCGGCATGTTTGTCAGCTTCGGCAACGCCTCCGGCGCAGTGCCGGCATTTGCGCCGCTGATCCTGGCGCAGAAGGGCTCGCTGTTCTTTACGCGCCCCAAGCTGGGTGACTACGTGGCTACCCGCGCGGAGCTGGAGGCCAGTGCCGAGGCGCTGTTCGAGCGCATCCGTGCCGGCGCGGTGAAGGTGCAGCCGTCGGCGCGCTACGCGCTGGCCGATGCCGCCCGCGCCCACGCCGACCTGGAAGGGCGCCGTACCACCGGCTCCATCATCCTGCTGCCGTAAACAGGCGCCAGGCTTGCGGCCAACGTTGGCCGCAAGCGACACAGGGCCGCCGGTTGCTAACCGGCGGCCCTGTGTCTTTCCCGCGGGTTCAGCGCAATGCCGAGCCGTCGTCGGTCTGCTGCAGGGTCAGGTGCTGGCACTGGCGGCGGTGGCTGCCGAACAGAACGCCGCAGCGGCGGGCCGCTTCCTGCAGCGCACGGCAGTGATCACTGGTGGTGCCGGGGCGGCACTGCGGCGGCGGCAGCGCGCGGGCCAGGCATTGTCGGCGCGCCAGGCCTTGCAGCTGGCTGCAGTCATACTGTGCCTTCTGCAGCGCCAGGCAGGCGGCGCGGTCACGTTCACGCAGGCAGTTGGGGGCGGGGGTGAATTGCTGCTGGCAGGCCAGGCGGTCGGTGGCGGCGACATCGTTGCAACTGGCCTCACCGGCCTGTTGCAGCTGACAGGCGTTGCTGTCGGCATTGCTGCGGCAGGGCGAACTCGTCGCCCACACCTGCGTACAGAGCAGCCAGGCCACTATCGGCCATAGCCAGCGTTGCCATGTCATGCCATTCCCCCTGATCGGGCAGCGGCCGACACGGCACCCGGTTGTCGGGGTCAATCCGGTGCGGTAAACGGCGCTGCGTTGAGTCTGTCCTGGTTCTTGCGCCAGCGTCGCCATTCTTTCTGTGGCGAATGTGCCGGCTCGCTGGCCGGGCCGGGCTGCAGATTGGGCCGCAGTAGCTCGTGCTGGCGATAGTGCTGGCGCAGACGGTCGGCTTCTTCCGGGCTCAGTTCGCCGCGGTCGATCGCTTCTTTCAGACGTAGCTCACGCAGGCGCAGGCTGTCCACCCTGTCCTGCTGTGCGAAGCCGGAGGGCGGGCCGAAAAACAAGGGCCGTGCGAGTGCTGCTTCGCCGCCGAGACTGGCCGCCACACAGAACAGCAGTGTCGGAAAAAGCCGATTCATGGCACGCATTCTATCTTGCGTCTTGGCGGCGTGCCATGCCGGGGGAGGGCATGGCATGCCGCCATCGCGTTTCAGGGTTGCGGGGCAGCCGCGGGCGCCTGGCGCGGCTGGGTGCGGTCGTTGTTGTTGATCAGCTCCATCAGCTTGTCGTGCAGCGCCTTCTGCTGCTGGCGCAGGGTGGCGATTTCGCTGTCGGTCAGTGCGCCGGAGCGCACCGCGTCGTGGAAGGCGTGGGCATCGCCCATGCTGCCCCATTCCATGCCGTCACGCTCGCCACCCTTGCCCGGCATGCCGTGGTGGCCCGGTTCGGGCAGGATCTGGCTGGGCCACTTGTCGCGTGGCTGGGTGCGGTCGCTGTTGTTGATCAGCGCCATCAGCTTGGCGTGCATCTCTTCGTGCATCTTTTTCAGTTCGGCGCGGTCTGTTGCACTCAGCTCGCCCTTGGCGCGCATGTCCTGCATGCGCTGGCGAAAGGTGGCCTGATCCTGCTTCAGGGTTTGCAGCTCGGCATCGGTCAGTGCGCCGGACATCACCGCATCGTGAAACATCTTCATTTCTTCACGCATCGACTGGGGCGCAGCGTCAGTGGTGCCCTGCGCCCGGGCGCCGGCGGACAGAGCGGAAAAAACGGCTACGGTGGCGATCAGCAGTTTGCTTCGGGTCAGCATGCTTGGCTCCAGATAGGCTGCCCCGAATGCCGGGGCCGATGCTGCAACTGTAGGCGCCGGGTATTGCGCAACTTTGTGCCGCGGCAGGCAGAGTGTTAACGGCTGTTAAGGCAGGCTGGTGGCTTAACCAATCTTCACGTCGGGGCAGACGCGCGCGGGCGCTCGCGCTACGCTTGTCACAAAGCTTACCGGCGGTGAACGAAGACCCTATGGAACAACGCAAGATACTGGTGGTGGATGACGATGTGCGCCTGCGCGAGCTGCTGCAGCGCTACCTGGCGCAGCAGGGCTTTACCGTGGACAGCCTGCCGGACGCCCGCGACCTGGACCGCAAACTGGCACGCAACCGGCCGGACCTGCTGGTGCTGGACGTGATGATGCCCGGCGAAGACGGCCTGGCGGTGGTGCGCCGGCTGCGGGCGCAGGGTGAACCCATTCCGGTGGTGATGCTCACCGCGCGCGGCGAGGATGTGGATCGCATCCTGGGGCTGGAAATGGGCGCCGACGATTACCTGGCCAAACCGTTCAACCCGCGCGAACTGCTGGCGCGCATCAATGCCGTGCTGCGCCGCTATGAGCACGCACCGGTGGTTACCGCCCAGCTGGCCGATACCGCGCCGCTGCCATTCGGCCGCTGCGTGCTCAACCCGGCGCGCCGCGAGCTGACCCGCGACGGCGTGCCGGTATCGCTCACCACCGCCGAGTACGCGGTGTTGCTGGCGCTGGCCAGCCACCCGCGGCGGCCGATGACGCGCGAACAGCTGATGGAGCTGGCGATGGGCAAGGGTGGCGGCGAGTCGCAGGATCGCAGCATCGACGTGCACGTGTCGCGGCTGCGCAAGGCCATTGAGGAGCCGGAAGGCCCGCCGCGCTATCTGCAGACGGTGTGGGGCTACGGTTATGTCTTCGTGCCGGACGGCGGCAGCAGGGACGAAGGATGAAGCTGCCGGCCCTGCGCGGCACCCTGTTCGCCCGGCTGGCCGTGCTGGTGGTGCTGGCGGTGCTCGCCAGCCAGGTGTTCACCCTGTGGCTGGGCGTGCAGCAGAAAACCCGGCTGCTGTCGCGCCAGCTCTATGCCCAGGTGGTGGACACCCTGGCCGACTACGAAGGCGTGCTGGAACGCATGCCGCAGCCGGCGCGCGCCGCCTTCCTGCGCCACAACGACCACCCCGGCCTGCCGCGGCTGCTGCCGCTGGACGACAAGACCCGGCGCGACGAGCGCGTGCCCTACATTGGCCGCGACCTGGCCAGTACGCTGAGCAAGGCGCTGGGCGAGCAGGTGGAGGTGCGCTTTGCCAACGGTGAGCGCCGCGAGCTGTGGCTGAAGGTGCCGATGCTGGAGGAGCACTACTGGCTGGTGGTGCCGATGGCGCGCTACCTGCCGCCGGCGCTGCTGCCCACGCTGGAGGCGGCCGGGCTGGTGGCGCTGCTGTCGGTGCTGGCGGCATTCGCGCTGGCCTGGCGCACCACGCGGCCGCTTACCCAGCTGGTGGACGCCACCCGCGAACTGGAGGCTGGCCGCATGCCGCCGCCGCTGCAGCCCAGCGGCCCGCACGAGGTCAAGCAGCTGATAGAACGCTTCAACGGCATGGCCACCGCGCTGGACAAGGCCGCCAGCGAACGCCGGCTGATGCTGGCCGGCCTGTCGCACGACCTGCGCACGCCGCTGACGCGCCTCAAGCTGGCGGTGGAGCTGCAGGACGACCATTCCGAGCGTGAAGGAATGCTGTCCGACATCGACGAGCTGTCGCGCATCGTCGGCCAGTTCATCGACTTTGCGCGCAGCGAGGAACAGCGCGCGCTGTCGCCGCTGGCATTCGACGAACTGGTGGAAAGCGTGCTGGGGAAATTCGCCCGCGATGGCATGGCGGTGGGCTACCGGCGCGAGGAAGCCGTGGTGAACGGCGATGCGCTGGGGCTGCAGCGCCTGCTGTCCAACCTGCTGCAGAACGCGCGCCACTACGGCGCGGCGCCGTACAGCGTGGCGCTGGCGGTAAGCGGCGCAGAGGTCACGCTGCGGGTGCATGACAGCGGTGCCGGCATTGCGCCGGAACTGCAGCAGGCGGCGCTGGCACCGTTCGAAAGGTTGGCCGCACACCGCGGCACCGATGGCGGCAGCGGCCTGGGGCTGGCCATCGTGGCGCGCATCGTCAAGCAGCACGGCGGCAGCCTGCGCTTCGAGCATTCGGCCACTGGCGGCTTTGCGGTGCTGGTGACGCTGCCGCTGGCACTGAATGTCTAGTAACGTGTTCACGATCTCGCGCCGCAGATCGTGAGCAGGCGCTAGCGGGCGCGCCCCGGCTGCCAGCTCAGCAGCACTACGCCCGCCAGGATCAGCGCGGCCCCCAGCAGCATGCTGCTGTTGATCGTCTCGCCCAGCAGCAATGCTCCCCACAGCACGCCGAATACCGGCACCAGGTAGGTGACGCCGCTGGCCTGGGTGGCGCCCAGGCGGGCGATCAGCCGGTAGAAGATCAGGTAGGCCAGCGCGGTGCTGGCCAGTGCCAGCGCCAGTACCGAGCCCCATACCTTGGGCGGCACCGTGACGGCCGGCCACTGCCACCATGCCAGCGGCAATAGCAGCAGTGCACCGCTGCTGAGCATGCCGGTGCTGATCACCAGCGGCGGCACGCCCTGCAGCCAGCGGCGGGTCATGTGCCCGGCCCAGCCATAGCAGCAAGTCGCAGCCAGCATGGCCAGCACCGGCAGCAGGCTGCCGGCAGTGAAACCGGCGCCGCGTCCCAGCATCAGCACCACCACACCGGCCAGCCCCAGCAGCAGCCCACTGCTGCGTTGCGCAGTGAGTTTCTCACCGGCCAGCGGCAGCGCCCACAGCGCAGTCATCAGCGGGGTGGTGGCGTTCAGCACCGAGGCCACCCCGGCCGGCAGGCTGAGCGAGGCCCAGGCGATCAGGCAGAACGGCAGTGCCGACAGGAAAATGCCGCCGGAAATGGCGATGCGCAGCCAGTGCTGGCGCCACAGCGCCAGGCCGCCCTGCCAGCACAGCACCGGCAGCAGCGTCAGCGCCGCCAGCGACAGGCGCAGTTCGATCAGCGGGAGAGGCCCCAGCGATGGCACCGCCACGCGCATGAACAGGAAGGAGCCGCCCCACAGTGCGGCCAACAGCAGTAACAGCCAGTAGTCTTTTTTCATGGCAGGCGCCGGGCAGGAATGGAATGCCGGCAGTGTAGGCAGCGCGGCAGGCGCTGGCGACCGGTTTCTTGCGGTGTAACTGGCAGGCAAGAAAAAACCCCGGCTGTTATCAACCGGGGCGAATGCCCTTGCAGGCTCCCGCTCAGGGAGGTGAAGCGGGAAGAAGCGTATTGCTCCTGTCTGCTTTGACGGGTTAGTCGCCGAAAGTTTCCGGGCCGTCGAAATCTTCTTCTTCCGGCAGCGGGCAGGCGGCGAACCATTCCTCCACCACGCGCGAAACTTCCTCGGTACCGGTTTTCTTGGAGCTGGAAAACAGCTGAATGGTGATATTCGGGTGCTCGGCAAGCTGTTTCTTGACCGAGGACAGAACCTTTTGTTGTTCCTGGCGCGACAATTTGTCAGCTTTGGATAACAGGATATGCACCGGCCGTTGGGTCATCTGGAAGAATTCGATCATTTTCCAGTCCAGTTCCTTCAGCGGGTGACGCGAATCCATGATCAGCAGCAGCCCCACCAGGCTGTCGCGGGTCTGCAGATAGCGTCCCAGCAGCTGCACCCAGTGCGCACGCACTGCCTCCGGCACTTCGGCGTAGCCGTAGCCCGGCAAGTCAACCAGAAAACGCTCCTGCCCCAGGTCGAAGAAATTGATATGCTGGGTACGTCCCGGCGTTTTCGACACGTAGGCCAACCGGGTACGATTGCACAGGGTGTTGATGGCGCTGGATTTGCCGGCGTTGGAGCGGCCGACGAAGGCGACTTCACAGCGGGTGGGTGGCAAATCCTGCAAATGGTTTACAGTGGTAAAAAACTGCGCTTTCTGAAAAATCGACATAGTAGTAAGGTCAAAGTCAATTGATATAGAATAGCAGGTTTGAAATTGCCACCTTTACAGATATTTACGCTATCTCTCACTAGGAGCGACCATGAAACGTAAGATGCTGTTGGCTATTGCTGCTGCAGGCTTTGCCGCTGCCGCGATGGCCGCCACTCCGGCTCCGGCGGCCAAGGCTGACCCGGTCAAGGGCAAAGCCATCGTCGACCAGGTGTGCGCTGCCTGTCACGGCGCGGACGGCAACAGCGTGGCTTCCGCCAACCCGACCCTGGCCGGGCAGCAAGCCAAGTACATCGAAAACCAGCTGATGGCGTTCAAGAAGGGCGACCGCAAGAACCCGATCATGCTGGGCATGGCCTCTTCGCTGTCCCCGGACGATGTGCGTAACGTCGCCGCCTACTTCAGCAGCCAGAAGGCAAAACCGCGCGAAGCCGCGGACAAGAGCCAGATGCCGCTGGGCAAGAAGATTTATACCGCCGGCAACCCGGCCACCAAGGTTCCGGCCTGTATGGCGTGTCACGGCCCGGCCGGCCGCGGCATCCCGGACCAGTTCCCGGCACTGGGCAGCCAGCACGCCGCCTACGTGGCCAAGCAACTGAACGACTTCAAGGCCGGCACCGATCGCAAGAACCAGATCATGGGTGACATTGCCATGCGCATGAGCGATGCCGAAATGAAGGCGGTTGCCGAATACATTTCCGGCCTTCGTTAAGAGAGCAGATTCACGATCCCGCACGCTCGCGCGAGAGCAAGGCAAAAACGGTTGAGGAAGCGGAGTTTACCCGTAGTAAATGAGCATTCCGGAACCGTTTCTCACGCAACATCGCCGACGCGCAGCAGATCGTGAACAGATCTCCAAGCGGCGCAACTTTTTTGCGTAGCGGTATTCCAAAGGGGGCCTTGCGCCCCCTTTGTCGCGCCTGAAACCAGAAAAATGACCAGCAAAAAACGCACATCCCCCGGCTACCAGCTGTACGAACTGTTCAGTTCGATGCGCTTCGCCATCGGCCTGCTTACCATCCTTGCCATCGCTTCGGTGATCGGCACGGTGCTCAAGCAGAACGAACCCTATCCCAACTACGCTTTCGAGTTCGGTCCGTTCTGGTTCAAGGCATTCGAGGACCTGGGCCTGTACGACGTGTACCACTCGGCCTGGTTCCTGACCATTCTCACCTTCCTGGTGACCTCTACCACGCTGTGCATCGTGCGCAACGGCCCCGGCTTCGTGCACGAGATGCGCGCCTTCCGCGAAAAGGCCAGCGACAACTCGCTGGCGGCGATGAAGCACAGCCAGGAACTGGCGCTGACGCTGGACGAGCCTGCCGCGTTGGCGTTGCTGCAGCGGCTGGGTATGCGCTACAAGCGCCGCGAGCGCGAGGACGGCAGCGTGGTGCTGGCGGCCAAGAAGGGGGCAGCCAACAAGCTGGGCTATTTCTTCGCCCACATCGCCATGGTGGTGATCTGCATCGGCGGCCTGCTGGATGGCAACCTGCCGCTCAAGCTTGGCGAACTGGCCGGCAAGATCGTGCCGGAAACCCGCGACCTGCCGCAAAGCCAGATTCCGGCGCAGAGCCGGCTGACTGCGGCCAACCTGTCGTTCCGCGGCAACGTCACCATCGCCGAGAACAAGAGCGCCGACGTGATCTTCCTGAACAGCGGCAATGGCTACCTGGTGCAGGACCTGCCGTTCATTGTCACGCTGAAGAAATTCCACGTCGACTACTACAGCAACGGCATGCCCAAGCTGTTCGCCAGCGACATCGTGGTCACCGACAAGCAAAGCGGCAAGGAAACACCGGCCACCATCAAGGTGAACCACCCGCTGATCATCGACGGCGTGGCCATCTACCAGGCCAGCTTCGGCGATGGCGGCTCGCCACTGCAGCTGCGCGCCTGGAACCTGGCGGCGCCGCAACTGGCACCGGTGGACATCAAGGGTGTGTCGCTGGCTGCCCAGCCGCTGAAGGCCAACGGCAAGGACTACCAGCTGGAATTCGGCGAGCTGCGCGTGTTCAACGTGGAAAACATGGGCAAGGCACCGGAAGGCGCCAAGAGCATGGGCCAGCGCATGCAGGATGCGCGCGAAGTGAAGCAGGACAGCAAGAGCCTGAAGAACATCGGCCCGTCGGTTACCTTCAAGCTGCGCGACAGCCAGGGCCAGGCGCGCGAGTTCATGCACTACATGGCGCCGATGGAGCAGGAGGGCGCGCTGTACCAGGTGGCCGGCGTGCGCAGCGAGGTATCGCAGCCGTTCCAGTTCCTGCGCATTCCGCTGGATGACCAACTGAAGATCGACAGCTTCATGCGCCTGCGCGCGGCGCTGAACAACCCGGCCTGGTACGACGACATCGTCAAGCGCACCACCGCCAAGGCGCTGCAGGGCAATGCCATCAGCCCGGCAATGCAGCAGCAGTTTGCCACCAGCGTGCGCTGGGTGCTGGCGCGCTTCAGCCAGGGCGGCTTCAATGCGCTGGAGCAGTTCCTGGACCAGAAAGTGCCGGCCGACAAGCGTCAGGCCATTGCGCAGACCTATATCAAGATCCTGCAGGGCACCATCATCGACGTGATGGCGGTGGCGCAGGAGAAGGCCGGCCTGGCGCCGTGGCCGCAGGATGCCAAGCACTACCGCTTCCTGCTGGACAGCCTGGTGGCGATCAGCGGTTTCAACGATTACACCGCGCCGGTGTACCTGGAGCTGTCCGGTTTCGACCAGGTGCAGGCTTCCGGCCTGCAGATGACGCGCTCGCCCGGCAAGAGCCTGGTGTACATGGGTTCGCTGCTTTTGGTGATCGGCATCATACTGATGTTCTATATCCGTGAAGTACGCTTGTGGCTAGTCTTGAGATCGGGGCGCGTGCGCGTGGCGATGAGCAGCAACCGCCACAACCGCGACCTGGATCGCGATTTCGCCCAAGTGGTGGATACGCTAGAAGGGCGTAAGGCAGAAGGTGGAGAAGCATGATGGAAATGACCCTGCAACAACCGTTCTACAAGCGGCTGGCCATCGGCGACTGGTTGTTCGCCGCCTTGATCATCACCGCTGCCGCGTACAGCTTCAGCCTGTACGGCAGCGCCATGGACTACTACGAGCAGCTGATCCTGGTGGGCAGCAGCATCGGCCTGATCGCGCTGGGCTGGTTCTGGAAGAGCTGGCGCTGGTTCTTCCCGCTGGCCGGCGCGCTGTCGCTGCTGGCCATCCAGCTGTACGACCACAACCTGGCGCGCGCCGGGCAGAGCTTCGGTCTCAAGTTCCTGCTGGCCAGCCAGACCGCCTTCATGTGGATGTGCACGCTGTTCTTCCTCGCCACCGTGGTGTACTGGGGCGGGCTGGTGACCCGTTCCGCGCTGCTGGCGCGCATCGGCAGCGGCCTGACCTGGGCGGCGGCCACCTTTGCGCTGTCCGGCCTGTTCACCCGCTGGTACGAGAGCTACCTGATCGCGCCGGACGTTGGCCGCATCCCGGTATCCAACCTGTATGAAGTGTTCATCCTGTTCTGCCTGATCACCGCGCTGATGTACCTGTACTACGAGGCCAAGTTCGCCACCCGCCAGCTGGGCGCCTTCGTGCTGCTGGTGATCAGTGCCGCGGTGGGCTTCATCCTGTGGTACACCTTCGACCGCCAGGCGCACCAGATCCAGCCGCTGATCCCGGCGCTGCAGTCGTGGTGGATGAAGATCCACGTGCCGGCCAACTTCGTCGGCTACGGCGCCTTCTCGCTGTCGGCGATGCTGGGCGTGGCGCAGCTCCTGGCGCGGCGCGGCGTGCTGGCCGACAAGCTGCCCAAGCCGGACGTGATCGACGAGATGATGTACAAGGCGATCTCGGTGGGCTTCCTGTTCTTCACCATCGCCACCATCCTCGGCGCCATGTGGGCGGCCGATGCCTGGGGCGGCTACTGGAGCTGGGACCCGAAAGAGACCTGGGCGCTGATCGTGTGGCTGAACTACGCCGCCTGGCTGCATGTGCGGCTGGTGAAAGGCTGGCGCGGCGAGCCGCTGGCGTGGTGGGCAGTGATCGGCCTGGTGGTGACCACCTTCGCCTTTATCGGCGTGAACATGTTCCTGACCGGCCTGCATTCCTACGGTTCGCTGTAAGGCCGGTGGCGGAACGCCCTGCGCATGCAACCATGCGGCCAACGTTGGCCGCAAAAAAAACCGGACATTCGTTGTCCGGTTTTTTGTTGCCTGCGCCCGCGCTTATTGGTTGCGATTGGCGCGGCGGTAGCGTTCGATCAGCAGCCGGGTGGAGCTGTCGTGCGGCGCGGAAGCGAGCTTGCCGGCCAGTTCGGCGTGGATGGTCTTGGCCAGCTGCTTGCCCAGTTCCACCCCCCACTGGTCGAAGCTGTTGATGCCCCAGATCACGCCCTGCACGAAGATCTTGTGCTCGTACAGCGCCACCAGGCTGCCGAGGTTGCGCGGGTCCAGGCGGTCCATCAGCAGGGTGTTGGTGGGGCGGTTGCCGCCGAACACCTTGTGCGGCACCAGCGCTTCCATGGCATCACCTTCCAGCCCCTGCGCCGCCAGCTCGGCACGCACCTCGTCGGCGGTCTTGCCGCGCATGAAGGCTTCGGCCTGGGCGAACACGTTGGCCAGCAGGATCTCGTGGTGGCCCGGCAGGCTGGTGCGGTTTTCCAGCGAGCAGATCAGGTCGATAGGCGAGATGTGGGTGCCCTGGTGCAGCAGCTGGAAGAAGGCATGCTGGCCGTTGATACCGGTTTCGCCCCAGATGATCGGTGCGGTTTCGAAGTTCACCGCCGCGCCGTCCAGGCACACCTGCTTGCCGTTGGATTCCATGTCCAGCTGCTGGATGAAGGCCGGCAGGCGGTGCAGGTATTGATCATACGGCGCGATCACATGGCTGCCGCCGCCGTAGTAGTTGATGTACCAGATGCCGATCATCGCCAGCAACACCGGCATGTTCTCTTCGAACGATGCGTTGTAGAAGTGCTGGTCCATGATGTGGGCGCCGTTGAGCAGCTCGACGAAGTTCTCCTCGCCCAGGTACAGCATGATGGGCAGGCCGATGGCCGACCACAGGCTGTAGCGGCCGCCTACCCAGTCCCAGAATTCGAACATGTTGGCCGGGTCGATGCCGAACTCGGCCACGGCCTTCTTGTTGGTGGATACCGCCACGAAGTGCTTGGCTACCGCCTTTTCGTCACGCGCGCGCGACACGAACCACTCGCGCGCGGTCAGCGCGTTGGTCAGCGTTTCCTGGGTGGTGAAGGTCTTGGATTCCACCACGAACAGCGTGGTCTCCGGGTGTACCTTCTTCAGCGTTTCCTTCAGCTGCGCGCCGTCCACGTTGGAGACGAAGTGCATGTTCATGCGCGGGTGGCCGTAGGGCTTGAGCGCGCTGCACACCATCAGCGGGCCGAGGTCGGAGCCGCCGATGCCGATGTTCACCACGTCGGTGATCGGCTGGTGGGTGTAGCCCAGCCAGTCGCCGCTGCGCACCGCGTGGGCGAACTTGCCCATGCGCGCCAGCACCGAGTTCACCTTGGGCATCACGTCTTCGCCGTCCACCATGATCGGCGAGTTGGTGCGGTTGCGCAGTGCCACGTGCAGCACGGCGCGGTTTTCGGTGCTGTTGATCTTCTCGCCCTTGAACATGGCCTTGATGCGCGCCGGCAGGCCGGCTTCGCGCGCCAGCGCCATCAGCCCCTTCAGGGTGTCGTCGGTGAGGCGGTTCTTGGAGTAGTCCAGAAACAGGCCGCCCACTTCCAGCGAATAGCGCTCGGCGCGGTGCGGGTCGGTTTCGAACAGCTCGCGCATGTGCAGCTGCTTGGCTTCGGCGAAGTGCTGCCACAGCGCGTTCCAGGCGGGCAGTTGCGTCAGTTTGCTCATGATGGCTCCGGGTCTCTTTGTCTCGTTGCGGCCAACCTCTGCCGGGCTGGCTGGTGTGCGCTTGCCGCGCGGGGCGCGTGCGCCAGGCTTAGTCATGCTCTTCTTCGCCGCGCAGGCGCTTCTGCTTCAGGCTGCGCTTGGCTTTTTCCAGTTGCGTCACCACGCCGGGGCCGCGCTTGAGCGCCACGCCTACGGTGAGGATGTCGATCAGCACCAGGTGCAGGATGCGCGACAGCATCGGGCTGTAGGTTTCGCTGTCTTCCGGCGAATCCACTTCCAGCGTCACGGTGGCCTTGTGGGCCAGCGGCGTGTCCGGCACGGTGATGGCAATCACCTTGGCGCCGCTGCTCAGGGCCATTTCCACCGCGTCCATCAGCTCGCGCGAGCGGCCGGAGCTGGAAATCGCCACCACCACGTCGTCCGGCCCCAGCACCGCGGCGGCCATGATCTGGATGTGGCTGTCGGCATAGGCCACGGTGGGAATGCCGAAGCGGAAGAACTTGTGCTGGGCATCGGCGGCGATGATGCCGGAGTTGCCCAGGCCGTAGAACTCGATGCGGCGGGCGCCGGCCAGCAGGTCCACGGCGGTGTCCACCGCCTGC
Organism: Vogesella sp. LIG4; assembly: GCF_900090205.1. NCBI lineage: Bacteria > Pseudomonadati > Pseudomonadota > Betaproteobacteria > Neisseriales > Chromobacteriaceae > Vogesella > Vogesella sp. LIG4. Next base: position 976,772 of record NZ_LT607802.1, on the reverse strand, counting down.
GGGTTGATGTCGTTGCGGCACTTGAGCAGCGCGGTGACGGTGTTGTCGAACACCTTGGCGGTGATCTCCGACACCGGGTCTTCCGGCCGCACGCTGGAGTGCACATAGGGCACGCCGCCTACCAGGATGCCGGCGAGCTTGAGCTTGAAATCCGACAGACCGCTAAAGCCCATGCTGCGACAGAAGCGGATCACCGTCGGCTGGCTGACGCCGGCGCTGGTGGCGATGTCGGACACCGCCGACTGCATCACGGTATAGGGCTGGGCCAGTACCAGTTCCGCCACCCGGCGTTCGGCGCCGGAGAGCTTGTCCAGGTCTGCACGGATTTTTTCAAGCATGGTAATCCCCCAGGTGGTCGGCCAGCGCGGCCTGCACGCCGGTCAGCGCCGGGTAGGCACTGTGAATCACATATACCGGCACGGCGGCCAGGTAGTCGCGGAAGCGGCCCTTGGCTTCGAAGCGCTCGCGGAAGGCGGAGCGGGCGAACATGTCGCCAAAGCGCGGAACGATACCACCGCCGATGTATACCCCGCCAACCGCGCCCAGCGTCAGCGCCAGGTTGCCGGCGGCGGTGCCGAGCATGGCGCAGAAGTGCGCCAGCACTTTTTCGCAGCGTGCGTCACGGCCGGACAGGCCGCGCTCGCTGATCTGCGCCGCCGACAGCTGGCCGGCGGCTTCGCCGTCCGCCACCGCCAGCGCGTCGTGAATCAGCTCCAGGCCGGGGCCGGACAGGAAGCGCTCGCAGGACACGTGCTGGCCGAGGCGGCCTTGCGCGTAGTGCAGGATGGCGGCTTCCTCGTCGTTCACCGGGGCAAACGATACATGGCCGCCTTCGCCGGCAATCGCCACCCAGCTGCCGCCGTGCGGCAGCAGGCCGGAGACGCCGAGGCCGGTGCCGGCGCCGATCAGCGCCTTGGCGCCATGGCGGGCTTCGCCGCCGCCCAGCTGCGCCAGTTCGGCAGCCGGCAGGTGCGGCAGCGCCAGTGCCAGCGCGGTGAAGTCGTTCAGCACCAGCAGGGTGGCGAAACCCAATTGCTGGCGGGTGGCCTCGATGGAGAACGCCCAGTGGTGGTTGGTCATCTGCACGAAGTCGCCGGTGACCGGGTTGGCGATGCCGATGGCGGCATGGCTTACCGAGCGGGTGTCGGCGCGTTGCAGGTAGGCGCGCATGGCATCGGCCAGCGTCGGGTAGTCGTTGCAGGGCAGCACATCGATGTCTTCGATGATGCCCGGCGCGGTTTCCAGCGCGAAGCGGGCATTGGTGCCGCCGATGTCGGCCAGCAGGCGCGGGTAGGGGTGCAGGCTGCTCATGGTTACGTTATCCCTCGCTCAGGACTTGCGCACGATCTGCTGCGCTTCGGCGATACAGCGTCAAATTCGATTCAGGTATGCGTATTTACTGTTTGTAAACTCCGCGCCCCTCACGTTTTTGCCTTGTCTCGCGCTAGCTCGCTAGATCGTGAATATGTTCTTAGACAGACCAGTACACGTCCAGCGGACGGGCGGTGGCAGTCAACAGGTGGCTGATCGGCAGCGTGTCGCTGACGGCGGCGGCGGCATTATCCAGCACGCGGCGCTTGGCCTCGCCGGCAATCGCCAGGTACAGCCTGCCGCTGCGCTGCAGCTCGGCCAGCGTCATGCTGATGCGGGTGTGCGGCGCGGCCGGCGGCACCACCACCAGCAGCGCGGCAGGGTTGGCCGCAGCCAGGCCTTCGGCCAGGTTGCTGGCGGCGGGGAACAGCGAGGCGGTATGGCCGTCCTCGCCCATGCCCAGCACCGCCACGTCCGGCGTGCGCCACAGTACGGCGGCGGCGGCCAGCTCGGCGGCTGCATCGGCACCATCGTTCACCAGCGGCAGGAAGGCGGCCACGGCGGCGCGGCCCTGCAGCAGGTGTTCGCGCACCAGGCCGGCATTGCTGTCGGCGTGATCCGGCGCCACCACGCGCTCGTCCACCAGGGTAACGGTGACCTGTTGCCAGGGAATGTCCTGCGCGGCCAGCGCCTGCAGGAAGGGCACCGGCGAGCGGCCGCCGGAGACGGCCAGAACTGCCTGGCCGCGCGCGGCGATGGCGGCGGCCAGATCGGCGGCCACGGCCTGCGCCAGTGCGGCGCTGGCCTCGGCTGCCGAGGCGAATGCGTGTAACTTCATCTCTGTATCCGTTGGATCTGTTTTTGTTTGGTGCGGCCAACCCTTAGCGGGGGAAGGTTGGCCGCAGGCAGGGCAGTGTGTCTAGCATTCCTCGTGCCACGACACCCCGTCGCGCGACAACAGCGCGCTGGAGGCGGCCGGGCCCCAGGTGCCGGCGGTGTACTGCTTGGGTGGCGTGGTGCTGTGCTGCCAGTGGTCCATGATCGGCTCCACCCAGCGCCAGGCTTCCACCAGCTCGTCGCGGCGCATGAACAGCGCCAGCTTGCCGCGGATCACGTCCAGCAGCAGGCGCTCGTAGGCGTCGGCGCGGCGTACCTTGAACGATTCGTGGAAGTCCAGGTTCAGGTGCACCGGCTGCAGGCGCTGGGTATCGCCCGGCTCCTTGGACAGGAAGTACAGGCGGATGCTTTCTTCCGGCTGCAGGCGGATCACCAGGCGGTTGGCGGTGTTCAGGCCCATCGGACTGGGGAACAGGTGGTGCGGCACGTCGCGGAAGTTGATCACGATCTCGGCCACGCGCTCCTGCATGCGCTTGCCGGTGCGCAGGTAGAACGGCACGCCGGCCCAGCGCCAGTTGTCGATCTCGGCCTTGATGGCGACGAAGGTCTCGGTCTGGCTGCCGGCGGGAATGCCCTGCTCCTGCAGGTAGCCCACCACCGGCTGGCCGCTCACGGCGCCGGCCTTGTACTGCGCGCGCACTGTCTTGCCGGCCACGTCCTGCTCGGTAAACGGGCGCAGCGCCTTCAGCACCTTCAGCTTCTCGTCGCGCACCGCGTCGGCGCCCAGGTTGGCCGGCGGCTCCATCGCCACGATACACAGCAGCTGCAGCAGGTGATTCTGCACCATGTCGCGCAGCGCGCCGGTGCTGTCGTAGAAGTCGCCGCGGCTGCCTACGCCCAGTTCCTCGGCAATGGTGATCTGCACGTCGTGAATCCACTCGCGGCGCCACAGCGGCTCGAACAGCGCATTGGCAAAGCGGATGGACAGCAGATTCTGCACCGATTCCTTACCCAGGTAGTGGTCGATGCGGTACAGCTGCTCTTCCCTGAAGTGGCGCGCCACCGCTTCGTTGATCTCGTTGGAGGATTCCAGGTCGTGGCCCAGCGGTTTTTCCAGCACCACGCGCACCTTGTCGTGGTTCAGGCCTACTGCGGCCAGGTTGTCGCAGATGCCTTCGAACAGGTCCGGCGCGGTAGCGAGGTAGCACACTGCCACGCGGTTGCCGTGCTGGTTCAGCGCCTCGGCCAGCGACGGGTAGTGTTCCGGCGTGCCGGCGTCTACCTTGAGGTAGTCCACGCGGGCGACAAAGCTCTGCCAGGCAGTGTCGGAGAAATATTCCTTGATATGGATGCGCGAGCTTTTTTCCACCATTGCCAGGTAGTCCTCGCGCGCCATGTCGCGGCGGCCCAGCGCCAGGATGCGGCCTTCTTCGTTCAGCAGGCCGGCGGCATGCGCCTGGTACAGCGACGGCAGCAGTTTGCGCATCACCAGGTCGCCGGTACCCCCGAACAGCACCATGTCGAAGGCCGGGGTGTGCAGATTAGCGTTGTCCATCCTGATTGTTCTCTCGCGGGGTAGCTTGTGATGTAGTTATATTACCAAACGACTGTCACTTGTCTATGGCCGTAGCCAGCTTTTCATTGTGAGCATTGCAGGTGTTGTTGACGGCCAACAATGCTGTATTTGCTTGATATATATGGATTTAATGAAGCGTGGTGCGCTTTTTTTACGGCAAATGTGGCGTAATGCCTTGCCAACAAACTGTAGTAAAACTACCATTCGACTACCGCAACACGGGCCACCACCATGACTCTGCACCCCGTTCTGAAAGCCGTTACCGACCGCATCGTCGAACGCAGCCGTGCTACCCGCACCGTTTATATGGATCACGTCCGCGCCGCCATGCGCCAGGGCAAGGTAGAGCGTACCCAGCTGTCCTGTACCAATCAGGCGCACGCGTTTGCCGCCATGCCGGCCGGCATCAAGATCCACCTGCAGGACAGCGTGCGCCCCAATCTGGCCATCGTGTCTGCCTATAACGATATGCTGTCGGCGCACCAGCCGCTGGAAGCTTTTCCGGCGCTGATCAAGGAAGAGGCGCTGAAAGCCGGCGCCACCGCGCAGTTCGCCGGCGGCGTGCCGGCAATGTGCGACGGCGTTACCCAGGGCTTTGACGGCATGGAGCTGTCGCTGTTCTCGCGCGACGTGATCGCCATGAGCACCGCCATCGCCCTGAGCCACCAGATGTTCGACGCCGCGCTGTACCTGGGCGTGTGCGACAAGATCGTGCCGGGCCTGGTGATAGGTGCGCTGTCCTTCGGCCACCTGCCGGCGGTGTTTGTGCCCGCCGGCCCGATGACCACCGGCATCGCCAACGACGAAAAAGCCAAGGTGCGCCAGCTGTTTGCCGAGGGCAAGGTTGGCCGCGACGCGCTGCTGGCCTCGGAAATGGCCTCCTACCACGGCCCGGGCACCTGCACCTTCTACGGCACCGCCAACAGCAACCAGATGCTGATGGAGATCATGGGCCTGCACCTGCCGGGCGCCGCCTTCGTCAACCCGAATACCCCGCTGCGCGAGGCGCTGACCCGCAAGGCCGCCCGCGTGGCTACCGAGATCAGCGCCCAGGGCGGCCGCTACACCCCGATTGCCGAGGTCATCGACGAGAAAGCCATCGTCAACGGCATCGTCGGCCTGCTGGCTACCGGCGGCTCCACCAACCACACCATGCACCTGGTGGCCATGGCGCGCGCCGCCGGCATCAGCATCAACTGGGACGACTTCGACCAGCTGTCCGCGGTGGTGCCGCTGATCGTGCGCGCCTACCCCAATGGCAAGGCCGACGTGAACCACTTCCACGCCGCCGGCGGCATGGGCTTCGTGATTCGCGAGTTGCTGGATGCCGGCCTGCTGCATGACGACGTGACCACCATCATGGGCAAGGGCCTGCGCGCCCACAGCCAGGAAGCCTGGTTGAACGACGGCGAGGCGGCCTTCCGCCCGGCGCCGCAGACCAGCGGCGACGACAGCGTGCTGCGCCCTGCGGCCAACCCTTTCTCCGCCGATGGCGGCCTGAAAGTGCTGGCCGGCAATATCGGCCGTGCGGTGATCAAGGTATCGGCCGTGAAGCCGGAACACCGCGTGGTGGAAGCGCCGGCGGTAGTGTTCAACGATCAGAACGAACTGCTGGCGGCGTTCAAGCGCGGCGAGCTGGAAAAAGATTTTGTGGCGGTGATCCGCTTCCAGGGCCCGCGCGCCAACGGCATGCCGGAACTGCACAAGCTCACCCCGCCGCTGGGCGTGCTGCAGGAGCGCGGCTTCAAAGTGGCCCTGGTCACCGACGGCCGCATGTCCGGCGCCTCCGGCAAGGTGCCGGCGGCGATCCACGTGTCGCCGGAAGCGCTGCTGGGCGGCGATATCGGCAAGGTGCAGGACGGCGACCTGGTACGGCTGGATGCCGACAAGGGCGAGCTTGCCGTACTGGTGCCAGCCGCCGAATGGGCGGCACGCCAGCCGGCGCAGATCGATCTGGCCCGCAATCAGTTCGGCACCGGCCGCGACCTGTTCGCCGGCATGCGCCAGCTGGCCACCGCGGCGGAAGAGGGCGCGATGAGCTTTTCCCACCCGCTGTGGCAGCAGGGCGACCGTTAATCACGCAATACCGCAAAGGTTGGCCGCAGCCAGCCACTAACATGAGCCGCCAACAAAACCCCGCAGCACGCCTGAGCCAATACAGGAATGCTGCCGGCGGCTCGAAAGGACAGACATGGACGCTTTGAATCTCCTTCGCCAAAGCCCGGTAATGCCGGTGATCGTGGTCAACGACGCCGCGGTAGCGGTTGATCTTGCCCGCGCCCTGGTGGCCGGTGGCATCCGCACCCTGGAAATCACCCTGCGCACCAAGGCGGCGCTGGCGGCAATGCGCCGCATCCGTGACGAAGTGCCGGACGCGCTGGTAGGCGCCGGCACCGTACGCACCCGTGCCCACCTGGAAGCGGCGCTGGATGCCGGCGCGCAGTTCGGCCTCAGCCCGGGCCTGACCCCGGAACTGGCCGCCGCCGCGCGTGCCTCCGGCGTGCCGTTCATCCCCGGCGTGGCCACCGCCTCCGAGGCGATGCGCGCGCAGGACGAGGGTTTCGACATCCTGAAACTGTTCCCGGCCGAGGCGGTGGGCGGCATCAAGCTGCTCAAGGCGCTGGCCGGCCCGCTGCCGGAACTGCGTTTCTGCCCCACCGGCGGCATCGATGCCTCCAATGCGGCCAACTACCTGGCGCTGCCGAACGTACTGGCAGTAGGCGGCAGCTGGCTGACCCCGGAAGCGGCCATCGCCGCCCAGGACTGGGACAAGATCACCGCACTGGCCAGCGAAGCCTGCCAGCTGATCAAGCGCTGAGTGCTTGCTCCGCGCTGAAATCTGTAGGGTGGGCAACGCATAGCGTGCCCACCAGTGTCACCTTGCCGGTGGGCACGGCCTGCGGCCTTTACCCACCCTACGCGCTAGCCCCTTTGGGGCTGGCTACCGAATCCTTTCCGTCAGACACGCGCTGCGGGATGGTGTGTTTTGTTGCTTTTCGTTTCGTTTGAAGGCGTGCCGACTCTCCCCGGCACGCCCTTTTTTTGCCCGCTGCGCGGGTGGCGCACCCGGGTAAGCCGTAGGCGCATCCGGGGATATCTGGCGCGTAGCAGGTTTTGTATCCGCTACGCGGAAGATGTTTGAAGTTGCCGGTTCCGCCCGGCGGACGGGGTACTTTCTTTTGCTTCGCCAAAAGAAAGTACCCAAAGAAAAGGCGACCCGACGGCCATTCGAAACCCCGTGCAAAAAGGCACGCCCCAGGCGCCGCCGAACTCGCCGCGCGCTAACGTCGCGCGGCTCAAACAAAGCGGCGGCTTAAAACCTGGGGCGCACCCTTTTGCCCGGCTCGCGCCAACGGGATTGGGGTACGTCGGTTCGGTTCAGCCGGCTCGTAGGGTGGGCAAAGCGCAGCGTGCCCACCAGTGTGATGTTGGCCGCATAAGCACGTACAAAGCATGCGGCCAACGTTGTGAAGCGCCCAAACTGCCCCACGGGGAGCGCCGGCCAAAATGGTGTTCGCCAGGTTTTAAGACGGCAGCTGAGCCGTTTGACGTTAGCAAACGGCGAATTGCCGGCGCCTGGCGAATGCCTTTTTGGGCGGGGTTTCGCGGACCATAAGGGGCGAGCGGGGGCGGAGGGGGGCGGCGGCACGCCCCCCTCCCCGTACGCCGGGCGGAACCGGCGACTTCAATCATCATCCGCGTAGCGGATTCCACACCCGACAACACCAACAAGGCAACGCGGTAAACGTTGGGCTTCGCTACGCTCAACCCGCCCTACAACATACGGACAACAACGTTGGCCGCATCCCACGACAACCCCATGTCGCAGGGCACCTGCCGCCGCCGCCGGTTTTGACATACCATCAAGCACTGTTACTTAGCCGCCCGCCACACCATGAAGCTGTTTATTGCCGAAGACGACACCGTACTGGCCGATGCGCTGCTCACCCGCCTGGCGCGGCTGGGGTTCGATACCGCCCATGCCGCCGATGGCCTGCAGGCGCAGCAGCAGCTGCTGGCCGGCGATTTCGATGCCGTGATCCTCGACATCGGTCTGCCGGGGCTGGATGGCCTGCAGGTGCTGCGCAATGTGCGCGTGCACAAGCCGGCGCTGCCCATCCTGCTGCTCACCGCGCTGGACAGCATGGAAGACCGCGTCGCCGGGCTGGATGCCGGCGCCGACGACTACCTGGTGAAGCCGTTCGAATTCCCCGAGCTGGAGGCGCGCATCCGCGCGCTGCTGCGCCGCCACCGCGTGGTGGACAGCCCGCAGCGCGACGAGCTGCGTTTCGGCCCGCTGCGGCTGGACCGTGCCGGCCAGCGCGCCTGGGCCGACAATGCGCCGCTGGAGCTGTCGGCGCGCGAGCTGCAGCTGCTGGACATCCTGCTGGCCAATGCCGACCGCGTGGTGACCAAGGAGCAGATTGCCGCCGAGCTGTCCGGCGAGGGCGAGGAGGTGGGCGCCAACGCGGTGGAGGTCTACGTGCACCGCCTGCGCAAGAAGCTGGACGGCAGCGGCGTGGGCGTGCGCGCGGTGCGCGGCCTGGGCTATCTGCTGGCGGCGGAACAGTAAGGTGACGTCAGCGGAGCCTGCCCGCGCCGGCAGCGGCCGCCCGCGCCAGCTGTCGCTGCGGCGCCAGCTGCTACTGTGGCTGCTTCTGCCGCAGCTGGTGCTGTGGCTGGGGGCCGCCTTCCTTGCCTACAAGCTCACCCTGGCCTACGCCAACGAGGTGATAGACCGCACCCTGGCCAAGTCCAGCAGCGCGCTGGCACGCCAGGTCAAACCGTTCGGCAACGGCTTCTATGTCGATTTCCCGCGTGCCGCGCGCGACGTGCTGGAGCAGGATCCGGACGACCGCGTCTACTACATGGTGAGTTCGCCGCCGGAAGCCTTCCTGCTGGGCGAGCCGGCGATGCCGCGCCCGCCGGCCAGCGTCAGCGCCCCGCTGCGGGAAACCTTCTTCTATAACGGCAAGCTCGGCAAGCTGGACGTGCGGGTGGCGGCGCAATACCTGCCGGCCGGCACGCCGGAGCACCCGGACCTGATGCTGGTGCAGGTGGCCAAGAGCCGCACCCTGTCCGCCGAGCTGGCGCGCCGCATCCTGCTCGACATGGGCCTGCCGTTGCTGCTGCTGATCCTGCTCACCAGCGTGCTGGTGTGGGCCGGCGTCAGCCGTGGCCTGTCGCCGCTGCGCAGCCTGCGCCGCACGGTGGAGGACCGCACGCCGCGCGACCTGGCGCCCATCGAGATCGACAACGCCCCGGCCGAGGTACGCACCCTGGCCACCGCCATCAACACCCTGCTGGACGAGGTGCACTCGCAAGTGGCGCAGCAGCGGCGCTTCATCGCCGACGCCGCGCACCAGCTGCGCACGCCGCTGGCGGGGCTGAAGTCGCAGACCGAGCTGGTGCAGGCCGAGCTGGCCGAGGCGGCGCCGGACCTGCCGCTGGCACAGCGCCAGCTGGGGCAGGTGGAAACCAGCGTGGCGCGCTCCATCCGCCTGGTGAACCAGCTGCTGGCGCTGGCGCGCGCCGAGCCGGAGGCCGGGCTGCAGTTCGCCGCGCTGGACCTGGCGGCGCTGGCGCGCGAGGTGGCGGCGGAAGCGGTGCCGCGTGCGCTGGCTGCCGGGCTGGATTTGGGGCTGGAAGGCGAGGAGGGTGCGCTGCCGGTACAGGGCCACGCCGGCCTGCTGCGCGAGCTGGTGGCCAACTTGCTGGACAATGCCATCAGTTACACCCCGCGCGGCGGCGAGGTGACGCTGTGGCTGGCGCGTGAAGGCGCGCAGGTGCGGCTGGAAGTGCGCGACAACGGCCCCGGCATCCCGGTGGATGAGCGCGAGCGGGTGTTCGGGCGCTTCTACCGCGGCAGCGCGGAAGGCAAGGGCAAGGGCTGTGGCCTGGGGCTGGCCATCGTGCAGGAAATCGCCCGCCGCCATGGCGCCAGCGTCAGCCTGGGCGACAATCCGGGCGGCGGTCTGCGGGTCTGCCTGCTGCTGCCCTTGGCCGCAACGCCGCCGCACTGAGCGCTGCCCGGAACGGTTTGCCCGCAAAGTAGTGTGTAGTTAAGACACTACTTTTTCTGTTTTTATTGCACTGCAATAAAGCCTGCTTGCCCAATTTCAAGGCATTTCAGCGCATTGTCATGACGCGGCGCACCCATTATGGCGCGTTTCCTTACGACAATCTTCGCAAAAACTTACACAAAACTTACATCTCGTGGCTATAGTGCACCCAACTGCGGAACGGGCAAGGAGAGTTGCCCCGCAGGGTTCGTCGCCCGCAAAGCCAAAAAATCAGCACATCGGGCGGCATACAACACGACAGGAGATGGAATATGGAAATGAAGCGTCTGACCGTGGCCGTACTGGCCGCAACCCTGCTGCCGGCAACCGCGATGGCGGGTGATGTGGAAGTACTGCACTGGTGGACCTCCGGCGGCGAAGCCAAGTCCGTTGCCGAACTGAAAAAAATGATGACTGCCAAGGGCGATACCTGGAAGGACTTCGCCGTGGCCGGCGGTGGCGGCGACAACGCCATGACCGCCCTGAAAACCCGCGTGGTATCCGGCAACCCGCCGACCGCCGCCCAGATCAAGGGCCCGGCGATCCAGGAATGGGGCGCCGAAGGCGTGCTGGCCGACATCGATTCCGTTGCCAAGGCCGGCAACTGGGACAAGCAGCTGCCCAAAGTGGTCAGCAACGTGATGAAGTACAAGGGCAAGTACGTGGCCGTGCCGGTGAACGTGCACCGCGTGAACTGGCTGTGGGTGAACCCGGAAGCCTTCAAGAAGGCCGGCGCCACCGTGCCGAAAACCTGGCCGGAATTCTTTGCTGCTGCCGACAAGCTGCAGAAGGCCGGCATCCAGCCTATCGCCCACGGCGGCCAGCCGTGGCAGGACGCCACCCTGTTTGAATCCGTTGCGCTGGGCGTGGGCGGTGCCGACTACTACAGCAAGGCCTTCGTGAAGCTGGACAAGGCCACCGTTGGCGGCGCCACCACCCTGAAAGTGTTCGAGACCCTGGCCAAGGTGAAAACCTACATCGACAAGGGCGCCGCTGGCCGCGACTGGAACCTGGCTACCGCCATGGTGATCAACGGCAAGGCCGGCATGCAGTTCATGGGTGACTGGGCCAAGGGCGAATTCACCGCCGCCGGCAAGGTACCGGGCAAGGACTTCCTGTGTGTAGACGCACCGGGCACCCAGAACGCCTTCACCTTCAACATCGATTCGCTGGCCATGTTCCAGCAGAAGTCGCCGGCAGCGGTGAAGGCCCAGGCCGACCTGGCCAACACCGTGATGAGCAAGGAATTCCAGGAAGTGTTCAACCTGAACAAGGGCTCCATCCCGGCCCGCCTGGATACCCCGCTGACCAAGTTCGACGACTGCGCCAAGAAGTCCAACTTCGACATGAACGCCGCCGCCAAGAGCAACAAGCTGGTGCCGAGCTTCGCGCACAAGATGGCCATGCCGTCCGCGACCGAAGGCGCCATGGTGGACGTGATCTCGCAGTTCATGAACTCCAGCATGACACCGAAGCAGGCGACCGAGCGTCTGGCCAAGGCCAGCGCCGTACGCTGATCCTGATGCTGTAACCCTGTCTGCCCCGCCGCCTGCCGGCGGGGTGGATGTCTCTCGCCGTTCGCTAGCGCCGCCGCCAGGCTGCGTGAACGGCGCCGCCTTACCCGAGACAGCAAGGAACTCTCATGTCCGCCTCTGCTAATCAAGGCCTGCGCGCGCTGGCCGACCGCTGGCTGCCCAAGCTGGTGCTGTCGCCGACGCTGGCTGCCAGCCTGGTCTTCGTCTACGGCTTCATCGCCTGGACCGGCTGGCTCTCCTTTACCGAATCGCGCATGATGCCCCGCTTCGAATGGGCCGGGCTGGTGCAATACCAGGCGCTGTTCGACAACGACCGCTGGTGGACCGCTGCGGCCAACCTCGGCATCTTCGGCAGCCTGTTCATTTTGTTCTGCCTGATCGTCGGCCTGCTGATGGCGGTGCTGCTGGATCAGAAAATCCGCGCCGAAGGCGCACTGCGCACCATCTACCTGTACCCGATGGCGCTGTCCTTCATCGTGACCGGCACTGCCTGGAAGTGGATGCTGAACCCGGACATGGGTCTGCAGAAGGTGGTGAACGATCTGGGCTATACCAGCTTCACCTTCGACTGGCTGGTGAACTCCGACATGTCCATCTACACCGTGGTGATTGCCGGTGTGTGGCAAAGCTCCGGCTTCGTGATGGCGCTGTTCCTGGCCGGCCTGCGCGGCATCGACGACTCCATCATCAAGGCCGCCCAGGTGGATGGCGCCAGCCTGCCCACCATCTACCGCCGCATCCTGATTCCCAGCTTGCGCCCGGTGTTCTTCAGCGTGCTGCTGATCCTGTCGCACATCGCCATCAAGAGCTTCGACCTGGTGATGGCGCTGACCGGCGGCGGCCCGGGCACCTCGTCCGACGTGCCGGCCATCTTCATGTACCAGTTCGCCTTTACCCGCGGCCAGCTTGGCCTGGGGGCGTCCTCCGCCATGATGATGCTGTTCACCATCGTGGCGGTGCTGGTGCCGCTGATGTACATGGAAACAAGGAGTGCCAAACGTGTTTAAGAACCTTACCGTTGGCCGCGCGCTGGTGTACGCCGCGCTGCTCCTGATGGCCATCTACTACCTGCTGCCGCTGTACGTGATGCTCACCACCTCGTTCAAGAGCCTGGACGACATCCGCAACGGCAATATGCTGGCACTGCCGCAAGCCTGGCAGGGCGGCGCCTGGGTCAAGGCCTGGGCCGAGGCCTGCACCGGCGTGGAATGCGGCGGCATGAAGGGCTTCTTCTGGAACTCGGTGAAGATGACGGTGCCGGCGGTGCTGATCTCCACCATGATCGGCGCGGTGAACGGCTACGTGGTGTCGATGTGGCGCTTCAAGGGCTCCGACGCGCTGTTCACCATGCTGCTGGTGGGCTGCTTCATCCCGTTCCAGGTGGTGCTGCTGCCGATGGCGCAGCTGCTGGGCCTGCTGGGCATTGCCAACAGCACGGCCGGCCTGGTGCTGGTGCACGTGGTGTACGGCACCGCGTTCACCACGCTGTTCTTCCGCAACTTCTACATCACCGTGCCGGATGAGCTGGTGAAGGCGGCGCGCATCGACGGCGCCGGCTTCTGGACCATCTTCGGGCGCATCCTGCTGCCGATCTCCGGCCCGATCTTCGTGGTCTGCATCATCTGGCAGTTCACCCAGATCTGGAACGACTTCCTGTTCGGCGTGGTGTTCGCCGCCGGCGAGTCGCAGCCGATCACGGTGGCGCTCAACAACCTGGTGAACACTTCCACCGGGGTGAAGGAATACAACGTGGATATGGCGGCGGCCATCATTGCCGCCCTGCCGACCCTGTTCGTTTACATGGTAGCCGGCCGCTATTTCGTGCGCGGTCTGACTGCCGGTGCTGTGAAAGGTTAATGCGATGGCCGCTCTTTCCATCAACAACGTTTGCAAGACTTACGCCAACGGCACCGAGGTGCTCAAGGGTATCGACATCGCCATCGAGGACGGCCAGTTCCTGATCCTGGTCGGCCCCTCCGGCTGCGGCAAATCCACGCTGCTGAACATGATCGCCGGCCTGGACGACATCTCCAGCGGCGACATCGTGATCGGCGAAAAGCGGGTGAACGAGCTGTCGCCCAAGGATCGCGACATCGCCATGGTGTTCCAGAGCTACGCGCTGTACCCGTCGATGACGGTGCGCGAGAACATCAGCTTCGGCCTGGAGATCCGCAAGGTGCCCAAGGCCGAGATCGACGCCACCGTGAACCGCGTGGCCGACATGCTGCAGATCAAGCACCTGCTGGAGCGCAAGCCGGGGCAGATGTCCGGCGGCCAGCGCCAGCGCGTGGCCATGGGCCGCGCCCTGGCCCGCAACCCGGCCATCTTCCTGTTCGACGAGCCGCTGTCCAACCTGGACGCCAAGCTGCGCGTGGAGATGCGTACCGAAATCAAGCTGATGCACCAGCGTCTGAAATCCACCATCGTCTACGTGACCCACGATCAGATCGAGGCCATGACGCTGGGCGACCGCATCGCGGTGATGAAGGACGGCGTGGTGCAGCAGTTCGGCAGCCCGCAGGAAATCTACGACAACCCGGCCAACCTGTTCGTGGCCGGCTTCATCGGCTCGCCGTCGATGAACTTCATCCCGGCCACGGTGGTGGAATCCGCCGGCCAGATCGGCGTGAAAGTGTGCGACGACAAGGGCTGCGTGGTGCTGCCGCTGCCGCACGACAAAGCCAAGCTGGCAGGCTGGGTGGGCAAGGAAGTGATCTTCGGCATCCGCCCGGAGCAGATCACCGATGCGCGCACCGCACACCGCGACGGCCTGCCGGAAATGAGCTGCCACATCGACGTGATCGAACCCACCGGCCCGGATACCCTGGTATTCGTGTCGCTGAACAACACCAAGGTGTGCTGCCGTACCCACCCGACCGAGGCCAAGCGCCCGGGGCTGAGCATGGACCTGGTGTTCGACGTGTCCAAGGCGGTGCTGTTCGACCCGCAAACCGAACAGCGCATCGCCTGATGAGCACGCTCGGCCTGCAAAGGTTGGCCGCAGACGGCCCGCTGCTGTCACCGGTGGCAGCGGGCGTGTGGCGCCTGCATGAATGGGGCTTCGACGACGCCGCGCTGGCGGCGTGGGTGGAGCACGCTATCGCGCTGGGCATCACCACCTTCGACCATGCCGACCTGTACGGCGGCTTTCGCTGCGAGGCGCTGTTCGGCCGCTGGCTGAAGGCCAACCCGTCGCGGCGCGACGCCATCCAGCTGGTGAGCAAGTGCGGCATCAAGCCGCCGGATGCGGCACGCGGCTGGCGGGTGAAGCACTACGACAGCAGTGCCGAACACATCACCGCCAGCGTGCACGCCTCGCTGCAGCAGCTGGGCAGCGACTACCTGGACCTGCTGCTGATCCACCGCCCGGACCCGCTGCTGGAGCCGGACGAAGTGGCCGAGACCTTCGCGAGGCTGCGGGATGCCGGCAAGGTGCGCCACTTCGGCGTGTCCAATTTCAGCCCGTCGCAGTATGCGCTGCTGGCCTCGCGCACCACGCTGGTCACCAACCAGATCGAGGCCTCGCTGCTGCATACCGCGCCGCTGTTCGACGGCAGCTTCGACCAGTGCCTGCAGCTGGGCATTCGCCCGATGCTGTGGTCGCCGCTGGCCGGTGGCCGCCTGTTCGACGCTGCGGCCAACCCTGCGCTGGCGGCGGCGCTGAACCTGCTGGCCGGCGAGCTGGGCGTTGGCACCGCCGCCGTGGCGCTGGCCTGGCTGCTGCGCCACCCGTGCCGGCCGCTGCCCATCGTCGGCTCGCGCAAGTTGGCCGCATTGGACGATGCCGCTGCTGCCTGCCGGCTGCAGCTCACGCGCCAGCAGTGGTTCACCCTGCTGCAGGTGGCCCAGGGCCATGAGGTGGCCTGAGCCAGGGCAAGGCACTTGCCCGGCGGTTCAACACCACGAGGTGGCCTGAACAGTATTCCGTGTATCTCCTGCCTGCAGGAGCGACTCTCCTTTGGCGGCCTGCGGGCCGCTTTTTCTTTGCCGTTCAGCAGCCTGGCGGTGCCCGGGAATTGGCGTAAGCAGTGCATTCCAAAGTTAATTTCGAATTTTCTGCGGTTTTAAAGCAGGCAACTGAATAATCTGCAAAAGTCTCATGGGCGCTCGACAGTCTTTGCAATAAGTACCCGCGCCGCCGGTGCTAAGCTTTTGACAGTCATTCTGCTGCGAGACGCGCCATGCTCTACGACATCAGCCCCGCCCTGACCGCCGGCATGCCGGTGTGGCCGGGTGATACCCCGTTCCAGTCCAGCCCCAACTGGGTGCTGGATGCCGCCTGTCCGGTCAATGTGGCGCGGCTGACCCTTTCGCCGCACAGCGGCGCTCATGCCGATGCGCCGCTGCACTACCAGGCCGATGGCGCGGCCATCGGCGCGGTGCCGCTGGCGCCTTACCTAGGCCACTGCCGCGTGGTGCACTGCCTTTCGCCCGGCGCCGTGCTGCAGCTGGCCACCTTGCAGGCGGCACTGCAGGGCAGCGGCCCGCTGCCGCCGCGCTTGCTGATCCGCACTTACCCGCAGTTTCCGCATGCCGCCTGGGACCAGGCCTTCCCCGGCATCGCCGCCGAGCTGATCGACTGGCTGGGCAGTCAGGGCGTGCAGCTGATCGGGGTGGATACCGCCTCGCTCGACCCGGCCGACAGCAAGACCATGGCGGCACACCGCGCCGTGGCGCGCCACGGCATGGCGATCCTGGAAAACCTGGTGCTGGATGCGGTGCCACCAGGTGATTACGAGCTGATCGCCCTGCCGCTGAAGCTGATGGATACCGACGCCAGCCCGGTACGCGCGGTACTGCGCGCGCTGGCCCGCTAAATCACCCCAGCCGAATTTTCCACGCAGCGGCACGCCGCTGCGTGGGCCTGCTGCTGCCCGCTCGGGCAGCAAACCCCACCTCTGGCCCGCCAGCGCCTGCACAGACAGGCCGGGGCCGGATACGCACGGAGAGTCACGGAGCACATCATGAGTGGAAGTTTTCAGAACATCAAAGACCGGGAGCAGGGCCTGCAGCGGCGGCTGACCTCCGGGCAAATGAGCATGATCGCCATTGGCGGCGCCATCGGCACCGGCCTGTTCCTGGGCAGCAAGTTCGCCATCGGCTTTGCCGGCCCCAGCGTGCTGCTGAGCTATGCCATCGGCGGGTTGATCACCCTGCTGCTGATGGGCTGCCTGGCGGAGATGACGGTGGCGCATGCCACCTCCGGCTCCTTCGGCGCCTATGCCGAGCACTACATCAGCCCGCTGGCCGGCTTCCTGGTGCGTTATGCCTACTGGTCCTGCATCGTGCTGGCGGTGGGCACCGAGGTAACGGCAGTGGCCGACTACATGCGCTTCTGGTTCCCCGCCGTGCCGTCATGGTGGTGGATAGCGCTGTTCTCGGCGGCGCTGATCGCGGTGAACGCCAGCAGCGTGAAGGCGTTCGGCGCGGTGGAGTATGCGTTTTCCAGCATCAAGATCGCCGCCATCCTCGGCTTCATCCTGCTGGGCAGCTATGTGGTGTGGGGCGGCGGCCACCCGGAATACGGCGTGCACCTGTACACCGCCGGCGACGGCTTCATGCCGCACGGCTGGTGGGGCATGTGGGTGGCGGTGATCATCTCCATCTTCAGCTACCTGAGCGTGGAAATGATCGCGGTGGCCGCCGGCGAGGCGGAAGACCCGGAGCGCGCGGTGAAACAGGCCTTCCGCGCCACCATCGCCCGCCTGCTGGTGTTCTACCTGCTGTCGCTGGCGCTGATCCTGGCCATTGTGCCGTGGTCGCGCGTGGGGCAGGGCAGCAGCCCGTTCGTGACGGTGATGGAAGTGCTGAACATCCCCTACGCCGCGGGCATTCTCAACTTCGTGGTGGTGGTGGCCGCGCTGTCGGCCATGAACAGCCAGCTGTACATCACCACCCGCATGATGTTCAGCCTGTCGCGCGGCGGTGATGCGCCGGCGGCACTGGGCAAGCTCAGCCGCAACGGTGTGCCGCTGAACGCGCTGCTGCTGTCGTCCATCGGCATTGCCGTGGCCACGCTGCTGTACGTGTTGTACCCGGAAAAGGCCTTCATGCTGATGATCTCACTGTCGATGTTCGGCGCCATGTTCGTGTGGCTGATGATCTTCGTCACCCATTTGTTCTTCCGCCGCAAGTACCAGGCGGGCGGCAACCCGCCGCTGGCCTTCCGCATGCGTGGCTTCCCGTTCACCACCCTGCTGGGCCTGGGGCTGATGCTGGCGGCGATGGTCACCACGCTGTTCACCGACGAATTCAACATGACGCTGAAGTTCGGCCTTCCCTTCCTGGCGCTGCTGGTGCTGCTGTTCCGCTTCGTACGCCGCCAGCGCGGTGCGCTGGCGCGCAACGCAGCCTGAGTTGTCGTTGCTCTCGCAACAGCCCCGCCTGGCGGGGCTTTTGCTTTTTCATGCCAGTGGCGGCTGTTAAGCGCAGGTTTTTTCTGTATTTCATAAAGCTTTTGCCTAAGCTCATCTGGTGGGTTGTTCGAGCACAACGACAGCAGGGGAGAGCAAGATGAATGTGGCAGAACTGTTCGACAAGGCCGCCGGGCGCTTGCCCATGGTGCCCAAGGTGGTGCAGGAGCTGATTGCCAGCTTCCAGGATCAGAACGTGAATATCGACGACATCACCGACAAGGTGGTGCACGACCAGGTGCTGAGCGCGCGGGTGCTGCGCCTGGCCAACAGCGCGCGCTTCGGCGGCAGCCGCAGCATCGGTTCGCTGAACGACGCGGTGCTGCTGCTGGGCTTCGACAATGTGCGCATGCTGGTGATCGCCTCCGGTATTGCCGGCGCCACCGCGGCGATTCCCGGTTTCGACATGAAGGCGTTCTGGGGCCGCAGCTTCGAGATGGCCAATACCAGCAAGGTGCTGGCGCGGCTGGCGAAACTGGACGTGCAGCTGGCCTACACCTGCGGCCTGCTGTCCAATATCGGCGAGCTGGTGCTGCACGTGGCGGAGCCGGAAAAGGCGGTGCGCATCGACCGGCTGGTGGACAGCGGCGCCGAGCGGCTGGCCACCGAGCGCATGGTGCTGGGCATGGATCTGACCGAAGTGGGCGCCGAGCTGTCGCGGCGCTGGAACTTCCCGGATGCCATCCAGCAGGCGATACGCGAGCAGCACAATCTGGCCGACCCCGGCCAGCTGACGCCGTACGCGGTGCTGATCGGGCTGGCGTCCTACATCGTGGCCGGCTTCAACCACGGCATGAGCGAGGACGAGATGCAGTCCACCCTGCCGCAGCCGCTGCTGGCGGTGCTGGGGGTGGAGGGCGCGGCCATGGCCGAGGCGCTGCCGCACCTGAAGGAGGTGAGCACTACGGTGGACAATCTGCTGTAGCTCGTAGCCCGGATAAGCGCAGCGTATCCGGGGAACCGGGCAATCAGCAGCGCGCCCACCAGTGACGCACTGCTGGTAGGTATGGCCTGCGTGCTTACCCAGGTGAAGGTTGGTCAGGCGCAAAGGTTCATGCGCGCGGGTATGGCCGGAGGCCAACCCGCCCTACGGCAGGCGATGGCTGCTACCGGATTACGTAGGGCGGGTTGAACCAACGGTTCATACCCGCGCGGGTATGGCCCGCCTGCAGCAGACAGCACAAGGCCCCGCCATGGCGGGGCCTTGTCGTTGCACGTTGCGGTCAAGGTTGGCCGCAAGCGGTGGCTTACGCCTCCTCGGCCTCGTCCTGCGGCAGGGTCTTGCGT
Source organism: Vogesella sp. LIG4 (assembly GCF_900090205.1). NCBI lineage: Bacteria > Pseudomonadati > Pseudomonadota > Betaproteobacteria > Neisseriales > Chromobacteriaceae > Vogesella > Vogesella sp. LIG4. The sequence continues at coordinate 957,751 of NZ_LT607802.1, read as the reverse complement.
TCCAGCACCGCCACGTAGCGGCACTCGATCTCCTGCATCAACTCGTCGATGCGCACGATCTGCAGCTGGATGCGGTCGCCGTTGCTCAGCTCCGGCAGGCCGCCGATGCGCAGCCGCATCGGTACCCCGTCCACCCGCACAAGGTCTTCCTTGATGTAGCTGGCGGTCGGCTCGCTGATGCCTTCCTGGCTGAACCAGCGCAGGCACCAGAAGTGCTCCATCTTGTCCTGGAAGCCCAGGTAGGCGCTGTAGGCGGTATCGAAGTCGCGCAGCAGCGCGAACAGCATGGCGTCGCCCTGCTTGTACTGCGGCGCTTCGCCGCGAATCATCGCGGTGAGCTGGCGCTGGTTGATGAAGTCCGATGCGCGGCGCAGCGGCGAGGTGCTCCAGGCGTACTGCTGCACGCCCAGGCCCACGTGCGGTTCCGGGCGGGTGGTCATGCGTACCTTGCCCATGCTCTGCGCGCGGTACATGGCCGGAATGTCGGCCTCGGCCAGCATGCGGCCCCACTCGCTGTTGGCCAGGATCATCAGCTCGGAAACCAGCTTGTCCATCGGCGAGCCGCGCTTGCGGATGCTGATGATCACCTTGCCGTCCACCACGTTGAAGTTGTAGTCCACCTGTGGCGGGCGGTTCGGGTCCGGCGTCTTGCCGCGGAAGGCCTCGCGGGCATTGGCGAACTGCCACAGCCACACCAGTTCGCGCTTGAAGGCGTAATCAGGGCCGAAGCCGTCTGCGGCCAACGTGTCTTCGTTGAACACCTGCTCCAGCTGGTCGTGGCGCAGGTTGGCGGCAATGTGCACGCGCTCGATGCGGTTGTCGAAGGCCACCAGCTCGAAGTCCGGGGTGACTTCCACGTACAGGCTCAGCGCCGGGCAGTCATGGCCTTCCTTCAGGGTGAAGGCCTGCACCACTTCGTCCGGCAGCATGGTGATCTTGTCGCCGGGGAAGTACACGGTGGACAGGCGCTGGTGCACGATCTTTTCCAGCGGGCTGTCCACGGCGATGCCCAGCGTGGGCGCGGCAATGTGGATGCCGACGCGGATATTGCCGTTGTCCAGCCACTGCACCGACAGCGCATCGTCGATCTCGGTGGTGGCGGCATCATCAATGGAGAACGCCTTGACCGTGGCCAGCGGCAGTTCTTCCGTGGCGGTGGCCGGCGCGTAGCTGCCAAAGCCGGTGCCCTTGGGGAAGTGCTCCAGCTGGAAGCCGGCCATCAGGTAGGCCGGCACCGATTCGATACCGCCCACCTTGTCGGCCAGCCGCAGCGGCGGCAGGCTGGTGGCCTTGCTGGCCTGGTCGAAGGCCTTGAATTCCAGCGTGTTCTTGTCCGGGCGGTACAGCAGCGTCATCAGCTGGCTGCGGATGGCGTCCGGCAGGGTACCGGCGGCCAGTTCCCCGGCCCAGGCGTCGATCTGTTCCTGTTCGCGCTTCTTGCGCTCGATGCCGGCCAGCGCGGCCTTCAGCGTCTCTTCCGGCGCAGCCTTGAAGCGGCCCTTGGTCTTCTTGTAGAAGTACATCGGCGCCGCGTACAGCCGCAGCAGGATGGCGGCGTTTTCGCTCACGCTGGGGGCGTGGCCGAAGTAGTCGGCGGCCAGCGTTTCGAAGCCGAATTCATCTTCACCGCAGCACTCCCACAGGAAATCCACGTCGATGTCGGCGGCCAGCGCCTCGGCGGCCGGCAGGAAGTCCTGCAGCGGGGAGTTGAACTCCAGGAACACGTTGGCGGCCTTGAGCTTGGTGCGCTTGCCGTGCTGGGTATCGATCTGCAGGCTGGCTTCGGCGCGTGATACCACGCTGCCTACCTTGAAGCTGCCGCTTTCTTCGTAAAAGACGTTCATGCTGGCTTGCAGAGTCTGTCTCTGCCGCTGGGTGAAAACCGGGAATTATACCAGTTGTGGCAACAGCAGCCGGCTTGCTGCCGTTATACTCTTAACATTCTGTGAAGCCAGCTTGTGATCACCATGTCAAATCCAGTGCCGCAATCCCTACTCAGCCTGGCTCAGGAAATGGACCACACTGGCCAGCAACTGCTGCTGCGCTGGGAGCCGGAGCAGGCGCGCCGCTTCGGTGCGCTGGTGCAGTGCCTGCAGGGGCTGGCCGAACAGTCCGGCGCCGAGCCGCTGCTGCGCGCCAATGCGGAGCTGGCCACCCAGCTGCGCGGCTGGGCCAGGCGCCGTCGCAGCAGCGAGGACGTGTTGCAACTGCGTCAGCAGCTGTCGCTGGTGACACAGCTGGCCAGCCTGCCGTTGCCGGAACAGTCCGGCGGCAGCGCCACGCCGTTGCGCCAGAGCCACCGGCTGTTCCTGCTGGCGCCCGGCCAGAGCCTGCCGGGCGGGGTGCAGGAGCAACTGGCCTGTTTTGGCTACGTACTGGACGTGTTCGACAGCCTGCCCGCGTTGCAGCAGGCGCTGCAGCAGCACGAGCCCGGCGCACTGATCATCCACCACGCTTTTGACGGCAGCGAACCGCCGCTGCCGCAACTGCGCCTGCCATGCCCGCTGCTGTTCACCAGCCAGCGCCGCGATTTTGCCGCCCGGCTGCAGGCGGTGCGTGCCGGCGGGCAGGGTTTTGTCGGTTGGCCGCTGTCGGTGCGGGAGTTGCTGGAGGCGCTGGCGCGCCCGGCCAGCACCGACCCGCGCAACCCGCTGCGGGTGTTGCTGGTGGAAGACATGAGCTCGCTGGCCGGCCTGTACGCGGCGGTGCTGAACCGGCACGGCATCATGACCGAGGAAGTGAACCGCCCTAGCGAGACGCTGGAGGCGATAGAGCGCTTCCACCCCGACCTGATCCTGATGGACATGCACATGCCGGAGTGCAACGGTCAGGAACTGGCGCGCATCATCCGCCAGCAGCAGCTGATGGACGGCATCCCCATCCTGTTCCTGACCATGGAAAAACGCCAGGACGTGCAGCTGGACGCGCTGAGCCTGGGGGTGGACGGCTACCTCACCAAGCCGGTATCCAGCGAGGAGCTGGTGGTGACGGTGAGCACCCGCGCCAGCCGCTACCGCAAGCTGCGCTCCTACATCGCCACCGACAGCCTTACCGGCCTGCTCAATCACAGCCACCTGTTCGCCCGGCTGGAGCACGAATTCGCCCGTGCCCAGCGCGAGCGCAAGCCGCTGAGCATGGTGATGCTGGACCTGGACCACTTCAAGCGCATCAACGATAGCTACGGCCACCAGGCCGGCGACGAGGTGCTGGTAAGCCTGTCGCGCTTCCTGCAGGAGCGCCTGCGGCGCAGCGATGTGCTGGGCCGCTACGGCGGCGAGGAGTTCGCCATTGCGCTGCCGGGCATGACGACGGAGCAGGCGGTGCGGCTGCTGGACGAGCTGCGCGAGGCATTCGCGCGGCTGGAGCATGCCTCGCCGCGCGGTCGCTTCCGCCAGACCTTCAGCGCCGGGGTATGCAGCAACGAGGGAGTGTGGGACGTGGTGGCGCTGGTGCAGCGCGCCGACAGCATGCTGTACCGCGCCAAGGAAGCCGGGCGCAATGGCGTGCTGGGCTGGACGGCGGAGCTGGCGGGCGGCGAATAGCGGCAGGGTTGGCCGCAAAGCACAAGGGCGCCAGCGGCGCCCTTGTCAGGCTGCTGACAACGTACTTCGTTTACATGCTACCGGACCCGGCAAAGCCGGGCCGCACCAGCCAAGTGCTTGCATCGGCAGCCTTGCTGTTTACAACACAAAGTCCTTCCGCATTGCGAAAGGACTTTGCCAAGGTTGGCATGCGGCCAACGTTTACAGCGGGTCGGCCAGGTACATGCGCACGCCGTGCTCTTCCAGCAGCTTCTTCAGGCTTTCCGGCGGCATGGCGTCGGTGAAGATGGCGTTGAATTCGCTGATGTGGCCCATGCGCACCAGTGCATTGCGGCCGAACTTGCTGTGGTCGGCGGCCAGGAAGCGGTGACGGGCGTTGTTCATCATTGCCTGCGCCACGCGCACTTCGCGGTAGTCGAAATCCAGTAGCGAGCCGTCGGTCTCTATTCCCGACACGCCGATCACCGCGTAATCCACCTTGAACTGGTTGATGAAATCCAGCGTTGCCACCCCGGTGATGCCGCCGTCGGAAGCGCGTACCACGCCGGAGGTGATCATCACCGTGAAATCCGGGTTGGCCGACATGATCGACGCCACGTGGATATTGTTGGTGATCACCCGCAGACCCTTGTGGGTGATGGTCAGCGCCTGCGCCACCGCCTCGATAGTGGTGCCGATGCTCATGAACAGCGAAGCATGGTCGGGAATGTTCTCCGCGATCATGTCGGCGATATGCGCCTTTTCGCTCTGCAGCTTGCCCTTGCGCGAGAAGTAGTCCTCGTTCTCCACGCTGTTGCCCAGCGCGGCGCCGCCGTGATAACGGCGCAGCAGGTTGGCTTCGCACAGCTGGTTGATGTCGCGGCGGATGGTCTGCGGCGTCACGTCCAGCAGGCGGGCCAGCTCCTCGATCGGCATGAAGCCGTTTTCGCGTACCAACTGCAGGATTTTGTCGTGTCTGGGTGATCGGCTCATGGCGGTGAGTTCGAAAGCGAAAATTATCCTTAGTCTTTATCACACTATTTGCGCAACAGGCAAATTCTTGTCGTCATAAACGAAAGTAGTAGTTAGCAAAAAACGCCAGTACATCAAGGCACTGGCGTCTTTGTTGCGGTGCAAAAATTATTTTTGGACAGCTAGTCTGCCAATGTCAGGGGCGAATGAAATATTGCACCGGCCAGCCGTAGCGCTTCAGGTTCACCCGCCCGCCGGCACCCACCTCGATACCGTCCTCTTCCAGCAGCAGGATCTGGTAATCCGCCTCCGGCGTGCCCGGCCGCGCCACCTTGCCGCTGCCGCTTACCACGCGGAACCACGGCCAGGCGGCGCCTTCCGGCGCATTGCCCAGCAGCTTGCCCACGTGGCGGGCATGGCGCGGGTAGCCGGCCAGTGCCGCCAGCGTGCCGTAGGTGCTGACCTGGCCGGGCGGAATCGCCAGCAGCTGCGCCATCACCGCGCGTTCGAAGGCGGCGTCCATCAGCCGTAGCGGCGGTCGGCCACAAAGGGGTTGCTGCGGCGCTCGTCGCCTATGGTGGTGAACGGGCCGTGGCCGGGCACCACCGTCATGTCCTCCGGCAGCGCGAACAGCTTGCCGCGGATGGCGGCGATCAGCTGCTCGTGGTTGCCCATCGGGAAGTCGGTACGGCCGATGGAGCCCTGGAACAGCACATCGCCCACCACGCAAAGGTTGGCCGCACGGCTGACGAACACCACGTGGCCCGGGGTGTGGCCGGGGCAGTGCAGCACCTCCAGCACCTCGTTGCCGATGCTGACGGTGTCGCCTTCCTCCAGCCAGCGTTCCGGCGTCAGCGCCGGGCTGGGTGTAAAGCCGAACATCTGCCCCTGCTGCGGCAGCTGGTCCAGCCAGAAGCTTTCCGCGCGCTGCGGGCCTTCGATCTGCACCCCCAGCGCATCGGCCAGCGCGCGCGCGCCGCCGGCGTGGTCGATATGGCCGTGGGTGAGCAGCAGCTTGGTCACGTTCAGGCCCTTGGCCTCGATAAAGGCGCGGATGCGCGCGATGTCGCCGCCGGCATCCACCACCGCCGCTTCATTGGTGGCATCGCACCACAGCACGGAACAGTTCTGCTGGAACGGGGTGACCGGAATGACGTGAAGCTGCAAGGCCATGATCTGCTACCTGAAAACGGGAATGCCGCATTGTATGAGGCTACTCACGATCTTGCGAGCTAGAGCGAGACAAGGCGAAAACGGCTGAGCAAGCGGAGTTGACATGGGGTCAATGAGCATGGCGAAGCCGCTTTCAACGCGGTATCGCCGACGCGCAGCAGATCGTGTGCAGCATTAGGCGGGGTGCTTGACCAAGGCGGTACAATAGAGGCAGCAAAAATTGTGGAGCCGTCATGAGCCTGATCCCGGAAATCAAACCGCAGCAGTCCATCGAACTGCTGAAAGAACTGCACATCCTCACCCGCGACGGCAAGATCAACCAGGACACCCGCCGCAAGCTCAAGCAGGTGTACCACCTGTACCAGTTCATCGAACCCTTGATGGCCGACGTGCTGGCCGAGAAAGGCAGCCTGACCCTGGCCGACCACGGTGCCGGCAAGTCCTACCTCGGCTTCATCCTTTACGACCTGTTCCTGAAGGACAAGGCGGCTGCCCACGTCTACGGCGTGGAAACGCGGCAGGAGCTGGTGGACAAGTCGGTGGACCTCGCCCAGCGGCTGGGTTTTGCCGGCATGAGCTTCCTCAACCTCAGCGTGGAGCAGTCGATTACTTCGGACGAGCTGCCGGCGCAGGTGGACATCATCACCGCGCTGCACGCCTGCAACACCGCTACCGACGACGCCATCCGCTTCGCGCTGGCCAAGGACGCCAAGTACATCGTGCTGGTGCCGTGCTGCCAGGCCGAGGTGGCTGCCGTGCTGCGGCAGAAGAAGAACGAGACCTTCGGCAAGACGCCGCTGTCCGAGCTGTGGCGCCACCCCATCCACACCCGCGAATTCGGCAGCCAGCTCACCAACGTGCTGCGCTGCCTGCAGCTGGAGGCGCGCGGCTACCAGCTCACCGTCACCGAGCTGGTGGGCTGGGAGCACTCGATGAAGAACGAGCTGATCATCGCCAAGAAAACCAGCAAGGGCAAAAAAGCCGCCCGTGAGCGCCAGGAGGCGATCCTGCGCGAACTGAACCTGGAAGAGCTGCGCGAGCGCTTCGCCTACTGAGCCCACCGCCATGGCGCGCCGACTGGATGCCAGCCTGCTGGCCGACCTGTGGTTCTTCCACGCCGTGGCGGAGTGCGGCGGCTTTCGCCGCGCCGCCGAACAGCTGGCGGTCACCCAGGGGGCGGTGAGCCAGCGCGTGCAGCGGCTGGAGGCCCGCCTGCAGCTGAGCCTGCTGCAGCGCGGTGGCCGCACGCCGCAGCTCACCCCGGCCGGCCAGCGCCTGTTTGCCGCCACCCGCAGCGGCTTCGATACCGTGGCCGAAACGTTGGCCGCATTGCAGGCCGAGGCTGCACCCGGCAGCGTGCGCCTGGCCGCACCGCCATCGCTGGCGCTGGAGTGGCTGCTGCCGCGGCTGGGCCGCTTCGCCAGCCTGCACCCGCACATCAGCGTCGATCTGCTGGCCGACAACCAGCCCTACAGCCCGGCGGCCTTGCGCCAGGCCGGCATCGACCTGGCGCTGCGCTACCTGCCGCAGGCGCCGCAGGATGCCGCCTTCGTGCTGCCCGAATACGGTTTTCCGGTGGCGGCGCCAGGCTTGATTGCTGGCCAGCTGTTGCACGACGATGCGCCGTGGAGCAGCCCGGCGCCGGCCGGCAGCGAATGGGCGCTATGGTTGGCCGCATACGGCCGACCACACGGCAGCACTGCCGGCGAGCGCCACTTCAACCAGGCTCAGCTCGCCTACCGCAGCGCCCAGGCCGGCGACGGCGTGGCGCTGGGCCGCCAGCTGCTGGTGGCGCGCTACCTGCAGGACGGCAGCCTGCGCCGGCTGGATGAGCATCCGCCCTTGCTGCTGGGCTACTACGCGCTGTACCCGGTAAGCAGTAGCGAGGCGGTGCAGACGCTGGTGACGTGGCTGTGCGGCGAGATGCAGCGCGGATAGGGCGGCAAGCGTAGCGTGTCAACCAGCGGCACCTTGTCGGTGGCTTGTGCCCAGCGCGAGAAGTCACCGTAGGGCGGGTTGGCCGCAGGCCATACCCGCGCGGCGCCGCCCGGTTCACGCGGGTATGAACCGTTGGTTCAACCCGCCCTACGGACTGGATCGGGCGCGCAGCCCCGGCGTAGCGGGGACCCTGTGGTACTTCGTAACCACGCTGGGCTACTCACACGCGCCGGCGCGGCCCGGGTGATCTGCTAACATGCCAATGGCTTGTTTGAGTGAGCGACCCCAGGAGTCCGCATGCCTTCCATACTTTCCCACCCGGCGGTGCCGCTGGCCATTGGCCTGGGGCTGGGCCGCAAGCTGATTCCCCGCCCGCTGCTGCTGGCCGGCGTGCTGCTGTCCATCCTGCCGGATCTGGACGTGCTGGCCTTCCGCCTCGGCATTCCCTATGGCGACGCATTCGGCCACCGCGGCTTCAGCCATGCGCTGTTCAGCGCGGCGCTGCTGGCATTGCTGGCCGGCTGGTACTGCCAGCGGCGCTACCCGGTAAGCTTCCGGGTGGCCTGCGGCTACCTGTTTGTCGCCATGGCCTCGCATGGCCTGCTGGATACGCTGACCACCGGCGGCAAGGGCGTGGCGCTACTGTGGCCGTTCAGCAACGAGCGTTTCTTCGCGCCGCTGCAGTTCATCCAGGTATCGCCCATTGGTGCCGGACGTTTTCTGTCCGCGCGTGGTCTGACGGTGCTGATCTCCGAACTGCAATGGGTGTGGCTGCCGGCCATCGCACTGGGGCTGCTGATCGCCTGCTGCCGGCGAAGCATTCATTCCCGCAGCGAGCAGAATCGGAATCGTCCCAAGCCACCCGCGGCGGATACGCGCTAGATAGTGAGGCCTCGTGTGCCGCCGGCCGGCGGTGCGCAGCAGGGCGCGGGCATGGTCCGCGCGGTGTTGGACACGCATACGGATAACAGACGATGACGATTCTCTATCGAGGCATGGACCGGGCGGCACTGGATGCGGCCTACAACAACTCACGGGCGGTGCCGGCATTCCCCGCCATGCTGGCTGCGGGCCAGCAGCGCAGTGCCGAGCTGTATGCGAACAGCCCGGGCCGGCGCCAGCTGCACTACGGCAAGGGCCTGCGCCAGCGCCTGGACTGGCTGCCCTGCGGCGCGGACGGCGCGCCCACCTTTGTCTTCATCCACGGCGGCTATTGGCAGAACTGCGTCAAGGAAGACTTCGCCTACATCGCCGCCGGCCCGCTGGCGCGCGGTTTCAACGTGGTGCTGGCGGAGTACACGCTGGCGCCGCAGGCATCGATGACGCAGATCGTGGCGGAAATCGGCGCGCTGCTGGACTACCTGGCGCGCGACCCGGAAGGGCTGGGCACGGCGGGGCGCCCCTTGTGCCTCAGCGGTCATTCCGCTGGCGGCCACCTGACGGCGATGCACCGCGCGCACCCGCTGGTGTCGGTGGCGCTGCCGATCAGCGCGCTGGTCGACCTGGAGCCGATCAGCCTGTGCTGGCTCAACGACAAGCTGCAGCTGAGCGCGCAGGAGATCGCCGCCTGCAGCCCGTTGCGGCACATCGGCCCGGGCGCGCCCACGCTGGTGGCGGTGGGGGCCGACGAGCTGCCGGAGCTGGTGCGCCACAGCGATGACTACGCCGCGGCCTGCAGCGCCGCGGGCGAGGCCGCCGCGGGTCTGCACGTGGCGGGCCACAACCATTTCTCGATACTCGACGACCTGGCGCAGCCGCATGGCGTGCTGCTGACGGCGTTGCAGCGCTACGCGCCGCAACTGGGCGGCGTGCCGCAGGCCTGAGACAAGGTTGGCCGCAGGCTTGCGGCCAACCTTGCTATGCCGCCTGTTCCGCCAGCAAGGGCAGGAACACTTCGTCCGGCAGGCCGTTGCCGCCGGTGGTCCACACCACCGGGATCGCCGCGCCCGGCCATTGCGTAGCCGCCAGCTGGTGGGCGACGAAGCCGGCGGTGGCGGACGGCTCCAGCCGCAGGCCGTGCTGGCGCCACTGGTGGCGTAGTTCGGCCAGCAGGCTGTCGTCGCTGACGGTGATCACGGCGTCGATCAGCGGCTGCACGATGTCGGCCACGGTGGCCGAGGCGCGCGGCACTGCCAGGCCGTCGGCCACGGTGCGGTTGTCGAGGCCGATGTCGTACACCGACAGCGCATCATCGCCGCTGGCCAGGCGCAGCAGGAAGCAGGGCGAGGCCACTGGTTCCACCAGCACGCATTGCACCGCGTCGCCGAACAGACACTTCAGGCCGAAAGCCACGCCACCCGGCGCGCCGCCCACGCCGCAGGGCAGGTAGACGCGCAGCGGCTGCTCGGGCGTTGGTCGCAGGCCGGCGGCGGCCAGCTGCGGAGCCAGATCCCAGGCCGCGGCGGCATAGCCGAAGAACAGCAGCAGCGAGCTTTCGTCGTCGATGAAATAGGCGTGCTCATCGCTGGCGGCGCTGTCGCGCGCTGCGGCCACCGCCAGCGCGTAGTCGCCCTGGTGTTCCACCACCGCGGCGCCCAGTGCGCGCAGGCGCTGTTTTTTCCATTCCTTGGCATCGTGCGACATGTGCACTTCCACCCCCAGTCCCAGCGCGCGCGCCATCACGCCCACGCTGTAGCCGAGGTTGCCGGTGCTGCCCACCAGGATGCGGTGCTGCGCGAACAGCGCGCGCGCCGGCGCTTCGGCCAGCACAGTGTAGCTGCTGCCGGGTGGCAGCAGGCCGGCGGCCTGCGCCAGCTCCTCGGCATGGCACAGCACCTCGTACACGCCGCCGCGCGCCTTGATGCAAGCGGTGATCGGCAGTGCGTGGTCGGCCTTTACCCACAAGGGTTGGCCGCGGGTGTCGGTTTGCGGCAGCAGCGGCGAATCGATGCGGCCGTCGGCGGCCACGCTGTCCGGGAACAGCCGCGCCAGCAGCGGCGCGAAACGCTGCCAGCGGGCGATGGCGGCTTCAATATCGGCACGGCCGTAGGGGCAGGCGGCCAGCGCGTCGGCGGTGGGGCGCAGTGTGGGGTTGTGCCACAGCAGCGGCTGCGCCTGGCGCAGGCCGGCGGGCAGGGTGTCGAGGTGGGACATGGCGGACTCCGGTTCGGCAATGGCTGGCAGTGTGGGCCGCCGGCACGCCGGCGGCAAGCCAGCATTACTGCGTACTTTGATTAGCCTGGCTAATCACTTGCTGCGCCAGCCAGGCACGCTTCTGTGCCGCGCTCATTGCCTTTACCGCCAGCTCGGCGCGCAGCGCTGCACCCTTGTCGGCAAACGGCAGTACCAGCGCGATGCGCTCCGGCGGAAAGCTGCGGGTGTAGCGCGCGCCCTTGCCGGCCACATGCGCGGCATAGCGCTTGTCCACGTTGTTGCTGATGCCGGTGTACAGACTGCCGCCGCGGCATTCCAGCACGTAGAGAAACCAGCTCATGCGTGGTTTCGCCGTGTGTGGCGCATGCGGCCAACCTTGAAGGAGAGGGGCATCGTGGTCGTCATCTGGCGGGTTGCTGGCGGTGCGGCATGCTGGTGTGCCGCTGCCGGGCTGTCAAGCCGGCAGGCTTGGCGTATCTAGCGGCCATAGCTGGCGGTGAGCGTGGCCTTGCCCAGGCTGTTGGCGTTCAGCATGCGCTCCACCTGCGCCGGGCCGCTGTCGGTGCCCAGCGCCAGCTTGTCCACTTTCAGCGCGTACACGCTGAAGATGTAGTGGTGCGGTTTGTCGCCCTGCGGCGGGCAGGGGCCGCCATAGCCCGGTGCGCCGAAGTCGGTGCGGCTTTGCACGCTGCCCGGCGGCAGCGCGCCGCCGGGGTTGCCGGCGCCGGCTGCCAGGCCCGCTGTGCCGGCCGGCAGGTTGAAGACCAGCCAGTGCCACCAGCCGTTGCCGCCGGGCGCATCCGGGTCGTACACGGTAACGGCAAAGCTTCGGCTGCCGGCCGGGGCGTGTTGCCAGGCCAGCGCTGGCGACACATTGCCGCCGTTGCAGCCAAGGTTGTTGTACTCCTGCGCCTTGGCCATGCTCTGGCCGGCGTGCAGCTGCGGGCTGGTGAGTTCGAAGGCCATGCCTGGGAGGGCGGCCAGCAGCAGGCTGGTGAGCAGTAGCGGTTTCATGGTGGGGCGCTGGAGGCGGGAGACAAGCACAGTATGGTTGGCCGCAGGCGATTCTGCGCGCTGCTGTTCAGCGCTGCGCCTGCAGCCAGGCGGATACCGATGCCTGCCAGCCGTCGGGGCTGCCGGCGGCCAGCTGCTGTTGCTGCCCACCCAGCTGCAGCCGGGCGCCGGCGGCATCGAACCACAGCTCGCCTTCGGCAAAGCGGCGGTACTGCTGCGGCTCGCTGGCCATGGCGACAAAGCCCAGCTTCTGCCAGCCGTCGCTGCCCGCCGGCTGCCACAGCCAGTGGTACACCGCGTCTGGCGCGCTGCCGGCCGGCAGGTCCAGCCGTTTCACTTCCAGTAGCGTGCCGCCGGCACCATGAAAGCCGTACAAGCAGGCGAGCGGCAGCATCAGGCGCCCTTGGGCTGCGCACCGGGGCGCAGCTTGATGGCCAGGCCCTTGAGCAGGTAGCGCAGGAACTGGTCGCCGCACTGGCGGTAGTTCTTGTGGCCGGGCTTGCGGAACAGCGCGCCGACTTCGGCAGTGGATACCTTGAAGCCGGTGAGCGCCAGCAGCGCCTCGATGTCTTCCTGCTTCAGCTCGAACGCCACGCGCAGCTTTTTCAGGATGTCGTTATTGGCCAGGCGCAAGAGCGGGGCCGGCGGCGGCGCGTCGTCGCGGCGGCCGCGGCGCTCGATGATCAGGCCGTCGAGAAAGGCGGACAGCAGCTCGTCGCTGCAGGGCAGAAAGCCGGCCTCGTCTTCCTTTTTCAGCAGCGCGGCAAAGTCGTCGTCGGCATACGGCTCCACGTGCTGCAGAATGGCCAGCATGCGCGCATCGCTGATATTGAGGATGAAGCGCACGCTGCGCAGGATGTCGTTGTTGAGCATGGGTGTCCGTTCAATGAAAACAGGCCGCGTGTGCGGCCAGGGTGCGGGGCACCGGATGATTTGTAGAACCTGTTTACGATCTGGCGAGCCAGGGCGGGGCCGTTTTCAATGCGGTATCGCCCAAGCGTAGCTGATAGAAAAAAGCTCAGCTGATCGTAAGCAGGTTCTTAAGGCGCCAGTCGGCTGCGTCGCCAGCCGGCGTCCTGCTGCAAGGTATACAGCACGCGGTCGTGCAGGCGGCTGGGGCGGCCCTGCCAGAATTCCACCCGGTCCGGCACCACGCCGTAGCCACCCCAGTGCGGTGGACGCGGCACGTTCAGCGGGTGTTTCAGGCCGAAGGTGGCGGCGCGGGTCACCAGTACGCTCTTGCCGTCGATCTCGCTGCTCTGCTCGCTGGCCCAGGCGCCGATGCGGCTGGTGTAGGGGCGGCTGGCAAAGTAGGCGTCGGAGACTTCCGGCGCCACCGGCACCACCTTGCCCTCGATGCGCACCTGGCGCTCCAGCTCCGGCCAGAAGAAGGTGACGGCGATATAGGGGTTGGCCGCAAGCTGGCGGCCCTTGCGGCTGAGATAGTTGGTGTAGAACACCAGTTGGCCGCTTTCCACCCCCTTGAGCAGCACGATGCGCGCCGACGGGCGGCCGTTCTCGTCCACCGTGGCAATGTGCATGGCGGTGGGCTCGTTCACCTCGGCGGCAATGGCTTCGTGCAGCCATAGTTCGAACTGCGTCACCGCGTCGGGCAGGCAGTCGTCGGGGGAAAGTTCTTTCTTGCTGTATTCCAGGCGGATGTCGGCGAGATTCAGCGGCATGGGTGTCTCCTTGATTAGCGACATGATACCTGCGCTGCCGCGTGCCGGCACGTCGCCCCGGCGCGCTAGCTGGTATAGAATGCCCGCTTTCCCTCTGTGTCTTTCCAAGCCCTGCCCATGCAGCTGCTCGCCATCGGCCTGAACCACCACACCGCTCCGCTCGCCATCCGCGAGCGTCTGGCCTTTCCGGCCGAGACGCTGACGGCGGCGCTGGCGCAGCTGGTGGAGTCACACGCCGCGCGCGAGGCCACCATCGTTTCCACCTGTAACCGCACCGAGCTGTACTGTGCCACCGCCCAGCCGGAGGAAGTGCTGCGCTGGCTGGTGGGCTACCACGGCATGGTGCCGGGCGAGGTGGAGCCGTATCTGTACCAGCTGGATGCCGCCGAAACCGCGCGTCACGCCTTCCGCGTGGCCTCGGGGCTGGATTCCATGGTGCTGGGCGAGACGCAGATCCTGGGCCAGATCAAGGACGCGGTGCGCACCGCCGAACGCGCCGGCACCATGGGCAGCCTGCTCAACGGCCTGTTCCAGAAAACCTTCGCCGTGGCCAAGGACGTGCGCAGCCAGACCGCGGTGGGCGCCAGTTCGGTATCGATGGCCGCCGCCGGGGTGAAGCTGGCCGAGCAGATCTTTGCCTCGGTGGGCGAGCTGAACGTGCTGTTCATCGGCGCCGGCGAGATGATCGAACTGGTGGCGACGCACTTTGCCGCTCGCCAGCCGAAGAAACTCACCGTGGCCAACCGCACGCTGGAACGCGGCCAGCGCCTGGCTGCCGAGTTCGGCGGCAACGCCATCACCCTGTCCGAGCTGCCGGAACAGCTGCAGCACTACGACGTGGTGGTGAGCTCCACCGCCAGCCAGCTGCCCATCATCGGCAAGGGCATGGTGGAGCGCGCCATCAAGGCACGGCGCCATCGGCCGATGTTCATGCTCGATCTGGCCGTACCGCGCGACATCGAGGCCGAGGTTGGCCGCATGGACGATGTCTACCTGTACACCGTGGACGACATCGCCAGCATCGTGGAAGTGGGCCAGCAGGCGCGCAACCAGGCGGCGGAAGAGGCCGAAACCATCATCAACCACCGCGTGGTGGAGTTCGTCGACTGGCTCAAGCGCCGTGAATCGGTGCCGCTGATCCGCGCGCTGCGCGACGAATCCGAACGCGTCCGCCGCCACACGTTGGATGCTGCGCTCAAGCAGCTGGCACGTGGCGACGCCCCCGAAAAAGTGCTGGAAGCGCTGTCGCTGCAGCTCACCAACAAACTGATGCACCCGCCGACGCAGGCGCTGTCCACCGGCAGCGGCGCGGCGCACGATGCGCAGGTCGAACTGATCGCGCGTCTGTATCGCTTACACCCGGAGCAGTAATGAAACCGTCGATTGCGGCGAAACTGGCCACCCTTTGCGAGCGGCTGGAAGAAGTCACCCATTTATTGGCTGCCGAAAATGCCACCGCGGACATGGACGCGTTCCGCAAGCTCACCCGCGAGCATGCCGAACTCACCCCGGTGGCGGAGGCGTTCACTGCCTTTCGCCAGTGCGAGGCCGATATCGAGACCGCCGGCGAACTGCTGGCCGACCCGGACATGAAAGAGTTCGCCCAGGCCGAGATCGACGAGGCGCGCGCGCGCATGGAGAGCCTGGAGCTGGAGCTGCAGAAGCTGCTGCTGCCCAAGGACCCGAACGACGACAAGAACATCCTGCTGGAAATCCGCGCTGGTACCGGCGGTGACGAAGCGGCGCTGTTCGCCGGCGACCTCCTGCGCATGTACACCCGCTACGCCGAGCGCAACCGCTGGCAGGCGGAGATCCTGTCCGCCAGCGAATCCGACCTCGGCGGCTACAAGGAAGTGATCGTGCGCATCGCCGGCGATGCTGCCTACTCGCGGCTGAAATTCGAATCCGGCGGCCACCGCGTACAGCGCGTGCCGGCCACCGAAACCCAGGGCCGCATCCACACCTCCGCCTGCACCGTGGCGGTAATGCCGGAAGCGGACGAGATTGCCGAGGTGGTGCTGAACCCGGCCGACCTGCGCATCGATACCTATCGTGCCAGCGGTGCCGGCGGCCAGCACATCAACAAGACCGACTCCGCGGTGCGCATCACCCACCTGCCCACCGGCATCGTGGCCGAGTGCCAGGACGGCCGCTCGCAGCATGCCAACAAGGCCAGCGCCATGCGCGTGCTGGCGGCGCGCATCTACGACATCCAGCTGCGCGAGCAGCAGCAGAAGGAAGCGGCGGAGCGCAAGAGCCTGATCGGCTCCGGCGACCGCTCCGAGCGCATCCGCACCTATAACTACCCGCAGGGTCGCGTGACCGACCACCGCATCAATCTGACGCTGTACAAGCTGGATTACGTGATGGACGGCGACATGGTGGAGCTGACCGACGCGCTGCTGGCCGAGCGCCAGGCCGAGCTGCTGGCACAGCTGGCGGAATAAGCCGGGCATGCGGCCAACGTTGGCCGCAAGCTTTGCAAGTACAAGGGCAAGCCGCATGGCTTGCCCTTTTGTTTTCTGGCGGCCTTGCTGCCGGCCTAGCTCCAGCGCTTGCCGATCTCGTCGAGACCTGCCTGTTGCAGGTCGGCCGGGCTCATCACGATGCGGAACTTGCAGTCGGCATTGAAATTGAGGAAGAACGGCTCGGCCAGCGCCGGCACCGCGGCGCCATTGGCGACTTCCACCACCAGGATGGCGCAGCGGTGGCCGTCCTGTTCGGTGAAGTACGTTGCTTCCGGCTGGATGCTGTCCAGAATGCGGCCGATGACGGCTCCGGCCTGGCCATTGCGAACCAGGGTGTTGAACGGTTCGTGGGGGATGTCCACGGTGACTAGCATTTTCATGGTGCGATGCTCCTTGGCAGGCGGCGCAGGCGGGTTGTCTGGCCGTGCTTGAGAGATAGGCTATGGCCGGGTTGGCAGCGGGGTATTTTGCCGCCAGATTGCATGCCGTCCGGATGCCGATGCCGTGGCGGGAGTTTGCGCTACGGCAAACAGCCTGCAGCTGCCGCTTGGGGTGACACTTTATTTGTGTATATAGTGATAGCGTTCGCAAGCAAGGGGAGGTTGTCACCATGTTCCAACGCAATATCGGCAGTACCGAGCGGCTGATCCGCATCGTGGCGGGGCTGGCCATCACCGCACTGGCCTTTGTCGGCCCGAAATCGTCGTGGGCGCTGCTGGGCCTGGTGCCGCTGGCCACCGGCCTCATCGGCTGGTGCCCGCCGTATGCCATCTTCGGCATCAATACCTGCAAGACGCCGAAGGCGTAAGCTGCGGCCGGGCAAAACAAAAACGCGAGGCATTGCCTCGCGTTTTTGCTGTTTACCGTTGTCAGCCCGTGTTAGCGGGTGATGACCGGTGCCACGTTCAGTGCGTTGGCCACCTGGATGGCCTGTTTGTCGTCGCTGAATGGGCCCATGCGCACGCGGAACAGGCCGTCCTGGTTGACGATGCCCAGTTTCTCGTCGTGCTGGTTTGCCGGGTTGGCCAGCAAGGCCTTCAGTTCAGCCTCGGCGGCGGCCAGTCGGCTGAACGA
This sequence comes from Vogesella sp. LIG4, assembly GCF_900090205.1. NCBI lineage: Bacteria > Pseudomonadati > Pseudomonadota > Betaproteobacteria > Neisseriales > Chromobacteriaceae > Vogesella > Vogesella sp. LIG4. The sequence continues at coordinate 940,816 of NZ_LT607802.1, read as the reverse complement.
TGCCACCTGCAGATAGTAATTGTCTGCGATGGCTTCCTTCTGCTGCAGTTGCGGCTTGGTAGCGATGCGGTCGCTGCCTTCCACCGGGAACACGCGCTCCACCACTACCTTGGCAGCCCCGGCCTTGACGATGCCCAGCTTGTAGGCAGCGGCGTAGCTCAGGTCCATCAGGCGGCTCTTGTGGAACGGGCCGCGGTCATTGATGCGCACGATCACCGAGTCGCCGTTCACCAGGTTGGTTACCCGTGCGTAGCTCGGAATCGGCAGCGTCGGGTGCGCTGCGGTCATGGCGAACATGTCGTAGCGTTCGCCCGAGGTGGTCTTGCGACCGTGGAATTGCTTGCCGTACCAGGAAGCCTTGCCAGTCTGGCGATAGGGCTTTTCCGATGCATCCGGGCGGAAACTCATGCCCAGTGCGGAGTACGGCTTGTTGGCTGAAGCGATCAGCGGTTCGGCTTGCGGCACGGCATCCGGTATCAGGTCCAGGTTGACCGGAGTTTGCACGGCCGGGCCATCATTCTGGAAATACGCTCCAGTATTGGCGGCGGGTTGTTTCTTGAAGCTGACCTTGGCGGTCTGCGTGGCAGTCGCCGGTCTGACGGTGGTACAAGCCACCAGCAAAGCACTGATGAACACAAGCCACAGCCATCGGTAAAAAGGTTTCATCACCTCTCCTTATGCTGTTGTGCCAACGGTGAATTGCAGGCGCGCTAGTTTCCTCCGGCAAAATCATGCTGACGCCAGGCTTCGAATACGAGCACGGCGACGGCATTAGAGAGGTTCAGGCTGCGCGATTCGGGCCGCATCGGCAAACGCACCCGCCGCGTAGACGGGAGCGTGTCGAGAATCTCGGCGGGCAGGCCGCGGGATTCGGGACCGAACACTAAAACATCGCCGGGTTGGAAGGCGATGCGGTCATGCCGAGTGGCACCCTTGGTCGTCGCCGCGAAGATACGGCGCTCGCCAAGGTGAGCCAGGCAGGCTTCCCAGTTCTCGTGGACCACCATGCGGGCGTACTCGTGATAGTCGAGTCCGGCGCGTTTCAGTTTGGCGTCTTCGAGCGGAAAACCCAGTGGCTTGACCAGGTGCAATTCACAGCCGGTGTTGGCACAGAGTCGAATAATATTGCCCGTGTTGGGCGGTATTTCCGGCTGGTAGAGAACAACGGTAAACATCGTTGCGGGGCGAATATTCTAGTAAATCAACAGGTTGGTCAAGTGTGACGAAAATGGGCCCTTGCCAGCACCCATGCTTCCACCCGTTTTGCCCCTGATTTTTTCAGGGATTTTGCCAGCGCGTGGAGGGTGGCGCCGGTGCTTGCCACGTCGTCGACTATGGCAATGTAGAGGCCGTCACAGCGGTGTTTTACGCCGAAGGCATCGCGCAGATTGGCCAGCCGTTCGGCACGGTTCAGGCCCGCCTGCGGCGCGGTGTTGCGTTTGCGCCAACACAGCTCGCCGGAGAGCGGCGCGCGCATTGTAGCAGCCAGGGGGGCGGCGAGGGCAGCCGGCAGGTTGAATCCGCGCTGCGCCAGTTTCGCCGCTGCCAGCGGAACCGGCACGATCAGATCCGGCACGGCGAGGTCGGCATGGCGCTGTGGCAGGGTCAGCATCAGCTGCGCCAGCGCCCCTTGCAGCGCCGGCTGCGGGCCGTATTTGCAGCGGCTGATCATCCCGTCCAGCGGGTAATCGTAGTCGTAGGCGGCCAGCAGGCGGTCGAAGGCCGGCTGCAAGCGCTGGCAGTCGCCGCAGGGGGCGGCGCCGCTGGCAACGGCTGCCTGGCACTGCGGGCAGCGTGCGCTGTGCTGCCAGGGCAGGGCGTGCTGGCAGGCCTGGCACAGGCCGTGGCGGGTGGGACGTTGGCCGCACAGCAGACAATGTTGCTCAAAAAACGGGCAGTTGTTAATAAGGCCATCCAGCAGGTTTGACAGCATCGATCGCCCCCGGCAAGATGCGCCCAGTTTTCACTCTGAACAATGACGGTAGCACAGATGAATCAGGCCACCATTGCTTTCCAGCGCCCGCCCAAACTGCACCCGGAACAAGATCTGTGGAGCCAGCAGGAAGTCGAGGCATTGTATGACCTGCCGTTCATGGAACTGGTGTTCCGTGCCGCCGAGGTTCATCGCCAGCATTTCGACCCCAGCCTGGTACAGCTGTCCACCCTGGTATCGATCAAGACCGGCGGCTGCCCGGAAGACTGCGGCTACTGTCCGCAATCCATGCACCACGAAACCCCGGTGGAAGACCAGCCGATGATGACGGTGGACGAAGTGCTGGAAGCCGCGCGCGTGGCCAAGGCCAACGGCGCCGGCCGCTTCTGCATGGGCGCTGCCTGGCGCGGCCCCAAGGATGCCGACCTGGAGCAGACCCTCGGCATGGTGCAGCAGGTGAAGGCGCTGGGTCTGCAGACCTGTGCCACCTTCGGCCTGCTCAAGGATGGCCAGGCCGAGAAGCTGAAGGATGCCGGCCTGGACTTCTACAACCACAACCTGGATACCGCGCCGGACAAGTACGCCGACATCATCCAGACCCGCGAATACGAAGACCGCCTGGACACGCTGGGCAAGGTGCGCTCCGCCGGGCTGTCGGTGTGCTGTGGCGGCATTGTCGGCCTGAACGAGACCCGCGAGCAGCGTGCCGGCCTGATCCTGCAGCTGGCCAACCTCGACCCGCAGCCGGAATCGGTGCCGGTGAACAATCTGGTGAAGGTAACCGGCACCCCGCTGGATGGCGCCGAGTCGCTGGACTGGACCGAATTCGTGCGCACCATCGCCGTGGCACGCCTGACCATGCCCAAGAGCTTCATCCGCCTGTCCGCCGGCCGTCGCGAGATGCCGGAGGCGATGCAGGCGCTGTGCTTCCTGGCGGGCGCCAACTCCATCTTCTATGGCGACAAGCTGCTGACCACCGGCAACCCGGATGTGGACGCCGACCGTCTGCTGATGGACAAGCTGGGCCTGCAGCCGATGTAAGTTGCCGCACCGCCGTGGCATCATCCAGAAGCACCTTGCCGCCGGCGGGTGCTTTTTTCATTTATTGCATCATCGATCCGGAAAGGTTGGCCGCATGCGCCCTGATGAACTCGACTCCGCCCTTGGCGCCCTGGCCGACGAGCACCGCCTGCGCCGCCGCCCGCTGCTGGCCGGCCCGCAGGGGCCGCGGGTCAATATCGATGGCCGCGACTACCTGGCCTTTGCCAGCAACGACTACCTGGGGCTGGCCAATCACCCGGCCATCCGCCAGGCGATGCAGCAGGCGATAGACGACTGGGGCGTGGGCGGCGGCGCCTCGGCGTTGGTGGCCGGCCACTTCGGCATCCAGCAGCAGGCGGAGGCGGCGCTGGCCGAGTTCGTCGGCTGCGAGGCGGCGCTGCTGTTCGGCGCCGGCTATGCGGCCAACCTTGGCGTGATCACCAGCCTGGTGGGGCGCGGCGATGCGGTGTTTGCCGACCGCCTCAACCACGCCTCGCTGAACGACGGCTGCCTGCTGTCGCGTGCCCAGTTCAAGCGCTTTCGCCACAACGATATGGCGCACCTGGAGCAGTTGCTGCGCGACACGCCGGCGAGGACCCGGCTGATCGCGGTGGACGCGGTGTACAGCATGGATGGCGACGAGGCGCCGCTGCGTGAGCTGCTGCAGCTGGCCGAGCGCTACGATGCCTGGCTGTACCTGGACGACGCCCACGGTTTCGGCCTGCTTGGCGAAGGGCATGGCGCATTGCTGGAGTACGCGCTGCACAGCCCGCGCGTGGTGTACATGGCCACGCTGGGCAAGGCGGCCGGGGTGGCCGGCGCTTTCGTGGCCGGTAGCCGGCAGCTTGTCGACTGGCTGGTGAATACCGCGCGCACCTATATCTTTACCACCGCGCATCCGCCAGCACAGGCGGCGGCAATTTTGCAAGCTTTACGGCTGATTGATGAAGAAAAATGGCGTCGTCATTTAGTTGAACGGCATATTTCCTTGCTGCGCGAGGGATTGCGCGCAACTTCTTTGACGTTGTGCTCTTCCCGTTCCCCAATTCAACCGATTATTATTGGCAGCAATAAGGAAGTCTTAAAGCTGGCAGCCGAGCTGCGCGCACGAGGCATCTGGGTGCCGGCGATCCGGCCACCGACGGTGCCGCAGGGAAGTGCGCGACTGCGGGTATCGCTGTCGGCGGCGCACACGCAAGACGATGTTGCAGAGTTGTTGGCGGCGTTACTATCGTAAAACTGTTGAAACTGCTGCTTTAGTTGTTGTAAAAAGTGCCGATATAAGAACAGCCACCGTGCATGGAGGGTATGCCTCATGCAAACGCTCACGAGTGGGTCTACACGAACTGTATGAACAGTACGGCTGAATTTCTGTTTACGCCGGAAGAAGCTGCCGAAGCCGCACTGGATTTCCTGGTGCGCTTGCAGGCTCCCGACGGCGCAACAGTCTGGGGGAAGGTAGGAACCGTCTGGCATTGCCTGGCCAGACGGGGAGACACGGCTTGTCTGCCGAAACCGGACAAGCTGGGCGCCACTACCGACTTGCCGGAACACGTCCGCTTACACCGGCTGGGCAGCGAAAGCTCCCCGCTGGGCTGGATGCTTTGGCACGGCAAAAAGCTGGCCGATGAACTGACTTCCCGCCTTGCCTACCTGCTTACCGGCCACCTGGTCGGCGTCGGCCTGACCGATGCGCTGTCGCTGGCCCGCCTCACCCATCACACCCTGCTGGAAATCAGCCGCCTCGCCAGCGAGGCGGAAACGCTGGAAACCGTGCTGCCGCAGCTGCACCAGGCAGTGCGTTTCCTGATGCCGGCCGACAATTTCTACCTGGCGCTGTACGACGAAAACGCCGGAGTGTTGCGTTTTCCCTACTTTGTTGACCAATGTGATGCATCGCCGCCACAACCGGAGCAACAGTTCCCGGCGCGTGGGCCGGATGCGCCGCTGACGGCCTGGCTGATCCGCGAAAACCAGTTCCTGATCCTGAGTGGCGACGACCTGCTGGCGCTGTGCCATCGCGAAGGCATACCGCTGCATGGCAGCGCCTGCGACTGGTGGATGGGCATGCCGCTGTGCAATGGCAGCGGCAAGCCGATCGGCGCCATGGTGATGCAGGGCTACGCAGGGCAACCGCGGCCGGACGACCGTGCCGAAGCGGCGTTCCTGTTCGTTGGCCACCACATTTCCGCAGCGCTGGACCGGCTGCTGTTCCGCGCCGACCTGGAGCAACAGGTATGGCGCCGCACCAACGAGCTGGAAACCGCCAACGCCCGGCTGCGCGCCGAGGTGGCGGAACGCCAGCGTACCGAACAGCTGCAGACCATGCTGTTCCGCATCGCCGAGCTGACCAATACCAGCCTGTCGATGGATGCCTTCTTTGCCGGCCTGCACCGCCTGCTGGCCGAGTTGATCGACGCCGGCAACTGCCAGGTGGCGCTGTATGACCAGAACCGCGACGAACTGAGCTTTCCCTACTGCGCCGACCTGTTCCAGGCGGAGCTGTCGTCGCGCACGCCGGGCTGCGGCCCGGTGGAGCAAGTGCTGCACAGCGGCCGCCCGCTGCTGCTGACCGACCCCAGAAGTTGGCCGCAAGTCAGCGAGGAGTGCCTGGATTCGCTGCCGTGCAGCTGGCTGGGTGTGCCGCTGTACAGCGGCCACCAGCTGCGCGGCGTACTGTCGGTGCACAGCTACCGCCCGGAAACCCGCTACAGCTGGCGCGAGCAGGAAATCCTGGAATTCGTCGCCAACCATATTGGCAGCGCGCTGGCGCGGGTGCAGGCGCTGGACGACCTGCAGCGTGCCTACGCCGACCTGGAGCAGCGCGTGCGCGAGCGCACCAGCCAGCTGGATGCGGTGAACGCCCAGCTGCAGCACGATAGCCTGCACGACCCGCTGACCAAGCTGCCGAACCGCAATTACTTCGGCCGCGTGCTCAAGCGCAACTGGGACGCCTTCCAGCTCGACCCGGTGCAGCGCTTCGCCGTGCTGTTTGTCGACCTGGACCGCTTCAAGCTGGTGAACGATTCGCTGGGCCACCTGGCCGGCGACCTGCTGCTGATCGAGGCGGCGCAACGCATCCAGGGCAGCCTGCGCTTTGCCGATTTCCTGGCGCGCCTGGGTGGTGACGAATTCGCCGTGCTGCTGTCCTGCGTCGATACCATGGACGAGTGCGAGGAGATCGCCCGCCAGCTGGTGGCCGCCTTCGACCGCCCCATCGTGCTGTCCGGCCGCGAAGTGTTCACCACGGTCAGCGTTGGCGTGGTGCTGGCCGACAAGAGCCACTACAGCCGCGCCGAAGACATGCTGCGCGATGCCGACCACGCCATGTACCGCAGCAAGCAGCGCGGCCGCCGCGGCTACACCCTGTTCAACCAGGAGCTGCGCCGCGACCAGGCCGACCAGCTGGCGCTGGAGGCCGAGCTGCGCCACGCGCTCACCAACGACTACGAACTGGTGCCGTACTACCAGGCCATCGTCGACAGCCAGACCGGCCGCCTGGCCGGTTTCGAGACCCTGGTGCGCTGGCACCACCCGCAGCGCGGCATGATCCCGCCCAGCGTATTCATGCCGATGGCGGAAGAAAGCGGCCTGATCCTCAAGCTCGACCGCTACATGATCGAGCGCGCCTGCGCGCAGCTGGCCGGCTGGTACGCCGAGGGCCGCCTCAGCAACGAGGTGTGCCTGCACATCAACCTGTCGTCCACCCACTTCCACGACCGCAGCATGCTGGACTGGCTGCTGCCGATGCTGCGCCAGTACGGCCTGCCGGCCGGCACCCTGCACCTGGAGGTTACCGAGAGCGCGCTGATCGACGTGCCGGACCTGGCGATCAGCGTGATGAAGCAGCTGAAGGAAGAGGGCGTGTGCCTGGCGCTGGACGATTTCGGCACCGGCTACTCGGCGCTGTCCTACCTGCACCGCTACCAGTTCGACGTGCTGAAGATAGACCAGGCCTTCGTGCGCGAAGTGCACTGCCAGGACGAATCGGTTGCCATCGTGCGCGCCATCCTGGCGCTGGCCGCCGCGCTGGGGCTGGAAGTGGTGGCCGAGGGTGTGGAGACCGACGTGCAGGTGCGCGCGCTGCGCGAGCTGGGCTGCACCCGGCTGCAGGGCTACTACTTTGCCCGCCCGGCACCGGCGCAGACGCTGGAGTGGGAGCGCCTGCTCGGGCGTGACAGTGGCAGCGACAGCGCCAGCCACACGGTACTCAGCGCCTGAGCGCGCGATCTGCTGCGTGTCGGCGATACGGCGTTGAATTCGACTCGGGGATGCGCATTTACGCTGTGTAAACGCCGCGCCCCACAGTTTTCGCCTTGTCTCGCGCTAGCTCGCGAGATCGTGAACACGCGCTGACAACGGCCTGAGCGCAGCCAGCGGTGCATGACGTGCGGCTGGCCGCGCCGGCTTGTTCCTGGCCGGCCTGGCGGCGGGTATCTTTCCGCCGCCAGTATTGCGAAAATGCGTTTTTGCCCCACCTAGTCGTTCCATGAGCCTGTTTATCGAAAGTCACGGCCGTGGCCCCGATGTCGTGCTGCTGCACGGCTGGGGCCTGCACGGCGGCGTGTTCGACCGCATTGCGGCCAACCTGGCCAGCGATTTCTGCGTGCATCTGGTCGACCTGCCCGGCCATGGCGGCAGTGCCGCTGCCGCCAGCTTCAACCCGGATACCATTGCCGACCAGCTGGCCGAGCGCTTTCCCTTGCCGGCACAGGTTGTTGGCTGGTCGCTGGGCGGGCTGATCGCCCAGCACTGGGCTGCCCGCCACCCGGCGCTGGTGAAAAGCCTGGCGCTGATCGCCACCAGCCCGCGCTTCGTGCGCGACGATAGTTGGCCGCATGCGCAGCAGCGCGCCGCCATCGAGGGCGTGGGTGCCAGCCTGGATACTGCCTTCGAGCAGACGCTGGAGCGCTTCCTCGCGCTGCAGCTCTTGGGCGCGCCGGCGGCACGCCAGACACTGGCGGCGCTGAAGGAGCAGATGTTCGCCCACGGCCGCCCGCAGGGGCTGTTGCCGGCGCTGGATTGCCTGCTGGCTGCCGACGCGCGGGAACTTGCTCCGCTGATTACCTGTCCTGTAGGGCTGTTCTACGGCGCCCGCGATGCCATCACCCCGATCGGGGCTGGCCGCTGGCTGGCCGCAGCGCTGCCGGATGCCACCCTGTACGAATTTGCCCAGGCTTCGCATGCGCCCTTCCTCTCCCATGAGAGCGAGTTTCTGCAGCACCTGCGCCAACACCTGGAACACCATGCATGACTGAAGCGTTCTACACCGACAAACAACAGGTTCGCGCCTCCTTCGAACGCGCGGCCCATAGCTACGATGCCGCTGCGGTACTGCAGCGCGAGGTTTCCGACCGCATGGCCGAGCGCCTGGACTACATCAAGCTGCAACCGGCGGTGATCCTGGATGCCGGCAGCGGCACCGGCTACGGCAGCGCCGGGCTGCGCCGCCGCTACCCGGACGCCCGCGTGGTGGAGCTGGACCTGGCGCACGCCATGCTGTGTGCCTCGCGCGACAAGCAGCGTGCCGGCCAGGGCATGCTGTCGCGGCTGTTCAAATCGCAGCAGCCGTGGCAGGTGTGTGCCGACGTGGAGCGCCTGCCGCTGGCCGACAACAGCGTGGACATGATCTGGTCCAGCCTCACCATCCAGTGGCTGAACCTGCCGGACGCGGTGTTCGCCGAGTTCCAGCGCGTGCTCAAACCGGGCGGCATGGTGCTGTTCGCCACCCTGGGGCCGGACACGCTGTACGAACTGCGTGCGGCGTTCGGCGCCGCCGATGGCGGCAACCACGTCAACCAGTTCATCGACATGCATGACCTGGGCGACGCCATGCTGGCCAGTGGCATGTCCGAGCCGGTAATGGACATGGAAAAGATCGTGATGACCTACGCCAGCGCGCGCGAGGTGATGCAGGATCTCAAGTCCATCGGCGCGCACAACGTCACCGCCGGCCGCAAGCGCGGCCTGCTGGGCAAGCAGGCCTGGCAGCGGGTGTGCGATGCCTACGAAGGCTATCGCCGCGACGGCCAGCTACCGGCCACCTATGAAGTGCTGTATGGCCATGCCTGGAAAGGCATGCCGAAACAAAAGCCGAACATACTGCCGGATGGCCGGCAGGTGATCGAATTCACCCGTAAACCGCCCAAGCGTTAACACCAGAAAACCGTATGACCCTGACCCGCCGTCTGTTCTCTCTCGCCCTGCTTATCGGCCTGGCCGCCTGCGCCACGCCGCCCGCCCCGCCAGTGGCCAAGGTACCGCCCAAACCCAGGATTGCGCTGGCGCTGGGCGGTGGTGCGGCCAAGGGTTTTGCCCATGTTGGCGTGATTCGCGTGCTGGAGCAGAACGGCATCAAGGCCGACATCGTTACCGGCACCAGCGCCGGCAGCGTGGTGGGCGCCATCTACGCCTCCGGCGTGGACGGCGAGGCGCTGCGCTACCGCGCCATGCGCATCGACGAGAGCGAGCTGCGCGACTTCACCCTGTCCAGCAACGGCTTTCTGAAGGGCGAGAAGCTGGCCGCACTGGTGAACCAGCAGGTGGACGGCAAGACCATCGAGCAGATGCCGCGCAAGTTCGGCGTGGTGGCCACCAACCTGGATACCGGTACCCGCATCGTGTTCCGCAGCGGCGACACCGGCACCGCGGTGCGCGCCTCGGCGGCGATTCCCAATGTATTCCAGCCGGTGACCATCGCCGGCAAGCGCTACGTGGACGGCGGGCTGGTGAGCCCGGTGCCGGTGAGCGCGGCGCGCGAGATGGGCGGCGACATCGTGATTGCGGTGGATATCTCTGCCAAGCCGGTGGGTAAGGCGGCGGCGGGCTTCTTCAGCCTGCTGGACCGCAGCCTGAGCATCATGAACATGTCGGCGCTGGCGCAGGAGCTGAAACAGGCCGACGTGGTAGTCCGCCCCAATGTGCTGAATATTGGCGCTGCCGACTTCGACCTGCGCGGCAACGCCATTCTGGAAGGCGAGAAGGCGGCGCGCAGCGCGCTGCCGCAGATCAAGGCGGCGATTGCCCGCTGGCAGCAGCAACATGGCTAAGCGCGGCAGCCTGCTCGCGCTGCTGGCCGCTGCCTTGCTGGCCGCCTGTACCAGCCCGCAGCCGCCGGCGGCACAGAACCCGCCTGCCACGCCACTGCCGGTACCGATAGCCCAGGCATCAGCACCGGCTGCCAGCGTGCCCGGCGTTGCGGCCAACCTGCCGGCCAAGCCGGCGGTGGCGGCAGCCAAGACGCCGCTGCGCAAGCCGCGCATCGCGCTGGCACTGGGTGGCGGTGCCGCCAAGGGTTTTGCCCACGTCGGGGTGATCCGCGTGCTGGAGCAGGCCGGCATCCAGGCCGACATCGTGGCCGGCACCAGCGCCGGCAGCGTGGTGGGCGCCATCTACGCTTCCGGCATGAGCGGCGAGAAGCTGTACCGCCGCGCACTGGCGATGCAGGCCGACGAGCTCAAGGATTTCACCCTGTCCAGCAACGGCTTCCTCAAGGGCGAGAAGCTGCAGGCCTTCGTCAATCGCCAGGTGGGCAACCGCCCGATCGAGGCGCTGCCGCGCAAGTTCGCCGCGGTGGCCACCAATTTCGACAGCGGCGAGCGCTCGGTTTTCCGCAGCGGCAACACCGGCCTGGCCGTGCGTGCCTCGGCGGCGATTCCCAATGTATTCCAGCCGGTGAGCATCAAGGGCCGCCGCTATGTGGATGGCGGCCTGGTGAGCCCGGTGCCGGTGGTGGCGGCACGCGAGATGGGCGCCGACATCGTGATTGCGGTGGATATCTCCGCCAAGCCGGTGCAGCGCAAGAGCGGGCTGTTCGGCAACTTCAACCAGAGCGTGGCCATCATGAACCAGGCGGCGCTGGCACTGGAGCTGAAGCAGGCCGACGTGATCCTGCGCCCGCGGGTGCTGAGCCTGGGCGCCGCCGGCTTCGACCAGCGACGTCGTGCGATCCGCGAAGGTGAAAAGGTTGGCCGCGAGGCGCTGCCGGTGATTCGCCGCATCGTGGAGGCCTGGCAGCAGCGCGCGCAGTTGGCCAGCCGCTGAGCGACACGCAAGACTCCCCCTGATCCGCGCGGTTTTGTTCGCGCCGCTACGCTCTGCCCTCGGCGTGACACCGCCAAACGCCGCCGCTTATCCGGCGGCGTTGTCGTTGCTGCGGATGTCGAACAGTTGCAGCTGCTGCGGCACGCGCTGCGCCTCCTGCAGCCGCACGCCCACGCCCAGCAGCCGCACCGGGCGGTTGCCGCGGGCAAAGCCGGTGGCCAGCAGGTTGTCCAGTACTGCTTCATCCAGCTCGTGCGCCACGGTTTCCACCGTGGTCTGGGTGAAGTCGGCGAACTTGATCTTGATGTTCATGCCGCGAAACGGCGGGTTGCCGGCGCGGCGCAGCCGTTCGCGCAGCCGGGTGATCAGCGGCGGCAGCTCGGCACGGCAGGCGGCGAGATCGGGCAGGTCGCGGGTGTAGGTTTCTTCCACGCTTACCGATTTGCGCTCGTGCTCGGTGTGCACGCTGCGGTGGTCGATGCCGCGCGCCAGCTCGTACAGGTTTTTGCCGAACTTGCCGAAGCGGCGCAGCATCTCCAGCAGCTCCAGCTGCTGCAGGTCGCCGCAGGTGTGAAAGCCCTGCTGCTTGAGCTTGCCGGCGGTTACCTCGCCCACGCCCCAGATCTTTTCCACCGGCAGCACGCGCACGAAGTCGGCCACGTCCTGCGGCCGCACCAGGAACTGGCCGTCCGGCTTGTTCCAGTCGCTGGCGATCTTGGCCAGGAACTTGTTGGGTGCGATGCCGGCGGAGGCGGTGATGCCCACCTCGCTGCGGATGGCGTCGCGAATTTCGGCCGCCATCAGGCTGGCGCTGCCCTGGCAATGCGGTTGACCGCTCACGTCCAGGTAGGCTTCGTCCAGTGACAGCGGCTCGATCAGGCTGGTGTAGCGCTGGAAGATGGCATGCACCGCCTGGCTGGCGGCGCGGTAGCGGGCAAAGTCCGAGCCGACGATCAGCAGCTCCGGGCACAGCCGCATCGCCAGTGACGAGGGCATGGCGCTTTTCACGCCGAAGCGGCGCGCCACGTAGTTGCAGGTGGAGATCACCCCGCGCTGGCCGGGCTGGCCGCCCACCGCCAGCGGGATGTCGCGCCAGGCCGGGTTGTCGCGCATCTCCACCGCGGCGAAGAAACAGTCGCAGTCGATGTGGATGATCTTGCGTTGCACGGAGGACATGCTGCGGCCAACGTTGCGGCTAGTCGGCGGCTTTGTCGCTGTGGCCCAGCGACTTTTCCGGCGCCACGCGGTCGCGCACGCGCTGCTTCAGCTCCTTGATGTCGGGAAAGCCGCCGTCGCGGGCGCGGTCCCACAGCAGTTCGCCATCGACGCTGACCTGGAATACGCCGCCGCTGCCGGGTTGCAGCGCCACTTCGGCGAGGTCCTTCTCGAAGGTGGTAAGCAGCTCCTGCGCCATCCAGGCGGCGCGCAGCAGCCAGCGGCAGCCGGTGCAGTAGCGAATCGCCACGCGGGGCAGGGCAGGGGAAACGGTATCGGTCATGATGGCTGGCCAGCGCTGAAAACGACGATGTTACTGGTCCGGGCGGGGCCTGAAAACCGGGAGTTTGCTGCTGAAGGGGTATTTGTTCGGGATAAAGCTGACCGGGTGGTTAACCCGCGGAGGGACGTTGCATCGCCGCCTTGTTCCGCTTGATGTCTGTATTGTGTCTTATGTGGCCCATGTTGAGCTTGTCTCTCCTCCATCACCCGGTCTTTGGTAAACCTGGCGCAGTGCTGGAGGCGGCGATGCAACGTGAGGGGCAGTGTGCATCATGTTGGCGCATGCTGGGAAGCAAGGCGGTGAACTGTCTGCCGATGTTGCAGTGCACGATGTTACATCACTGCAACAATCTGTTGTGTTTGCTACAAGCTTTTGTCCGGAAATATCGTGTTCCGGGCTAGAGCGGCAATGGTTTTGCTTCAGCCAGGAACTGCTCCAGCGCACTGCCTGGCAGCGGGCGGCTGATCAGGTAGCCCTGCGCATAATCGCAGCCGTGCTGGGCGAGGAAGCGCGCTTGCTGGATGTTCTCGATGCCCTCACCGGTAACCGAGGCGCCCAGGGTGTGGCCCATGGCCACGATCATGCGCACCAGGTTGCTGCTGCTTTCGTTTTCCGGCACCAGGTCGAGGAACTGCTTGTCGATCTTGAGCTTTTCCACCGGGAAGCGGCGCAGGTAGCTGAACGAGGCATAGCCGGTGCCGAAGTCGTCAATGGCGATGGCGATGCCCTGCGCGCGCAGCTGCTGCAGGTTGCTGTCGATGGCCGGGGTGTTGCGCAGCGCCAGGCCTTCGGTCACCTCCAGCTCCAGCGCTTCGCCCGGCAGGTGGTGGGTGGCCAGGATCACGGCCACCACTTCGGCAAAGCGCGGGTCCTCCAGCTGCAGCAGCGATACGTTGATGGAGATGACGAAGTTGCTCAGGTACTGCTCGCGCCATTGCACGGCGTGGCGGATGCCTTCCTGCAGCACCCACTCGCCCAGCGCGTGGATGACGCCGGTTTCCTCCGCCAGCGGGATGAAGTCCACCGGCGAGATCAGGCCCAGTTCCGGGTGCTGCCAGCGCACCAGCGCCTCGGCACCGGCCACCTTGCCGGTTTTCAGCGACACATAGGGCTGGTAGTTCAGCAGCAGCTCGCCGCGCGGGGCGGCCTGGCGCAGGTCGGCCTGCAGCCGGTTGCGGCGGCGCCAGTTGCTGTTGATTTCCGGGTGGAAGCGCACCCAGCTGCCGGGGCTTTCGCGTGACAGCAGCAGCGCGGCCTCGGCGTTTTCCAGGATCGCCTCGGCCTCGTCGCAGTCGTGCGGGTAGATGGCCAGGCCCACGCTCAGGCGCAGGAACAGCGGCTGCCCCTGCACTTCCAGCGGCTTGGCCAGCTGGGTGGTGATGTCGTCCACGCGGCGCGACAGCTGCTCTTCGTCATTGCCCAGCAGTTGCAGCGCAAAGCGGTTGTCGGCGCAGCGCGCCACCATTTCGCCGTTGCCGATGCTTCCTTCCAGCCGGCGGCCCAGTTCGCGGATCACCAAATCGCCGTTGTCGCGGCCGAACAGCTCGTTGATGTTGGCCAGCCCTTCCACCGACAGCATCACGCAGCCCACCGGCTGTGCATCGCGCTGGCTGCTGTGCTGGCGCTGCTGCAGTAACTCATCCAGCTGCATCAGCAGGCGGATGCGGTTGGGCAGGCCGGTAAAGCGGTCGTAGTAGAACTGGCGGTACAGCTCGCCTTCGGCATGCAGGCGCGCGCGCGCCTCCATCACCAGGGCGATGATGTTGGCCGCAGCGCTGACGAAGTCGATTTCGTCCTGCAGCCATTCGCGGCGCGGGGTCTGCGATTCGACGCACAGGATGCCGTGGTGCATGCCGCCCACCATGATGGCGATGTCCAGCAGCGCGGTGACGCCGCGGGCGTACAGATAGTGCTGCAGCGACTGCAGCCGCGGGTCGTCCTCGATCTTGTTGCTGGCGAGCATGCCGGTGGCCAGCATGGCCTGCAGGTAGTCGCCGTGGTGGCTTTCATCCAGTATTTCGCCGCCCAGGCGCTCGCCGGTAAGGGTGTTGATGCCGGCCAGGCACTGCATTTCCTTTTGATCGCTGCTGAACTGCCACACGCTGACGCGCGAGATGTGCAGTGCCTGCGCCACCAGCGGCAGCACTTCGGACAGGTAGTCTTCCAGCTCCTGCTGGTCGTCGCGCCGCAGCGAGATCAACTGCTGCAGTGTCTGACCCTGCTGCTGTTTGCGTTCGGCCAGTTGTTGCTGGCGACGCTGCGAGCCCATGGCGGTGCGGATGACCAGCAGGCCCAGCAGCAGCATCATGATCAGCAGCAACAGGCTTTGCGGCAGCACGCGCTGCAGCAGCGCCTGGCCGGGGCTTTGCGCCGGCCAGCTCAGGTAGGCCAGCGTCTGGCCGCTGCTGTCTTTCAGCGGCAGCACTTCCTTCAGTTCCGGGTTCACCTGGCCGAAGTTCAGCGACAGGCTGCTCAGGCCGTAGGTATTGGCGATCTGCTGCTGCAGCTCGCTGTCCAGGTGGCGGGCGAACAGCAGGTAGCGCGGAATCGGGCCGACCGGCTGCTGCGGGTTTTCCGGGCTGATGCGCTGTAGTGACAGCATCAGCAGCCGGCTTTCCGGCTGGCCGGTCTGCAGGTTGAGCGCGTTGTACTGGATCAGCTGGCTGAACGGCTGGCCATACTGGTTGGCCGCAGCGTAGCGGTCGGCATTGCGCAGCAGCGCTTGCCACTGCGCCGGCGCCAGCGGCAGCAACTGGCTGGGCTGCGGCGCCAGGATGCCGTGGCGGCGGCCCAGCAGCACGCCGCGCTCCTTGTCGATCAGCAGCGCCAGCTGCACGCCCAGGTTGTGGTAGATGGAGGAGGTGAGGTTGTCGTTCAGCCAGGCGATATCCGGCTGCAGCGCATTGAGGTGCACTGCCATGTCGTTCCACACCGCGTAATCTGCCAGCGTGGTGGCCAGCTGCCGGCGCTGTTGCTGCAGTTCCAGCTCCAGCCCCTGCTGGATCATGTGATTGGAGGCGTTGTCCAGCTCGCGCGCGGCACTGCGCGCGATCTGCCAGATACCGGCCAGACCAAGCAACAACAGCAACAACAACAACAGCAGCGGGCGGAAACGTTTGATCAGCATGCTAGGCGCGTCGGAGCAGCGAAATTCGGCAAGGCGTCCAGCATAGCAGTTCGACAGGGGCTGACGCTGGGTATTGTTAAATTACCTTAACTAATCATGCCGGCGTTGTGGCACCGCCGGGCCACCATTCTGCGGATGCAACAAAGCCCTTGTGCGTGGCACAAGGGCTTGCTGTATAGAGCCTGGCTGCGCGGCTCAGTTCTTCATCGGCATGTCGCCGTGCTGCATCGGCAGATCGGCGCCGTCTTCCACCTTGACATCCACCTTCACCTCGCCGGCCTTCTCGAACTTCAGCGTCAGCGGAAAGTGGTCGCCGGCTTTGGCCTGCTGCTTGAGGTCCAGCAGCATCACGTGCACTCCGCCGGGAGCCAGTTTCACGGTTTCACCAGCGGCGATGGCTACGCCGCCTTCCAGCGGGCGCATGCGCATCACGCCGTTGTCGTTGCTGTGCTTGTGCAGTTCGGCGCGCGGGGCCTGGGGGGTGGTGATCGCCAGCAGGCGGTCGGCTTGCTGGCCCTTGTTGACGATGCTGAAGAACACCGCGGCGGCCGGGCTGGCCGGCGGCATGGCGCGGCTGTACGGGTGGATGATCTTGAGGTTGCCGACAGTGTATTCGTGCGCCATGGCCGGCAGCGACAGCAGGCAGGCCAGGGCCAGGGTGGCGAATGTGCGCATAAAACTTCCTTGGATTGCTGGGGGTGAACGTTGGCCGCAAGGCTACCACGCGGCCATGCGGGATGGCTGCGTCAAAACGTCGCAGCGCGTTGCCACCGGTATGGCCGCAGCCGGGCAAGATCGTTCAAGGCGCCGGCGCAGCGCTGTGCCAGAATGCGGTATCCACCTGCCGCCACACCGACATGTCCGCTCCCCGCCCCGAATACGCCCGCTTTTTCCGCGCCGATGACATCGCGCCGCTGGAATTGCTGGACGCCTTCTATACCAAGCAGGTGTTTGCCCCGCATTTCCACGAGGAATACGTGGTGAACACCCTGCATTGGGGCGCGCAGTCCTATTACTGGCATGGCGGCACCCATGTGGCCGGCCCCGGCTCGCTGATCCTGATCAACCCCGGCGAGGTGCACACCGGGGAGTCTGCCGACGAGGCCGGCTGGGGCTATCACGGCTACTACCCGTCGGCACAGCTGATGAGCGGGCTGGCAAGCCAGATTGCCGGCCGGGCGGTGGTGCCGTATTTCCGCGACACCGTGGTGTACGACCCGGAGCTGTGGCAGCGGTTGTGGCAGTTGCAGCCGCTGCTGCGCGACAGTGCCGACTGGCTGCTGCGCGAAAGCGTGCAGCAGGAGGTGTTTGCCGCGGTGCTCACCCGCCACATGGCGGTGCGCGAAATGGCATTGCCGGCGGCCCAGCCCGCCTTGCAGCGGGTGCGCGAGCTGCTGGCCGACCGGCTGGCCGACAATCTGTCGCTGCAGCAGCTGGCCGACGAGGCCGGCCTGTCCCCCTGGCATCTGAACCGGCGCTTTCGCCAGCAGTACGGCCTGCCGCCGGTGGCCTGGCGCAACCAGCTGCGCGTGGCGCGCGCCCGTGCCCTGCTGGCGCAGGGTATGGCCGCGGCCTCGGTGGCCAGCCAGCTGGGCTTTGCCGACCAGCCGCAGCTGACGCGCGCCTTCCGCGCCGCGCTGGGCATTACCCCGGCCGCCTACCAGCGCACGCTGCGCGGCGAGCGCAAGATCGTTCAAGCCGGCGGGCAGCCGGCACTGCCATAGTCGGGCAACTGAACAGCCTGTTCTGCCGCCCGCCCGCGGCGACATGCCAGAATGGCGTTTTGCTTGCGGGAGGCAGCAATGCAGAGCTTTCATGGCCAGTGCCAGTGTGGCGCCGTGCGTTACCGGGTGCGGGGTGAAGTGGCCACCGTGTTTGCCTGCCATTGCCGCGACTGTCAGCGACAGTCCGCCAGTGCCTTCGGCATGGCGCTGTGGCTGCGGTCACCGGAGTTGTCGTTGCTGCAGGGGCAGTTGCAGTGCTGGCAGCGGCGCACACCGTCCGGCCGGGTGATGGATTGCCATTTCTGCGCGCAGTGCGGCAACCGGCTGTTCCACCGCACCGAGGGCGCGGGCGACATACTCAGCATCAAGCCTGGCTCGCTGGACGAGTCTGCCGGCCTGCAGCCGGTGGCGCATATCTGGACCGACAGCGCGCCAGCCTGGTGGCAGCCGCCGGCCGGTGTGCCGTGCTACCCGGGCAACCCGCCCTCGTGGGATGCCCTGCTGCAGGCCTGGCGTGAGTACGCCGCGGCTTGCGGCCAACCTTAGCGCCTGTGCACGATCTGCTGCGCGTCGTGAAACGTTGCACGGTGAGTACGGCTTCGAAATGCGCATTGACGTCATGTCAATTCCGCTTGCTCAGCCGTTTTCGCCCTGTCTCGCTCTCGCGCACGAGATCGTGAACAGGCTTGTAGAACCAACAGGAGTCTTCTCATGCATTCCCCTCGCAGCGCGTCGATGGCCGGCGTTCGCGACACCATTCCCATGCTGGTGGGCGCCGCGCCCTTCGGCGTGATCTTCGGCACCCTGGCCATTGCCAGCGGTATTCCGGTGTGGGCCACGCTGGCGTTGTCGGCGCTGGTGTTCGCCGGCTCGTCGCAGTTCGTTGCCGTCGGCCTGATCGGCGGCGGCGTGGCACTGCCGGTGCTGTGGCTCACCACCTTTGTGGTCAACCTGCGCCATGCGCTGTACAGCGCCACGCTGCTGCCGCATGCGCGCCACCTGCCGGCCCGCTGGCGCTGGCCGCTGGCGTTCTGGCTCACCGACGAAACCTTCGCCGTGGTGGAGCATCGCCTGCGCGAGCACGGCGACGACATGGCCGGCGCCTGGTACTGGCTGGGTTCCTCGCTGGCCATGTACCTGAACTGGCAGTTCTGGACCATCGGCGGCGTGCTGCTGGGCAAGAGCGTGCCCGGCCTTGCCGAGCTGGGGCTGGACTTTGCCATGGTGGCCACCTTTGCCGCCATCGTGGCGCCGCAGCTGCGGCAGCGCCCGGTGCTGCTGGCGGCGCTGCTGGCCGGCGCGGTGGCACTGCTGGCGCGCGGGCTGCCGTACAAGCTGGGGCTGATGCTGGCCGCGGCGGCCGGCGTGGGCGGCGGGGTGCTGGCCGAATGCCTGGCCGGTGAAAAAACCGGGGAGCAGCAGGCATGAATCTGACGACGCAACAATTGCTGCTGGCCATCGCCGGCATGCTGGTGGTGACCTACGGCATCCGCCTGAGCTTCCTGGTATTCGGCCACCGGCTGGCGTTTCCGCACTGGCTGGAGCGCAGCCTGCGCTACGTGCCGGCGGCGGTGCTCACCGCGCTGATCGTGCCGATGGCGCTGGCGCCGCACGGCGACATCGAGCTGTCGCTGGGCAACGCCTACCTGCCGGGCACGCTGGCCGCCGGCGCACTGGCCTTCTTCACCCGCCGCACCCTGCTGGCCATCATCGGCGGCTTCGTGGTGTACGGGCTGTGGCGCTGGCTCATGTAGCCCTGCTTGCCGCCTGCCGGTCGGCGGCGCGCTCGGCGGCTTCCGGCGCGCCGAACAGCA
This sequence comes from Vogesella sp. LIG4, assembly GCF_900090205.1. Taxonomy (NCBI): domain Bacteria; kingdom Pseudomonadati; phylum Pseudomonadota; class Betaproteobacteria; order Neisseriales; family Chromobacteriaceae; genus Vogesella; species Vogesella sp. LIG4. The sequence goes on along the minus strand of NZ_LT607802.1, from coordinate 921,636 downwards.
GCGTCAGCCGTGCGCGCCAGCTGCGTGCGGCCAACGTTTCGCGCAGCATGTCGCGCCACTCCACCACGTTCACCCATAGCGGGTTGACGCTGTGCACCGGCTTCACCGTGCCGTAGCGGCAGGGCTCGTCGGCAGTTTCCGCCACGTAGCTGCCGAACAGCCGGTCCCAGATCACCAGCACGCCGGCGTAGTTGTGGTCGATGTAGCGCGGGTTCTGCGCGTGGTGGCTGCGGTGGATGGATGGCGTGTTGAACAGGTATTCCAGCCAGCCCAGTTTGGGCAGCGCCTGGGTGTGCACGAAAAACTGGAAGGCGAGGTTGAGCAGCACCACGGCCACCACCTGCTGCGGCGCAAAGCCCAGCCAGGCCAGCGGCAGCCAGAACGCCCACATGCCGGCCAGCGGGTACAGCACGCTCTGGCGGAAGGCGGTGGACAGGTTCAGGCGCGTGGAGCTGTGATGCACGCTGTGCGCCGCCCACAACCAGCGCACGCGGTGGCTGGCGCGGTGAAACCAGTAGTAGAGGAAATCCTGCGCCAGGAACAGCAGCAGCGTGCCGCCCCAGCCGCCGGGCGGCGTGAACAGCCGGTGCTGGTACAGCAGCTGGTACAGCGGAATCACCAGCAGCCAGGCCAGCTTGTCGGCGCCCTGGTGCAACAGCGCCAGGCCGGCATTGCACAGCGTATCCGGCCAGCTGTAGACATCGGCGCGGCCGCGGCGGCGCCAGTAGACCATCTCCCAGGCCACACAGGCCAGAAACACCGGCGCCAGCGCCAGCAGCAGCAATTCCACTTGCATGCCCATCTCCTCGTGTTGGCCGCACTGCGTGGCGCGGCCTTGTTTAGAGTTCGGGCTCTATAGTGGCGGTTGGCATCAATGATTGCAACAGACGTTTGATTTGTCTTGCGCAGCGGTAATGTCGTTGTCGTATCATGCCGTTTTCATGGAGGTGACGATGAACGCAAGAAAATGGTGTGCCGCTGTGCTGATGGTGACCAGCCTGCAGGGCTGGGCCGGGTCGCTGGACTTCAATCCTTCGGAGAAAGTGGCTGTCGGGCTGCTGTCCATCATCGCCACCCCGGTCGGGTTGGTGAAGGGCAGTGCCGAAGGGCGGCCGTTCACCGGGTCGATGCTGCCGGTGATCGGCACCGTCTTCGTGGTGACCGGCGTGGTGGAGGCCAGCGGCAGTGGTGTGCGGGTGCTGCTGGAAGGCGCCAAGGACGGCAGCAAGCTGGCGCTGGACATGTCCAAGTCGGCGTTCCAGGCGTCCGGCACCGCAATCGGCGTCACGGTACAGGCTTCGGCCACCGCCAGCGGCACGCTGCTGGTGGCATCCGGCAAGGTGCTGGCCTTCATTCCGAATGCGGTGGGCGAGGCGCTGCTGGAGCATAGCCATGTGCCGTCGTAAGCTGCTGACCGGCGCCGCCCTGCTGCTGGCCTGCCTGGCCGCGCCGGCGCAGGCCGGGCGCTCCTGCGAGGAAAAACAGCTGTCGCCGGATACCTTCCGCCTGGCGCTGGCAACCGCGCAGCAGGCGCAGCAGCGGCTGGAGCAGCTGGGTACGCCGGTGGCCATCATCGGGCGGGTGGGGCAGGATCTCAGCAAGTACGGCTTGCGCTACACCCATGCCGGCATCGTCTACCGTGCCGGTGACGGTCGCTGGCGGGTGGCGGAGCTGCTGAACGAGTGTGGCAGCGACCGGGCGGAGCTGTGGTACGACGGGCTGGGGACTTTCTTCCTCGATGACATGTACGCCTTCGATACGGTGCTGCTGGTGCCGCCGTCGGCACTGGCCAAAAGCCTGGGCGAGCGGCTGCAGGATGGCGCGCTGCTGCGCACCATGTTTTCCACCCGCTACAGCCTGACCGCCTATCCGTTTGCCACCCGCTACCAGAACTCCAATGCCTGGGTGCTGGAAACGCTGGCGGCGGCCAGTACCGGCAACCATCTGTATACCCGCGAGCAAAGCCAGCAGTGGCTGCAGAAAAACGGCTACCAGCCCACCGAGCTGAACCTGGGGGCGCTGACCCGCCTTGGCGGCCGCATGTTCAAGGCCAACGTCGCCTTTGACGACCACCCCAACGAGTTGCGTTACAGCGACCGCATCCGCACGGTGACGGTGGACTCCATCATCCAGTTCTTCATGGCCCGCAACGAAGGCTGGCAGGTGGAGGAGGTCGCGGCGCCGGTGTTGAAGCGCTACTGATGCAGCGCGCTGGCCACGGCGCTGAGCAGCGGCCACAGCCGCTCGGCGTCGCCGGCCTCGAAGTCGGCGTGCTTGCGCTTTTTCACGCCGTGCCTGGAAAGGTCGATGTGCGTATCCGCCACTACGCCAGCCTGGGTCAGGCAGCCCTGCACGCAGGCCAGCGGGCAGCCGTCCAGTGCCAGGATGCGCCTGCCGCTGCGGGCCATGCGCAGCAGCGCCGGCACCTGGCCGCCGACGCCGGCGATGCAGGACATCTCGGCCAGGCCGGCGCGGGTGAGGCGCAGCGCAAAATGGTTGGCCAGCTGCGCGGCATTGGAGCAGCCGGAGCAGGCGTAAACCAGGGGCAGGCGGGGATCGGGCTTCATGCGCAGAGCCTAGCGGCTGGGTACGGCGGCGGCCATTGGCCGCATGGACTAGGCCGAAAGGCGATGCGGCCAACCTTGGGGTTGGCCGCATCAGGGGAACAGCGTGGCTTAGCGGTTGCGGTTGCCGATACTCATCAGCATGCCCAGCGCCACCGCCAGCGACACCGTGGCGGTGCCGCCGTAGGACATGAACGGCAGCGGCACGCCCACCACCGGCAGGATGCCGGCCACCATGCCCATGTTCACGAAGGCATAGACGAAGAAGGACATGGTGATGGCGCCGGCCAGCAGGCGGCCGTATAGCGTCTGCGCGCGGGCGGTGATCATCATGCCGCGGCTGATGATGCACAGGTACAGCACCACCAGGGTGAGGTTGCCGATCAGGCCGAATTCCTCGGAGTACACCGCGAAGATGAAGTCGGTAGTCCGCTCCGGGATGTAATCGAGGTGGGTCTGGCTGCCATTGAGCCAGCCCTTGCCCCACGGCCCGCCGGAGCCGATGGCGATCATCGACTGGATGATGTGGTAGCCGTCGCCCAGCGGGTCCTGCATCGGGTCGATCAGCGTCAGGATGCGGCGGCGCTGGTAGTCGTGCATCAGGTTCCATACCACCGGCAGGCTGGCGGCAAACGCCACCAGGCCGCCGATGATCACCTTCCACGACAGGCCGGCGAAGAACAGCACGAAGAAGCCGGCACCCATGATCAGCACCGCGGTGCCGAGGTCAGGCTGCTTGAGCACCAGCGCGCTGGGCACCAGGATCAGCAGTGCCGCCACGATGTAATGGCGCCAGTTGAGCGTGGTTTCGTATTTCTGGAAGAACCAGGCCAGCATCATCGGTACCGCGATCTTCATGATCTCCGACGGCTGGATGCGCACGATGCCGAGGCTCAGCCAGCGCCGCGAGCCGTTGACGCTCACCCCGAACAGCGCCACGCCGATCAGCAGCATCACTCCCACCGCGTATAGCGGTGGGGCGAAGTTCATCACCGCCTGCGGACGCGCCTTGGCCAGCGCCCACATCACCATCAGCGACAGCATGGTGTAGGCCACCTTGTTGTCGAGCTTGTACCAGCTCTGGTTGGAGGCGGAGTACAGCACCAGCATGCTGAGGATGAACACGCCGCCCAGGAAGGCCAGTAGCCAGCCGTCGAACGGCTCGGCAATCGCGCTCAGGATGCGCTTAACGAGCGGCTGATGCATCGCGTGCTCCTTGCGAAATCTTGGCCGGCACCGACTGCAGCTGGCCTTCCAGCTCTGCCGGCACCTTGCCGGTGATGGCAAAGTCGGTCACCGCGCGCGCAATCGGCGCGGCGCTGGTGGCGCCGAAGCCGGCGTTTTCCACGATCACGGCAATGGCGATGCGCGGGTTTTCCACCGGGGCGAAGGAAATGAACCAGGAGTGGTCGCGGTACTGCTCGGCCAGCGCGCCGGCGTTGTACTTGGCACCCTGCTTGATCTGCACCACCTGCGCGGTACCGGTCTTGCCGGCCATGCTGTATGACAGGCCCACACCGACGCGCGCCGCGGTGCCGCCGGCCTGCAGCACTGCGCGCATGCCTTCCTTCACCGTGCTGAAGTATTCCGGCTTGAATGCCAGCACGCGGGCCGGCTGTGCATCGATCTGGCGTTCCTTGCCGCTGCGGGCATCCACGATCTTCTCCACCAGGTGCGGCTTGAACGCCTTGCCGTTGTTGGCCAGGATGGCGGTGGCGTTGGCCATCTGCAGCGGGGTGTAGGCGTTGAAGCCCTGGCCGATGCCCACGCTCACCACGTCGGCCGGGTACCAGCGGCCAACCTCGGGGCGGTACTTGGCAAAGCGCTTGGCTTTCCATTCCTTGCTCGGCAGTACCCCGGCCGCTTCGTTGTCCAGGTCGATACCGGTTTTCTGCCCCAGGCCGAACTGGCCGATCGTCTGCATGCGGTCGATGCCCATTTCCCACGCCAGGCGGTAGAAATAGGTATCACTGGATACCGCGATGGCACGTTGCAGGTTCACCATGCCGTGGCCGCTGGGCACCGAGTCGCGGAACTGGTGGTTGGAGCCCGGCAGCACGAAATAGCCGGGGGCCGGGCGCAGCTCGGTGGGGCTGAGCACACCGGCCTGCAGTGCGGCCATGGAGAAGAACGGCTTGAAGGTGGAGCCCGGCGGGTACAGGCCGCGCAGCGCACGGTTCACCAGCGGCTTCTGCCAGTCTTCGTTCAGCGTTTTCCAGGTGGCGGCATCCACGCCGTCGATGAACAGGTTGGGGTCGAAGCCGGGTTTGGAGACGAAGGCCAGGATGCCGCCGGTCTGCGGGTCGATGGCCACCAGCGCGCCGCGGCGGTTGCCGAACAGCTTGTCGGCGATTTCCTGGATGCGGATGTCCAGCGCCAGCTGCAGGTTGTTGCCATGCACCGGCGGTGTGCGGCGCAGGCTGCGCACCGCGCGGCCGTTGGCATCGGTTTCCATTTCCTCGAAACCGTTGCTGCCGTGCAGCTCCTGCTCATAGGTGGCTTCCAGCCCCAGCTTGCCGATGTGGGTGGCGCCGCGGTAGTTGGCCAGCGTGCCTTCCTCGTCCATCTGGTCCTGGTCTTGCTGGTTAATGCGGCCGATATAGCCCAGCACGTGGCTGGTCAGCTCCTTGTACGGGTAGTCGCGGAACAGCCAGGCGCGCACTTCCACGCCGGGAAAGCGCCAGGCGTTCACCGCCAGGCGGGCGGCTTCCTCGTCGGTGAGCTTCAGCTTGAGCGGCACCGGCTCGAATTCCTTGCTCTCCGCCAGCAGCTTGCGGAAGCGGCGCTCGTCGCGCGGGGTGATGTCGATCAGCTGGCCCAGTGCCTTTACCGTGCCTTCCAGGTCCGGAATCTTCACCGGGGTGAGTTCCAGCGTATAGGCGGAGTGGTTCTGCGCCAGGATCACGCCGTTGCGATCCAGGATCAGCCCGCGGTTGGGCTGCACCGGCACCAGCGAGATACTGTTGTTCTGCGCCAGGGTGGCGAAGTGGTCGTACTGCATCACCTGCAGCCAGACAAAGCGCAGCGCCAGCACCAGCAGCATCGCTACCACCAGGCCATAGGCGATCAGCAGGCGCAGCTGGAACTGGCTTTCTTCGGTTTGCGGGTCTTTCAGGCGGGACATCGGTGCTTACACGCTGTGGTGGCGGTAGGGCAGCAGCAGCAGCTTGTTGAGCAGCGGCCACAGCAGGGCGCCCACCAGTGGCGGCAGGAAGTAGCTCCAGCCGACGAAGGCGGCGCCGGTGGCCAGCCGCGCCAGTACCATGATCAGCTGGTTGGCCTCCAGCATGGCCAGGATCACCAGTGCCTGCTGTCCGAGGTTGAACATCACCAGCTGGCGCTGGCGCAGCAGCACCAGGTAGGCGGTGATGCTGTAGGCCAGCGCGTGCTGGCCGAACAGGCCGGTGGTGGCCACATCGGTGATCAGGCCCAGCAGGAAGGCCATGCCGATGCCGATGCGCCGCGGCTGGTTCAGCGCCCAGTACAGGATCAGCATGGCAACGAAGTCCGGCAGCCAGCGGGTAGAGCCCACCGGCAGCGGCATCAGTTCCAGCAGCAGGGCAATGGCAAAGGTCAGCGTGATGAAGCGGCGACGGATCGGCTTGAGCAGTGCCTGCGGTCGTTCGTAGCTCATGGTCTAGCCTGCATCGTCTTCATTGCTGGGTTTCTTCTTCTTGCTGGCCGGTTCCGGCAGCGGGGCCGGCTGTGGCGGGCGCAGCGGTTGTTCCGGCATCACCATCACGTAGCGGCTGGACTGCACGCCGGCCAGGCTCTGGCACAGCACGCGGGCAAAGGCGGCGCCGGCCGGGCGGTCCACGTGGGTGACGCGCGCCACCGGGATGCCGGCCTGGTACATGCCGTCGAGGCCGGAGGTTACCAGCTCGTCGCCGGGGCGGATGTCGGACGAGGCCGACAGGTAGCGCACCTCGATGCCGCCACCGTAGCCGTACAGCAGGGTGCGCTGGCTGGTGCGCAGGTTCATCACCGGCACCATCTCGTTCTTGTTGACGATCAGCGTGATCTCGGAGGTCAGCGGCTGCACGCGGGTAACCTGGCCGATCAGGCCGATTTCATCGATCACCGGCAGCCCGGCCTTGACGCCGGCATCCTGCCCCTTGTCGATGATGATCTTGTAGCTGAACGGGTCACGCGCGGTGTACAGCACCTCGGCCAGCTGGCCGCCTTCGCTGCGGCCAACCTTGAGCTGGTTCAGCGCCTTGAGCTGGGCCAGTTCGCGTTCCAGCGACTGCAGCCGCATCAGGCGGCCGGACTGCGCCAGCTCCACGCTGCGCAGGCGGTCGTTGTCCTGTTTCAGCTCGGCCTGGGTCACGAAGAAGTCCCCGATGTGCCGGCCGGCCGCCAACGGCAGGTTGGCGGCGCGCTGCACCGGGTACAGCAATACCGAAATGGCATTGCGCGCGCGATCCATCAGGCCGAAATGGCTGTCGCCGATCAACAGGGCGATGGAAGCGAGCACGCAAAGCGTCAGGCGCCCGGCAGGGCTCAGGCCCTGGTTGGCGAAGCTCGGGGTATTGGCGAAGTTCATGCAGCCACGCACCGCCCGTGGCCGGGCGGTGCCTCATCGGAAGGGGCGATTAAGGTACGTTGGTGAAGATGGTGCCAACCTTGTCCATCTTGTCCAGCGCCTTGCCGGAGCCGCGTACCACGCAGGTCAGCGGTTCTTCGGCCACGAATACCGGCAGGCCGGTCTCTTCGGCCAGCAGGCGGTCGATGTCTTTCAGCAGCGCGCCACCGCCGGTCAGCACCATGCCCTTGTCGGCGATATCGGCGCCCAGTTCCGGCGGGGTCTGTTCCAGGGCGATCTTCACCGCGGACACGATCTGGTTCAGCGGTTCGGTCAGCGCTTCCAGGATTTCGTTGCTGGAAACGGTGAAGGCGCGCGGAATGCCTTCGGCCAGGTTGCGGCCCTTCACTTCCATTTCCTTCACCTCGGTGCCCGGGAAGGCGGAGCCGATGGTTTTCTTGATTTCCTCGGCGGTGGTTTCGCCGATCAGCATGCCGTAGTTGCGGCGGATGTAGTTGATGATGGCTTCATCAAACTTGTCGCCACCCACGCGTACCGAATTGGAGTACACCACGCCGCCCAGCGAGATCACGCCCACCTCGGTGGTGCCGCCACCGATGTCCACCACCATGGAACCGGTCGGGTCTTCCACCGGCAGGCCGGCACCGATGGCGGCAGCCATCGGTTCTTCGATCAGCTCGACGCGGCGCGCACCGGCGGCCAGCGCGGAATCCTTGATCGCACGGCGTTCCACCTGGGTGGAGCCGCACGGTACGCAGATCACGATGCGCGGGCTGGCGGCGAAGAAGCGGTTCGGGGTGACTTTCTTGATGAACTGCTTGAGCATCTGTTCGGTCACGGTGAAGTCGGCGATCACGCCGTCCTTCATCGGGCGGATCGCCTGGATGCTGCCCGGGGTACGGCCCAGCATGCGCTTGGCTTCCAGGCCCACGGCCAGGATGGATTTCTTGTTGGTGGGCGCATCGTTGTGAATGGCCACTACCGAAGGCTCGTCGAGCACGATGCCTTTGCCGCGCATGTAGATCAGGGTGTTGGCCGTGCCAAGGTCGATGGCCAGATCGTTGGAAAAGTAGCCGGTGAGCGAACGAAACATGTGGCGATCCTGAATTGAATGTTTGGTGGGTGCCGGCACAACTGGCGCCTGGACCCGGTGGCGGTATTGGTCATTTTGCAGGCGATAAGGTTCAACAGCCGTGAAGCTTGCGAAACCCGCCCGGCTAGCCTGCGCAACGGCCGGTATTCTTGGGTGAATCAAACCAGTTATGATACCCTACAAAGCTTGAATTATTAAAGGTTTTGACGAGGGTGTCATGTCGCTGACTCATGAGGATGTTGCGCGAATCGCGCGCCTGTCCCGCATCGCCGTAACCGACGCCGAAATCGAGGCTGTCGGCACGCAGCTGAACAATATTCTGGGCCTGATCGAACAGATGCAGGCCGTCAATACCGACGGTATCGAGCCGATGGCGCATCCGCAGGATGTCAGCCTGCGCCTGCGCGAGGACGCGGTGACCGAGCCTGATCGCCGCGACGCCTGCCAGGCGGTGGCGCCGCAGGTGGAAAAGGGCCTGTTCCTGGTGCCCAAGGTAATCGAATAACGCGGCCAGCCCTGGCCGTTCTGCATGGCGGCAGCCATGCGCTTATGTCATTCCGGACGGAAATCAACACACAATGATTAACGCCACGCTGAAACAGCTTTCCGCGCAACTGGCCGCCGGCCAGTTGAGCGCCGTCGAGCTGGCAACCGCCTATCTCGACCGTATCGATGCACTCAACCCGCAGCTGAACGCCTTCATCACCGTCGACCGCGCCAAGTCGCTGGCCGAGGCCGCCGCCGCCGATGCGCGCCGCGCCGCCGGCACAGCCGGTGCACTCACCGGCGTGCCCATCGCGCACAAGGACATCTTCTGCCAGCAGGGCTGGAAGACCAGCTGCGGCTCGAAGATGCTGGACAACTTCATCTCGCCGTACAGCGCGCACGTGATCGAGCAGTGCCAGGCCGCCGGCCTGGTGACGCTGGGCCGCGCCAATATGGACGAGTTCGCCATGGGCTCCTCCAACGAGAACAGCTTCTACGGCGCGGTGAAGAACCCGTGGGACCTGAACGCCATTCCCGGCGGCTCCTCCGGCGGTTCCGCTGCGGCCGTTGCCGCGCGCCTGGCGCCGGTGGCCACCGCCACCGATACCGGCGGCTCCATCCGCCAGCCGGCCAGCCACTGCGGCGTGACCGGCATCAAGCCCACCTACGGCGTGGTATCGCGCTTCGGCATGGTGGCCTACGCCAGCTCGCTGGATCAGGGCGGGGTGATGGCGCAGACCGCCGAGGACTGCGCGCTGATGCTGAACGTGATGGCCGGTTTCGACGAGCGCGACTCCACCAGCCTGGAACGCGCCAAGGAAGACTACAGCCGCGAGCTGGCGCAGCCGCTGGCCGGCCTGCGCGTCGGCCTGCCGCGTGAATACTTCGCCGCCGGCCTGGCTGGCGACGTTGGCCGCATCATCGACGGCGCCGTGGCCGAGCTGAAGAAGCTGGGCGCCGAGGTGGTGGAAGTGAGTCTGCCCAACACCCAGCTGTCGATCCCGGCCTACTACGTGATCGCCCCGGCGGAAGCCTCCGCCAACCTGTCGCGCTTCGACGGTGTGCGCTACGGCCACCGCGCCAGCGAGTACAAGGACCTGGTGGACATGTACGAGAAGACCCGCGCCGAAGGTTTCGGCAGCGAGGTGAAGCGCCGCATCATGGTGGGCACCTATGTACTGAGCCACGGCTACTACGACGCCTACTACATCAAGGCGCAGAAGATCCGCCGCCTGATCGCCGAGGACTTCAAGGCCGCCTTCGCCAGCTGCGACGTGATCCTGGGCCCGGTGGCGCCTACCGCCGCTTTCAACCTGGGCGAGAAATCCGGCGACCCGGTGCAGATGTACCTGTCGGACATCTACACCCTGTCGGTGAACCTGGCCGGCCTGCCGGCAATGAGCGTACCGGCCGGCTTCAGCGACAACGGCCGCCCGGTGGGTCTGCAGATCATCGGCAACTACTTTGGCGAGGCGCGCATGCTGAACGTGGCGCACCAGTTCCAGCAGGCGACAGACTGGCATAACCGCGCTCCGGCGCTGTAAACGCCTGTTCACGATCTGCTGCGCGTCGTGAGGGGTGGCACGGTGAGGGCATCTTCGGAATGCTCATTGACGCCATGTCAACTCCGCTTCCTCAGCCGTTTTCGCCTTGTCTCGCTCTAGCTCGCGAGATCGTGAACACGCGCTAATCGCGATTAATGTAAAGGTTGGCCGCATGCGGCCAACCTTCTGAACAGAAAAAGGATTTTCCAATCATGAAATGGGAAGTCGTTATCGGTCTTGAGGTGCACGTGCAGCTCAACACCGCTTCCAAGATTTTCTCCGGTGCCAGCACTGCCTTCGGCGCCGAGCCGAACACCCAGGCATCGCTGGTGGAGCTGGCGCTGCCGGGCGTGCTGCCGGTGATGAACAAGGCGGTGGTGGACAAGGCCATCCGCCTGGGGCTGGCGCTGGACGCCACCATCAACCAGAAGAACGTGTTTGCGCGCAAAAACTACTTCTACCCCGACCTGCCCAAGGGCTACCAGATCAGCCAGATGGAGCTGCCGATTGTCGAGCACGGCCGGCTGGCGATCCTTGTTGGTGACGAGGAAAAGGTGATTCGCGTTACCCGTGCGCACATGGAAGAAGATGCCGGCAAATCGCTGCACGAAGACTTCCACGGCATGACCGGCATCGACCTGAACCGCGCCGGCACCCCGCTGCTGGAGGTGGTGTCCGAGCCGGACATGCGCTCGCCGGAAGAAGCGGTGGCCTACGCCAAGACGCTGCACACCCTGGTGACCTGGCTGGGCATCTGCGACGGCAATATGCAGGAAGGCAGCTTCCGCGTGGATGCCAACGTGTCGGTGCGTCCGTTCGGCCAGGCCGAGTTCGGCACCCGCCGCGAGATCAAGAACCTGAACTCCTTCCGTTTCCTGGAGCAGGCGATCAAGTACGAGATCCAGTGGCAGATCGATACCATCGAAGACGGTGGCAAGATCCAGCAGGCCACCGTGCTGTTCGACCCGGACAGCGGCGAAACCCGCATGATGCGCAGCAAGGAAGATGCGCACGACTACCGCTACTTCCCGGATCCGGACCTGCTGCCGGTGCGCATCAGCGACGAACAGATCGCCCGTACCCGCGGCGAAATGCCGGAACTGCCAGGGCAGATGAAGGCGCGCTTTGCCGAGGCATTCGGCCTGTCCGCCTATGATGCCGCGCTGCTGACTTCCAGCCTGGCGCTGGCGCAGTACTTCGAAGCGGTGGCCACTGCCACCGGTCAGGGCAAGCTGGCCGCCAACTGGATCAACGGCGAAGTGGCCGCGCGGCTGAATCGCGATGGTCTGGATGTGGCGGCCTGCCCGATTTCCGCCGAGCGCCTGGCTGGCCTGGTGGTGCGCGTGGCCGACGGCACGCTGTCCAACAAGCTCGCCAAGCAGGTGTTCGATGCGCTGTGGGACAGCGATCTCACAGCCGACGCGGTCATCGAGCGTGATGGCCTCAAGCAGGTGTCCGATGTCGGTGCCATCGAAAAGATGGTGGAAGAAGCCATTGCGGCCAACCCCAAGGCGGTGGAAGAGTTCCGCGCCGGCAAGGAAAAGGCGCTCAACGCGCTGGCTGGCCAGGTGATGAAGGCATCCAAGGGCAAGGCCAATCCGGCCCAGGTGCAGGAAATCCTGAAGCAGAAACTGGCTTGATAGCAGGCTGAACTATCCTCCGGCGGCGCACCCAGGCGGTGCGCCGTCGTCTTTTCGGTTGTGGTTGATCTTGTCAACGGCATGATTTCACACCCGTTCTCTGGTTGTTTCTGTAAGCCGCTGATTTGTCTTGATTTCTCATTCTTTGCATTCCGGTAAGTCATTGTCGCCAAAGGCGAATTGGCTCTTTTTGATGTTGACCGGGTACTGCCGTTTCCCTATAGTGGCGAAAAGTGGGGTGAAGTGGGTAATTGTGGGGCGACGGCCCCTAACTTTTCGGCGAAGTGTCCAAGCAAAATGATCGGCGGCGTAAGTCTTGTCTCTCTTGATGCCAAGGGGCGTCTGGCCATTCCGGCCCGGCACCGGGAGACACTGCTGTCCGCGTTTGGCCACAAGCTGGTTGTTACCCTCGAATCCTCCGATCACCTGCTGATCTACCCCGAACCCAACTGGAAACCCGTCGAACAGCGCCTGCTTGCCCTGCCCAGTGGCAACCCCACGCTGAAGCGCTATCAGCGTCTGGTGCTTGGACACGCCGAAACGCTGGAAATGGACGCCGCCGGCCGCATCCTGCTGCCTTCGCGGCTGCGCGAGCTGACCGGGCTCGACAAGGACGTGGCACTGGTGGGGATGGGGAACCGCTTTGAACTGTGGGATGCCGCCGGCTGGGACGACCAGACCAGTGCGGCACTCGACATTGATCCTGCTGACCTTGCGCAGCACCTTGGAGATTTCACGCTTTGACCGACGCCGTTTACGTTCACCGCACGGTGCTGCTCGACGAGGCCGTTGCGGCCCTCGCCATTCGTCCGGATGGCGTTTATGTCGACTGCACCTTCGGGCGCGGCGGTCACAGCCGGCTGATCCTGTCCCAACTGGGGCCGCAGGGCCGGCTGATTGCCTTCGACAAGGATCCGGAAGCCATCGCCGTGGCCACCGCGCTGGCCGCGCAGGACGCGCGCTTTACCATCGTGCACAACGGTTTTGAAACCTTCACCGCCGAGCTGACCGCCCTGGGCGTGGCCGAGGTGGATGGCGTGCTGATGGATCTGGGCATCTCCTCGCCGCAGATCGACGATGGTCGCCGCGGCTTCAGCTTCCGTTTCGATGCGCCGCTGGACATGCGCATGGATACCACCCGCGGCATCACTGCCGCCGAATGGCTGGCGACTGCCGCCGAGGCCGACATTGCAGAGGTAATCAAGACTTATGGTGAAGAGCGGTTTGCTCGCAAGATCGCAGCAGCCATTGTTGCGCAAAGGGCTGAGCGTCCCCTCGAAACGACGCGTGAGCTCGCCTTGCTCGTTGGGAAGAACGTCCGCACTCGGGAACCGGGTCAGGACCCCGCGACGCGAACCTTCCAGGCGATAAGGATTTTCATCAACCGCGAACTGGACGAACTGAAGGCAGTGCTGCCGCAGGTAGTGGGCCGGCTGAAGCTGGGCGGCCGCCTGGCGGTGATCAGCTTCCACTCGCTGGAAGACCGCATCGTCAAGAACTTCATTCGCGAAGCCAGCACCACCGACCGCCTGCCGTCCTGGGTGCCGGTGCGCGCCGCCGATATCGCCGAAGCGCCGATCCGCGCGGTAGGCAAGGCGCTGCGCCCCGGTGACGAGGAAGTTGCGGCCAACCCGCGTGCCCGCAGCGCCATCATGCGCACTGCCGAGCGTACCGGCGGCGAGTGGAAGGGGGTAGCGTGAGCCTCAACAAGCTCAATGCCTTCCTGCTACTGGCCGTCATCGGCTGTGCGATGTCGGTGGTGACGTCGCAGCACCTGTCGCGCCGCCTGTACAACGAGCTGGAAAAACAGCAGAAGCTGTCGCGCCAGCTGGACGTGGAGTACGGCCAGCTGCTGCTGGAGCAGAGCACCTGGGGCGCGCACGCGCTGATCGAGAAGGCCGCATCCGCCCGCCTGGGCATGCTCACCCCGAGCCAGCGCCAGGTGTTCGTGATCACCCCGGAGGGCGTGCGATGACCCGCGTGTACTCGCCGCCGATCCGCAATACCGTCAAGCCGCACATGCGCCTGGCGCCGGGCCGCGTGGCCGTGGTGCAGGGCGTGCTGGCACTGCTGCTGCTGGCGCTGCTGTCGCGCGCCATCTACCTGCAGGTAGTGCAGCAGGATTTTCTGGTCAACCAGGGCGATGCCCGCTTCCGCCGCACCATGGTGCTGGAAGCCAACCGCGGCGTGATTACCGACCGCAGCGGCGAGCCGCTGGCGATCAGCACCCCGGTGCAGTCGATCTGGGCCAGCCCGGTGGACATGAGCCCGGTACCGGCCGACAAGTTGGCCGCATTGTCGCGCCTGCTGGAAATGCCGCAGGACGAGCTGCAGCAGAAGCTGGGCGACAACAAGCGCGAATTCGTCTACCTGAAGCGGCAGATCAGCCCGCAACTGGCGCAGCAGGTGATGGCGCTGGGCATCCCGGGCATTGCCAAGCAGCAGGAATACCGCCGCTACTACCCGGCCGGCGAGATGCTGTCGCACGTGCTGGGCTTCACCGGCGTGGACGGCAAGGGCCAGGAAGGCCTGGAGCTGACCCGCGAGAAGATGCTGGCCGGCAAGCCGGGCAGCCGCACCGTGATCAAGGATCGCCGTGGCCACATCATCGAGGACGTGGCCGCCATCGACCCGCCGCGCGACGGCCAGACCCTGACGCTGTCCATCGACAAACGCATCCAGTACCTGGCCTACCGTGAAATCACCGCCGCCACCGAGCAGTTCAAGGCCAAGGCCGGCGGCGTGGTGGTACTGGACGCGCAGACCGGCGAAGTACTGGCGCTGGCCAACAGCCCGTCGTACAACCCGAACAACCGCGCGGTGCTGGAGCCGGAAATGCGCCGCAACCGCGCCATTGTCGACATGTTCGAGCCCGGCTCCACCATGAAGCCGTTCACCGTGGCCATGGCCATCGATGCCGGCAAGGTCACCGCGAACACGGTGTTCGACACCCGCCCGTACATGATCGGCCCGGCCACCGTGCGCGATTCGCACCCGAACCCGACGCTGACCGTGACCGGCATCATCCAGAAGTCCTCCAACGTCGGCGCGTCCAAGATCGCCGCGATGTTCAGCCCGGAACAAATGTGGACTTTCTACCGCCAAAGTGGTTTCGGCCAGAGCCCGCAGTCCGGCTTTCCCGGCGAAACCAGTGGTCGCCTGCGTGACTGGCAGACCTGGCGCCCGATCGAACAGGCCACCATGTCCTTCGGCTATGGCGTGAACGTAAGCCTGCTGCAGCTGGCGCGCGCCTACACCATCTTCACCCACGAGGGTGCGCTGCTGCCGCTGTCGTTCACCAAGCTGGCGGTGGCCAATCCGGGCCGCCAGATCGTGAAACCGGATACCGCCAAGACCATGCGCCAGATGATGATCTCGGTTACCGAGGAAGGCGGCACCGCGGTGCGCGCCCAGGTGCTGGGCTACCACGTGGCCGGCAAGTCCGGTACCGCGCGCAAGCTGGTGGGCGGCCACTACGCGCAGGACAAGCACGTGGGTCTGTTCGTCGGCTTTGCGCCGGCCACCCGTCCGCGCCTGATCGTGGCAGTGATGATCGATGAACCAAGCATCGGCGGCTACTACGGCGGCACGGTGTCCGGCCCGGCCTTCTCCAACATCATGGCCGGCAGCCTGCGGATTATGGGGGTAGAGCCAGATGCTCCCTCCAACAACAAACTGATTCCGGAACAACAGATTTCGGAAGTGCGGGAAGAAACATGAAAACCACGCTGATCGACCTGCCGACCTGGGACCCTGCCGTGCTGCAGGGTCTTGGCGTAGCCGTGAGCCGCGTTGAAACCGACAGCCGCCGCGTGCTGCCGGGCGACCTGTTCCTGGCCTGTCGCGGCGAGTTCACCGACGGTCGCGACTTCATCGCCGCCGCGCTGGAAAAAGGCGCCGCCGCGGTGCTGTGGGACGACGCCGACGGTTTTGCCTGGAACCCGGCCTGGCAGGTACCCAACCTGCCGGTGGCCAATCTGCGCGCCAACGCCGGCATCGTGGCCGCCCATATCTACGGCCAGCCCAGCCGCGACATGGCGGTAATCGGCATCACCGGCACCAATGGCAAGACCTCGATCTCGCACTGGCTGGCGCAGGCTTATGCGCTGCTGGGCGAGAAGGCGGCGCTGATCGGCACCGTGGGCAACGGCTTCTACGGCGAACTGACCCAGACCACCCACACCACGCCGGACCCGATCACCGTGCAGCAGAAACTGGCGGAATACCGTCGCCAAGGCGCCAGCGTGGTGAGCATGGAAGTCTCCAGCCACGGCCTGGACCAGTTCCGCGTCAACGGCGTGGCATTCCGCACCGCGGTGTTCACCAACCTCACCCGCGACCACCTGGACTATCACGGCAGCATGGAGCAGTACGGTGCCTCCAAGGCCAAGCTGTTCCACTGGGAAGGTCTGCAGCACGCGGTCATCAACGCCGACGACGCCTTCGGCCGCACCCTGGCCGCCGGCATCGACAGCAGCAAGACCCGCGTCATCAGCTACGGCCTGGAGCAGGGCGATGTGCGCCCGCTGAGCCTTGCGGCCAACCTTGATGGCTTGCAGCTCACCGTTACCACGCCGTGGGGCGATGCCGAGATCAAGAGCCCGCTGCTGGGGCGCTTCAATGCCGCCAATATGCTGGCCTGCCTGGCGGTGCTGTGTGCCAACGGCGTTGCACTGGAAGCCGCCGCCCGCGTGCTGGGCAAGATCCAGCCGGCGCGCGGTCGCATGCAGCGCATCGGCAGCAGCCTGGAGCCGCTGGTGGTGGTGGACTACGCCCACACCCCGGACGCGCTGGACAAGGCGCTGGCCACCCTGGCCGAGATCCGTCCGGCCGGTGGCAAGCTGTTCTGCGTATTCGGCTGCGGCGGCGACCGCGACACCGGCAAGCGCCCGATCATGGGCGGCATCGCCGAGCGCATCGCCGACGTGGCGGTGGTGACCAGCGACAACCCGCGCAGCGAAGACCCGCAGGCCATCATCAACGGCATTCTGGCCGGCATGCAGGCGCCGGGCCATGTCGAAATCGACCGTGCCGCCGCCATCCACTGGGCGGTGCTGCAGGCGCGCGTCGGCGACGTGATCCTGATCGCCGGCAAGGGCCACGAGGAATACCAGGATATCGCCGGGGTGAAGCACCCGTTCTCCGATTTCCGCGTTGCCGAAGACGCACTCACCGCCTGGGGGGCCGCGCATGCTGATGCTGAGTGAGGCCGCCCGCATCCTGTCCGGCACACTTGCCGGCAGCGACGCCCGCTTCCAGCGCGTGGTGACTGACAGCCGCGCGGTGCAGGCCGGCGATCTGTTCGTGGCACTGAAGGGCGACAACTTCGACGCCCATGACTTCGTGGCGGACGTGCTGGCCAAGGGCGCCTTCGCCCTGGTGCGCCGCGACTTCGCCGCCGCTGGCGGCAGCCTGATCCGCGTCGACGACCCGCGCCTGGCGCTGGGCACGTTGGCCGCAGACTGGTGCGCGCGCCTGAATGTGCAGCGCATCGGCATCACCGGCTCCAACGGCAAGACCACGGTCAAGGAAATGGTGGCCGCCATCCTGCGCGCCCACGCCGGTGACGCCGCGGTGCATGCCACCGCCGGCAACTTCAACAACGATATCGGCCTGCCGCTGACGCTGCTGGCGCTGACTCCGGCGCACCGTTACGCGGTGATCGAGATGGGCATGAACCATCACGGCGAGATCCGCTACCTGAGCGGGCTGACCCGCCCGCAGGTGGCGCTGGTCAACAATGCGCTGCGCGCCCATGCCGGCCACTTTGCCGACACCGCCGACATCGCCCGCGCCAAGAGCGAGATCTTCGAAGGCCTCACCGCTGACGGCGTGGCCATCATCAATGCCGACGACGAACAACTGCCGGTGTTTGCCGCCGCCGCTGCCGGCCATCGCCAGCTGCGTTTCGGCCTGAACGCCGCCGACGTGAGCGCGCGTGACATCGCGCTGCAGCCGGAAGGCAGCCGCTTCACCCTGGTATGCGCCGCCGGCGAACAGGCGATCAGCCTGCCGGCCGCCGGCGAGCACAATGTGCGCAATGCGCTGGCCGCCGCCGCGGTAGCGCTGGCGCTGGAACTGCCGCTGGCCGCCATTGCCGCCGGCCTGGCTGCCTTTGGCGGCGTGAAGGGTCGTCAGCAGCTCAAGCGCGCCGCCTGCGGCGCCACGCTGATCGACGACACCTACAACGCCAACCCGGATTCGATGAAGGCCGGCATCGATGTGCTGGCCGCCTACCCGGCGCCGCGCATCTTCGTGATGGGGCAGATCGGCGAGCTGGGTGAGGGCGCTGCGGCGCTGCATGCCGAGGTGGGCGCCCATGCCCGCGCGCGCGGCATCGAACAGCTGCTGTGCCTGGGCGAGCTGAGCCGCCATGCGGCCAACGCCTACGGTGCCGGCGCACAGTATTTCGACGATCTGCCGGCGCTGCTCGCCGTGCTGGATCAGCAGGTTTCCGCCACCAGCACGGTGCTGGTGAAGGGTTCGCGCTTCATGCGCATGGAGCGGGTGGTGGAACACCTGCAGACACAACAACAAGAACACGGGAAGGGCTAAACGTGCTGCTATTGCTGGCCGATCTGCTGCGCGAACACATCCGCGCATTCAATGTACTGAACTACGTCACCCTGCGTGCGGTGATGGCGGCGCTGACGTCGCTGGTCATCTCGCTGTGGATGGGGCCGTGGGTGATCGCCAAGCTCACCGAGCTGAAAGTCGGCCAGGCAGTGCGCAGCGATGGCCCGCAGACCCACCTGGTGAAAAGCGGCACCCCGACCATGGGCGGCACGCTGATCCTGCTGGCCATCACCGTGACCACCCTGATGTGGGCCGACCTGTCCAATCTCTACGTGTGGATCCTGTTGCTGGTGACGCTGGGTACCGGCGCGCTGGGCTTCTACGACGACTGGCGCAAGGTGGTGTACAAGGACCCGAAAGGCGTCTCCGCCCGCTTCAAGATGATCTGGCAATCCAGCATCGCCATCGCCGCCGGCGTGTTCCTGCTCACCACCGCCAAGCTGCCGGCTTCCACCGAATTCATCGTGCCGTTCTTCAAGAACATCGTGTACCCGCTGGGCGGCATCGGCTTCTGCATCCTGACCTACTTCGTGATTGTCGGTACCTCCAACTCGGTGAACCTCACCGACGGTCTGGATGGCCTGGCGGCGCTGCCGGTGGTGCTGGTGGCCGCTGGCCTGTCGATTTTCGCCTACGTGGCCGGCCACGCGGTGTTCTCCAAATACCTGGGCATGCCCTTCGTGCCGGGTGCGCATGAAGTGGTGGTGTTCTGTGCCGCCATCTGCGGCGCTTGTCTGGGCTTCCTGTGGTTCAACGCCTACCCGGCGCAGGTGTTCATGGGCGACGTGGGCGCGCTGGCGCTGGGCGCCGCACTGGGCACCGTGGCGGTGATCGTGCGCCAGGAGATCGTGCTGCTGATCATGGGCGGACTGTTCGTGACCGAGGCACTGTCGGTGATGATCCAGGTGGGCTCGTTCAAGCTCACCGGCAAGCGCGTGTTCCGCATGGCGCCGCTGCATCACCACTACGAACTGAAGGGCTGGAAGGAAACCCAGGTGGTGGTGCGCTTCTGGATCGTGACCATGATGCTGGTGCTGGCCGGCCTCGCCACCCTGAAACTGCGTTAAGGACTACGTGATGCGCTTCGACAACCGCCACATCATCGTCATCGGCCTGGGCGACACCGGCGTTTCCGCCGCGCGCTGGCTGCTGGCGCATGGTGCGCGCGTCACCATCGCCGACAGCCGCGAACAGCCGGCCAATGCGGCCAACGTGTCCGCCGAGTTGGGCGTGCAGCTGCGTCTGGGCGCTTTCAGCGATGCCACTTTCGCCGACGCCGACATGCTGATGGTGAGCCCGGGCGTCAGCAACCGTACCCCGGCCATCGCCGCTTTTGCCGCCCGCGGCAGCGAGGTGGTGGGCGACGTGGAGCTGTTCTGCCGCGCGATTGCCGGCCAGGGCAGCAAGGTCATCGCCATCACCGGCTCCAACGGCAAGAGCACCGTTACCAGCCTGGTGGGCCACCTGTGCGCCAGCGCCGGGCTGGACACCATGGTGTGCGGCAACATCGGCCTGCCGGTGCTCAGCGCCCTGGCCGAGCGCGAAGCCGCCGGCAAGCAGCCGGATGTGTGGGTGATCGAGCTGTCCAGCTTCCAGTTGGACACCACTACCAGCCTGGCTGCCGATGCCGCCACCGTGCTGAATATTTCCGAGGACCACCTCGACCGTTACAACGACCTGCTGGACTACGCGCACAGCAAGACTGCCATTTTCAGTGGCAACGGCGTGCAGGTGCTGAACCGCGACGACGTGTTCTGCCGCGCCATGGTGCGCCCCGGCCGCCCGCTGCGCTGGTTCTCGCTGCGTGAACTGGCCGATTACGCGCTGCAGCAGGCGGCTGGCCGCTACCAGCTCGCCATCGGCGGTGCGCCGGTGTTCGACTGCGCCGACATGCAGCTGCAGGGCCTGCACAATGCGGCCAACGCCCTGGCGGCACTGGCGCTGTGCGAGGCCATCGGTATCGAGCGCGCACAGCTGCTGCCGGCGCTGAAAACCTTCCGTGGCCTGGCGCACCGCGTGGAATGCGTGGACGAATTCGGCGGCGTGATGTTCATCGACGACTCCAAGGGCACCAATGTCGGCGCCACCGAGGCGGCACTGAACGGCATGACCCGCAAGGTGGTGCTGATCGCCGGCGGCGACGGCAAGGGCCAGGACTTCACCCCGCTGGCAGCAGCCTGCGCGCGCATCGCCCGCGCCGTGGTGCTGATCGGCCGCGACGCGCCGGCCATCCGCGCCGCGCTGGCCGGCAGCGGCGTGCCGCTGTCCGACTGCGCCACGCTGGAAGAAGCCACCCGCAGCGCCGCCAAGCTGGCGCAAAGCGGTGACGTGGTGCTGCTGTCGCCGGCCTGCGCCAGCCTGGACATGTTCAAGAACTACGCGCATCGCGCCCAGGTGTTCATCGACACCGTGGCGGCAATTCGCGCCGGGGAGCAGCACTGATGATCAGCCTCGGCCAGCGCAACACCGTAACCGCCATCACCGCGCTCGACGAAGGGCTGATGTGGGCGATTGCGCTGCTGCTGTCCATCAGCCTGGTGATGGTGTACTCGGCATCGATTGCTTATGCCGAGGCCGACCCGGCCACCAACAACCGCTACTTCTACCTGTTCCGCCACATGATCTTCATGACCATCGGCCTGGCGGGCGCGTGGATGACATTCCAGATTCCCACCGCGTGGTGGCAGCAGTACGCCGGCAAGTTCTTCCTGTTCGCCGGCTTCCTGTTGTTGCTGGTGCTGGTGCCCGGCATCGGCAAGGTGGTGAACGGCTCGCGGCGCTGGATCAACCTGCTGGTGCTGAACCTGCAGCCGTCGGAAGTCATGAAGCTGGCCGCATCGATCTACGCCGCCGACTACACCGTGCGCAAGGCGGCCAAGCTGCACAGCTTCCGCCAGGGCTTCCTGCCTATCCTGATCGCCATCGTGTTTGTGGCGCTGCTGCTGCTGCTGGAGCCGGACTTCGGCGCGCTGATGGTGGTGATGAGCATCACCATGGGCATCGTGTTCCTGGGCGGCATCAACCTGCGCATCTTCGCCGGCCTCGCCGCCATGGCGGTGGTGGCGATTGCGGTGCTGATCATTACCTCGCCGTACCGCCTGAAGCGGGTGCTGGGCTTCCTCGACCCGTGGGACGACCCGTACGGCAAGGGCTACCAGCTGAGCCACTCGCTGATCGCCATCGGCCGCGGCGAATGGTATGGCGTGGGGCTTGGCGGCAGCGTGGAAAAGCTGTTCTACCTGCCGGAGGCGCACACCGACTTCATCATGGCGGTGATCTCGGAAGAATTCGGTTTCATCGGCATCTGCGTGGTGCTGGGCCTGTATGCCTGGATCGTGCGCCGCGCCTTCCACATCGGTGTGGAAGCGAAAAAGCTGGAGCGCTATTACCAGGCGCTGGTGGCGCAGGGTATCGGCATCTGGCTGGGCATCCAGACCTTCTTCAACGTTGGCGTGAACATGGGTTTGCTGCCGACTAAGGGCCTGACCCTGCCGCTGATGTCCTTCGGCGGCTCGGCCATGCTGTGCAACCTGGCCTCGCTGGCAGTACTGCTGCGAGTGGATTATGAAAATCGACGCCTCATGCGGGGTTTCAAGGTTTGAAGCCGCTCATCAGGCTGCCGCAAGGTAGCAAGCCGCGCAGCGGCGCAGGAAAAACAGGTTTTGGGTTTTAACAATGTACCTCGCGGCCAACGTTGGCCGCAGGCAGACACAAGGCAGAGAAGGTAAAGATGACAAAGCGTACGGTCATGGTGATGGCAGCAGGCACGGGTGGACACATCGTCCCCGGCATCGCGGTGGCACGCGAGCTGCAGAACCGTGGCTGGGACGTGGTGTGGGTCGGTACCGAGCGCGGTATGGAAAACAAGCTGGTGCCGCCTACCGGCTTCCCGCTGGTGCGCCTGCCGTTTCACGGCGTGCGCGGCAAGGGGCTGTTCGGTTCGCTCAAGGGCGTGCTGCAGCTGGGCGTGGCCTTCGTGCAAAGCATGCGCCTGATGTTCCGCCACCGGCCGGACGTGGTGCTGGGCATGGGCGGCTATGTCTGCCTGCCCACCGGTCTGGCCGCCGCGCTGCTGTGGAAACCGCTGGTGATGGTGAACGCCGACGCCGGCCTGCTGCTGAGCAACAAGGCGCTGCTGCCGTTTGCCGACCACCTGGCCTGCGGCTTCGACGGCGATGCCGCCAAGCTGAAGAAGGCGGTGGTGACCGGCAACCCGGTACGTGCCGAGATCGAGAACATGCCGGCGCCGGCACAGCGTTTTGCCGGCCGCAGCGGCCCGCTGCGCGTGCTGGTGGTAGGCGGCAGCCTGGGTGCAAAGGTGTTGAACGACACCCTGCCGCAGGCACTGGCGCTGATGCCGGCCGAGTCGCGGCCGCTGCTGACGCACCAGACCGGCGAGAAGAATTTTGTGGCCGTGCAGCAGGCGTATGCCGCTGCCGGGCTGAAGCCGGGCAGCGACGTGACGCTGCTGCCCTTCATCGACAATATGGCCGCGCT
The DNA here is from genome assembly GCF_900090205.1 of Vogesella sp. LIG4. NCBI lineage: Bacteria > Pseudomonadati > Pseudomonadota > Betaproteobacteria > Neisseriales > Chromobacteriaceae > Vogesella > Vogesella sp. LIG4. Next base: position 898,690 of record NZ_LT607802.1, on the reverse strand, counting down.
GCTGGCCGAGTGTGACGTGATCCTGTGCCGTGCCGGCGCGATCACCGTCAGCGAACTGTGCGCTGCCGGCGTGCCCAGCATCCTGGTGCCGCTGGTGGTGTCCACCACTTCGCACCAGCGCGACAACGCAGCATGGATGGCAGCCGGTGGCGCCGCCATCCACCTGCCGCAGAACGAAATGAACCCGCAGCAACTGGCTGCGCTGCTGGCCGACCTGAGCCGGCCGCAGCTGCAGCAGATGGCGCAGAAAGCCCGCGCGCTGGCCAAGCCGGCAGCGGCGGCCAGGGTGGCCGGGCTGTGCCAGGCTCTGGCGGATACGGAATAGGACGGGGCCCGCAGGGGACCTTGCAAGAGAAGACACAATGAAACATCGAGTCAAACACATTCACTTTGTCGGCATCGGCGGCGTGGGCATGTGCGGCATCGCCGAGGTGCTGCTGAACCTGGGCTACACCGTGTCCGGTTCCGACATGGCCGACAACGCTGCCACCAAGCGCCTTGCCGAGCAGGGCGCGCGCATTCATTTCGGCCACGACGCCACTTATATCCAGGGCGCCAACGTGGTGGTGACCTCCACCGCGGTGAAGGCGGACAACCCGGAAGTGATGGAAGCACAGGCACGCCATATCCCGGTGATTCCGCGCGCGATGATGCTGGCCGAGCTGATGCGCTTCAAGCAGGGCATCGCCATTGCCGGCACCCACGGCAAGACCACCACCACCAGCCTGACCGCTTCGGTGCTGGGTGCGGCCAACCTTGACCCGACTTTCGTGATCGGCGGCAAGCTCACCGCCGCCGGCACCAATGCCCGCCTGGGCAGCGGCGAATACCTGGTGGCCGAGGCCGACGAATCCGATGCCTCCTTCCTGCACCTGCAGCCGGTGATGGCGGTGATCACCAATATCGACGCCGACCACATGGACACCTACGACCACAGCTTCGACAAGCTGAAGCAGGCGTTCATCGATTTCGTGCACCGCCTGCCGTTCTACGGCCGCGCCGTGCTGTGCGTGGATGACGAGCACGTGCGCAGCATCGTGCCGGCGCTGAAAAAACCGGTAACCACCTACGGCCTGGACGACAGCGCCGACATCTACGCCGAAAACGTGGTGGCCGACGCCGGCCGCATGCATTTCGACGTGGTGGTGAAGGCAGAAGGCGTGCGTTTCGCGGTGACGCTGAACATGCCGGGCCGCCACAACGTACTGAACGCGCTGGCCGCCACCGCCATCGGCCTGGAATGCGGTGCCGACGTGGCCGCCATCCAGCAGGGCCTGGCCGAGTTTGCCGGCGTGGGCCGCCGTTTCCAGCGCTATGGCGAGGTGCCGGCGCAAGAGGGCGGCAACTACACCCTGATCGACGATTACGGCCACCACCCGGTGGAAATGGCCGCCACCCTGGCCGCGGTACGCGGTGCCTTCCCGGGGCGCCGCCTGGTGCTGGCGTTCCAGCCGCACCGCTACAGCCGTACCCGCGACCTGTTTGAAGACTTCGTGAAAGTGCTGTCCACCGTGGATACGCTGCTGCTGGCCGAGGTGTACGCCGCCGGCGAGGCGCCCATCGTGGCCGCCGACGGCCGCGCGCTGGCACGCGCGGTGCGCGTGGGCGGCAAGGTGGAGCCGCTGTTCGTCGAGCAGATCACCGACATGCAGCAGGTCATCAGCGATATGGCACGCGACGGCGACGTGGTGGTCACCATGGGCGCCGGCTCCATCGGCGGCATCCCGGCCAAGCTGGTGGCCGCCGCCAAGGCATAACGGAACAGCAAGTTGGCCGCAGGCAAGACAGGCGGCAGCAAGGAAGCAAGATGAAGCAGTTTGGCAAAGTGGCAGTAGTGATGGGCGGCAGCTCGGCAGAGCGCGAGATCTCGCTGATGAGCGGCGGCGGCGTGCTGGCCGCGCTGCAGAGCAAGGGCGTGGACGCGCACAAGTTCGACCCGGCGGAACAGCCGCTGTCGGCGCTGCAGGAGCAGGGCTTCGCCCGCGTGTTCAACATCCTGCATGGCCCGTTCGGCGAGGACGGCACCCTGCAGGGCGCGCTGGAAGCCATGGGCATGCCCTACACCGGCTGCGGCGTGCTGGCGTCGGCCATCTGCATGGACAAGTGGCGCACCAAGCTGCTGTGGAAGGGCGCTGGCCTGCCGATTCCGGCCTTCGAGCTGCTGAACGACGACAGCGACTTTGCCGCCATCGAACAGCAACTGGGCCTGCCGATCTTCGTGAAGCCTTCCACCGAAGGCTCCAGCATCGGCGTGACCAAGGTGAAAAACGCGGGCGAGCTGAAGGCCGCCTACGAGGAAGCACGCAAGTACGACAGCATCGTGATCGCCGAGCAGTTCATCGGCGGCGGCGAGTACACCTGTGCGGTGATCGACGACAAGGCCTACCCGACCATCAAGATCGAGCCGGCCACCGAGTTCTACGACTACCAGGCCAAGTACTTCCGCGACGACACCGTGTACCGCTGCCCGTCCGGCCTTGCGCCAGAGCTGGAGCAGCGTGCGCGCGAGCTGGCGCTGCAGGCCTTCCGCGTACTGGGCTGCCGTGGCTGGGCGCGAGTGGATTTCCTGATGGACGAGCAGGGTGGCATCTACCTGCTGGAAGTGAATACCAATCCGGGCATGACCAGCCACAGCCTGGTGCCGATGGCGGCACGGGTTGAGGGTCTTTCTTACGAAGATCTGTGCGTGAAGGTGCTGGCAGCTGCTCATGTGGGATAACCATGCAGTACTGCGGGCGGTGGCCAACCTGCTGCTGACCGCATCGTTGTTGATGTTGCTGTATGCCGGGGGCTACTGGCTGACTCATGCGCCGCTGTTCCCGGTGAAACGGATCCACATCGGTGGGGAAGTGAACAAGGTGACGCCGGTGCAGTTGAAGTACATCGCGCAGAACGAGCTGACCGGCACGTTCTTCACGCTGGACATCAACAAGACCCGCGCGGCGTTCGAGAAGCTGCCGTGGGTGCGTGAAGTGCAGGTGCGCCGCACCTGGCCGGACCGCCTGGACATCGCGGTCAGCGAACACGTGGCGCTGGCGCGCTGGGGCGATTCGGGGCTGATCAGCACCGAGGCGCGCTGGTTCGATGCCGCCAGCGACCAACCGCTGCCGGTGCTGTTCGGCCCGGCGGCAACGGAAAAGGAAATGGTGAAGATGCTGTTGGCCGCAAGGCAGCAGCTGGCACCGATCCATCTGCAACCGGTGCGGCTGTGGTTGTCGGAACGCAAGGCGTGGCGGATGGAATTGGACAACGGGATAACGCTGGAACTGGGTAGCGGCCCGGTCATGGAACGGCTGGGACGCTTCGTGCTGAACTGGCCCAAGAGCCTGGCCAAGCTGCCCTACCACATCACGTATGTGGACTTGCGGTACCCCAACGGATTCGCCGCGCGGATGCCTGATTTCAAGGCACCGCCGGTGGCAGGAAAAAAGAAGCTTTGAGCTTGGAGCGACAGGTGAGCAAACCTAAGGAAAGCAAGAACATGCTGGTCGGCCTGGACATCGGCACGTCGAAGATCGTGGCGATCGTGGCGGAAGTGCTGGAAGACGGCCAGATCAATATCGTCGGCATGGGCCAGGTGCCCTCGCGCGGCCTCAAGCGCGGCATGGTGGTGAATATCGAATCCACCGTGCAGGCGATCCAGCGCGCGCTGGAAGAGGCCGAGCTGATGGCCGACTGCAAGATCAACGAAGTGTTCACCGGCATTGCCGGCAGCCACATCAAGAGCGTGAATTCGCACGGCATGGTGGCGATCAAGGACCGCGAAGTGATGCAGATGGACATCGACCGCGTGATCGAGACCGCGCGCGCGGTGTCGATTCCGCCGGATCACCAGGTGCTGCACATCCTGACCCAGGAATACAGCATCGATGGCCAGGAAGGCGTGCGCGAGCCGCTGGGCATGAGCGGCGTGCGGCTGGAAGCCAAGGTGCACATCGTCACCGGCGCGGTATCCGCCGCGCAGAACGTGGCCAAGTGCGTGCGCCGCTGCGGGCTGGAAGTGTCCGACCTGGTGCTGCAGCCGATGGCCTCGGCCAACGCCGTGCTGTCCGAGGACGAGCGCGAGCTGGGCGTGTGCCTGATCGACATCGGCGGTGGCACTACCGATATCGCGGTGTACGCCAACGGCGCCATCCGCCATACCGCGGTGATTCCCATCGCCGGTGACCAGATCACCAACGATATCGCCATGGCGCTGCGTACCCCGACCAAGGAAGCCGAGGACATCAAGATGCAGCACGGTGTGGCGCTGGTAGGCCTGGCCGACCCGTCGCAGATGATTGAAGTGCCGGGCGTGGGCGAACGCGGGCCGCGCCAGATGTCGCGCGCCACCCTGGCCGAAGTGATCGAGCCGCGGGTGGAAGAGCTGTTCCAGCTGGTGCAGCAGGAACTGCGCCGCAGCGGCTTCGAGGAGGTGCTGTCCTCCGGCATGGTGCTGACCGGTGGCGCCAGCCTGATGCCGGGCATGGTGGAACTGGCGGAAGAAGTGTTCCACATGCCGGTGCGCATCGGCGTACCCAAGTATGTAGGTGGCTTGTCGGAAGTAGTGAAGAACCCGCGCTTCTCGACCGGCGTGGGCCTCCTGCTGTACGGCAAGGACCAGATGCAACCCCGCGCGGGCCTCAAATCCGATGGCGCCGGCGTAGGGCAGATGTTCCAGAAGATGAAGGCGTGGTTCGCCGGCAACTTCTAAGCGTTTATCCACGATCCGGCGAGCTGGGCGGTTCGACGCAGTATCGCCCTAGCGCAGCAGGTCGTGAGCAGTACACGTTACACAGGTAAGTAGTCCGTCAATAGCTCATCTTTTTACAGGAGAGGAAAAATGAGCGGCATGGTATTCGAAGTAATGCAAGAGACTGCCAACGCGGCAGTGATCAAGGTGATCGGTGTAGGCGGTGGCGGCTGCAACGCCATCGACAACATGATCGACAGCAAGGTATCCGGCGTGGAATTCATCTGCGCCAATACCGATGCACAAGCCCTGCAGCGCAATAAATCGGCGCTGAAACTGCAACTGGGCAACAACCTGACCCGCGGCCTGGGCGCTGGCGCCAACCCGGAGGTTGGCCGCAGCGCCGCCCTGGAAGACCGTGAACGCATCGCCGAGATGCTGCGTGGCGCCAATATGGTGTTCGTGACTGCCGGCATGGGCGGCGGTACCGGTACCGGCGCTGCACCGGTAGTGGCCGAAGTGGCCAAGGAACTGGGCATCCTCACCGTGGGCGTGGTTACCCGCCCGTTCGAACACGAAGGCCGCCGCACCCGCGTGGCCGGCGATGGCATCGACCTGCTGAAGAAGCACGTGGATTCGCTGATCGTGATCCCGAACGAGAAACTGATGGCCGTGCTGGGTGAAGACGTCACCATGCGCGAAGCCTTCCGCGCCGCCGACGACGTGCTCAAGGGCGCCGTGGCCGGTATCTCGGAAGTGATTACCTGCCCGGGCCTGATCAACGTCGACTTCGCCGACGTACGCGCGGTGATGGGCGAAATGGGCCTGGCCATGATGGGTTCCGCCTACGCTTCCGGCATCGACCGCGCCCGCGTGGCCGCCGAGCAGGCCGTGGCCAGCCCGCTGCTGGACAACATTACCCTGGAAGGTGCGCGTGGCGTGCTGGTGAACATCTCCACCGCCCCGGGCTGCCTGAAGATGAGCGAATACCGCGAGATCATGAGCATCATCCGTCAGTACGCCGACGAAGATGCCCAGGTGAAATTCGGTACCGCCGAAGTGGAAGACATGCCGGAAGACACCATCCGCGTGACGCTGATCGCCACCGGCCTCGGTCAGAAGCCGCAATCCGGCCGCACCGAGCGCCCGGACTACATCAAAGTGCTGAAGACCGGCACCGACAATGTCGCCATGGAAGTGAACTACGCCGATCTGGAAGCCCCGGCAGTGATTCGCGGTGGTCGCAACCGCCGTGCACCGATGTCCGCGGACTTTTCCGATCCGGAAGTAAGCGAGTCCTACGACATTCCGGCCTTCCTGCGCAAACAGGCTGACTGATAGTTCCTGCTTATTGAAGGCGGCGGATGAATCAATCAGGGCGTGAAAAGCCCTGTGATAAAATTGCCGCAATCAATTTGTCAGGGATGTATTCATGATCCTGCAGCGCACGCTGAAACAGACGATCAGCGCAACCGGCGTTGGCCTGCATTCCGGCGAGCGGGTGAAACTCACCCTGCACCCGGCTGCGCCCGACACCGGCATCGTCTTTCGCCGCACCGACCTGCCCGAGCCGGTCGAGGTGGCGGTACAACCGTCGCTCGTGAACGACACGCGCCTCTCCTCGACGCTGGTGACTACCACCGGCGTGCGTGTCGGCACGATCGAGCATTTGATGTCGGCTTTTGCAGGGCTGGGCATCGATAACGTGGTTGTAGATGTAACGGCGGCAGAGATTCCCATCATGGATGGCTCTGCCGCACCGTTCATCTTCCTGTTGCAGACGGCTGGCATCGAGGAACAGGCCAGGCCGAAGAAGTTCATCCGGGTGAAAAAGCCGGTGGAAGTGGTAGAAGGCGACAAGTGGGTAAAACTGCTGCCGCACGAGGGCTTCAGCGTGGAGCTGTCGATAGAATTCAACCACCCGGCATTCAACCGCGCACCGCAGAAGGTGCACATCGATTTCGCCTCGCGCTCGTATATCGACGAGATCAGCCGCGCGCGCACTTTCGGCTTCATGCACGAAGTGGAATACATGCGCCAGCACGGCCTGGGGCGTGGCGGCAACCTCAATAACGCCATCGTGATCGACGATGAGTACGTACTCAATCCGGAGGGGCTGCGTTTCCCCGACGAGTTCGTGCGCCACAAGATACTGGATGCGATCGGCGACCTGTACATCGTCGGCCATCCGCTGATTGCCGCTTTCAGCGGCCACAAATCGGGCCATGCGCTCAACAACAAGCTGCTGCGCGTGCTGCTGGATACCCCGGACGCCTGGGAGTTCGTGTCCTTTTCGCAGCCGGACGAGGTGCCGTCCAGCTTCCACCGCCTGCCGGAAGTGCTGTAACGCCAGATACCATGAAAAAAGCCGCGAGGATGTCGCGGCTTTTTTCGTGAGCTGGGCTCAGTCCTTGATCTTGTGCGGCTTGTCCAGCGGGGTGGAGCGGTCGATGCCGCCAGCCCGGTTCAGGTTGACCAGGATCTCCTCGCGGTTGGGCGGGGTCCAACCCTTGGGGCACATGGCTTCCACCAGGCTGCGGCGCAGCATGTCGGCATCGGTCAGGTGCCGCCAGGTGCCGTTTTGCGATTCGATCCAGCGCTTGTTGACGGTATCGCCAAAGGCGTAGATGCGCAGGTTGCGCTGCATGCAATGCAGGCCTTCACGGCTGATGTTGTCGATGCCGCTGCTGCTCTGCTGGCGCAGGGTATAGCGGACCACTTCATCATCACCGCGCTGCAGGTCGTCAATGCCGATGAAAATCTTGCCGCGGATACTGGCCGGCATCGGCAATTCCACCCATTTCACGGCTTCCGGAAAGGGGGGCAGTGCTTGCTGGCCTTCCTGCCAGGCCGGGCCTTCCTGATAAGAGTTGAAACGGCTGGTCCGGTCAGGGCGGTCCTTGGCCATGTCGGCATGGGCAGGGTTGGCCGCAGCGGCCAGCAGCAGCGAAAGGGTCAGGGTACGAGCAAGCTGTTTCAAGGTGTTGTCCTGGTTTGTCCGATACGCAGCTGGTAGCGGCGGCGCCCGGTTTCGCGACCGCCCATGCCCCAGCTGATTTCGGAAAAGCTGACCTCGCCACGGGCGGCGACGGTCAGCAGGGAAGAGGCGCGCGTACCATAGTCGCGGCCTACGATAAAAATCGGCGACAGCATTTTTTCCATCGCCAGACCGACGCCGGTATTGGGAAGTTCCGCCATCTCGGCCGCGGTGCTGTCGCTCAGCCAGGGCAGCACTTCCGCCTCCTGCGGCGGCCGGCGCAGGCTCTGCATGCGCGCGCGCAGGCGTTCGCACTTGAACCAGGGCGTGTCCATGTCGGCGTTGGACAGCAGGTGGATGCCGGGATTGACGCGGTTGAGCATGCCGCTGCGGCTGTTGAAGTGCAGCAGGTCATTGTAGGGGCCGAACAGCAGATTGAAGGCACCGAACTCGTGACGGTGTTCACGCAGCCACTGGGCATAGGCCAGCGTGTCCTCGTCGCCGCTGACAAAGCGCTGCACCAATTCGCCGCGCGAGCGCGCGCCGGCTTGCGGGCGGCCGTCGCGGATGTGGGTAACCGCTGCCAGGCGGCCGCGGGTGTCGATGGCCAGCCAGCTGCCGCCGGCCTGCAGGTCGCGCCCACCCAGGGTTTGCGGCTGGTCCTGCCAGAACGCCAACGGCTCGGCCGGGCGGCGGTAATACTCGTCGCGGTTGGCGAGCAGCACCAGCGGGCCGAGGGCTGCAGTCTTGTAGGCGAGGGCAATGACGCACATGGCTGGGGTTTTGCGGGAAAGCTCATTTAAAATGACCGGTTTATTGTAGCGACTAAGCGAGCAGGGAGCGACTATGCAAGCAGATCAACAGCTGGATCTTTCCGGTCTCAATTGCCCACTACCGATACTGCGCTCCAAGAAGGCGCTGGCCACCATGGACAGCGGCCAGGTGCTGTCGGTGCTGGCCACCGACCCGGGCGCCCCCAAGGATTTCGAGGCGTTCTGCCGCCAGACCGGCAATACCCTGCTGGAATCCTCCGTGACCGCCGAAGGCAAGTTTCTTCTCGTTGTCCGCCGCAAGTAAGGCTTGCGGCCAACGTTTTACCGGATTCGCCCCATTAGAAAGTGAAAGGCCCGACATGAAACTCACCATTACCCGCCCGGACGACTGGCACCTGCACCTGCGCGACGGCATTGCCATGCAGGCGGTGCTGCCGGATACCTGCCGCCAGATGGGCCGCGCCATCGTGATGCCCAACCTGAAGCCGCCGGTGACCACCGTGGAAGCCGCCGCCGCCTACCGCGAGCGCATTCTGGCCGCGCGTCCGGCCGGCAGCCATTTCGAGCCGCTGATGACGCTGTACCTGACCGAGACCACCACCGCGGAAGAAGTGCGCAAGGCCAAGGCCAGCGGCTTCGTGCACGGCATCAAGCTGTATCCGGCCGGTGCCACCACCAACTCCGATGCCGGCGTGCGCGACGTGGCCAATGCCATGGTGGCGCTGGAAGCGATGGCGGAAGTGGGCATGCCGCTGCTGGTGCACGGCGAAGTGACCGACCCGAGCGTGGACGTGTTCGACCGCGAAGCGGTGTTCATCGATACCGTGTTCGCACCGCTGATGCAGCGCCTGCCGCAGCTGCGCGTGGTGTTCGAGCACATCACCACCCGCCAGGCGGCGGAGTACGTGGCCGCCGCGCCGGACAACGTGGCCGCCACCATCACCGCCCACCACCTGCTGATGAACCGCAACGCGCTGTTCACCGGCGGCATCCGCCCGCATCACTACTGCCTGCCGGTACTGAAGCGCGAAGTGCACCGCGAGGCACTGGTCGCCGCCGCCACCAGCGGCAGCAGCAAGTTCTTCCTGGGTACCGACAGCGCGCCGCACGCACGCAACACCAAGGAGGCCGCCTGTGGTTGCGCCGGCATGTACACCGCCAACGCTGCCATCGAATTGTATGCCGAAGCCTTCGAGCAGGCCGGCGCGCTGGACAAGCTGGAAGCGTTCGCCAGTTTCAATGGTCCGGCATTTTATGGCCTGCCACGCAATGCCGATACCATCACGCTGGTGAAAGAAAGCTGGCAGCTGCCGGCCACGCTCGCCTATGGTGAAGAAGAACTGGTGCCGCTGCGTGCCGGAGAGCATGTTCACTGGCGATGCCTGCCATGAGTGGAACTCATGCCTTGGCATGAAAATGGTGTGTTTACCACATTTCTATGAATGAAATGCCACGCATCCATGCGGGTTTAGCCAGAAAACCGGGTTTTCGTACTTGTAGCAGCTATGTCTGCTGTGCATAATGGCTCCGCTTTTGCGTACTGTATACACACAGATTGTTTTCAGAACGACCTGCGCCGTGCAGGTCGTTTCTTGTTCAAGGAGAGCAGGAGAATATGAAAAAAGCGATGACTTTCAGCGTCGTAGCCGCTTCCGTTGCCATGGCCCTGGCTGCACCGGCTTTTGCCGCCAAAGTGCCGGCAGGCGTACAGCTGGCTGCCAAGCAGGAGCTGATCCGTAACAACGGTTCCGAAGCCGAATCCCTGGACCCGGCACTGGCCGAATCCGTGGGTGCCAACAACATCGCCCGTGACCTGTTCGAAGGTCTGACCGCTACCGACGCCGACGGCAAGGTAGTGCCGGGTGTGGCCGAGTCCTGGAAACAGACCGACCCGACTACCTGGGTATTCAAGCTGCGCAAGACAGCCAAGTGGTCTGACGGCTCCAGCGTGACCGCTGACGACTTCGTATACGGTATCCGTCGCTTCCTGGATCCGAAAACTGCCTCTCCGTACGCTACTACCTACGGCATTTTCCTGCTGAACGGCAAGGAAGTTGCTGAAGGCAAGAAACCGCTGGCTGAAGTCGGCGTGAAAGCCATCGACAAGTTCACCCTGGAAATCAAGACCCCGTACCCGGTAGCCTTCATGCCGGAACTGGTGTCCAACACCCAGCTGGGCCCTGAGCCGAAAGCCGCCATCGAGAAGTTCGGCAAGGAATGGACCAAGCCGGGCAAGCTGGTCAGCAACGGTGCTTTCGTGCTGAAAGACTGGATGGTGAACAGCAAGCTGATCATCGAAAAGAGCCCGACCTACTGGGACAAGGGCAATGTACAGCTGACCAAGGTCACCTACCTGCCGGTTGAAGACGGCTTTGCCGACGTGAAACTGTTCCAGTCCGGCGAAAACGACTGGGTTTACCAGCTGCCGCCTGACACCTACGCCAAGTACAAGACCGAACTGCCGAAGGATATCCGCAACGCGCCGATGCTGGGCCTGCGTTACTACTCCTTCAACGTGAAGGATCCGCTGCTGAAGGACGTGCGCGTGCGCAAGGCGCTGTCCATGGTGATCGACCGTGACATCCTGTCCGCCAAGATCACCGCCGACGGCCAGGTTCCGGCCTACAGCGTGATCGTACGCGGCACCTCCGGCGCCGACGTAACCGCTTACGACTGGGCGAAATGGCCGATGGCACAGCGCGTGGCTGAAGCCAAGAAGCTGCTGGCCGCTGCCGGCGTGCAACCGGGCACCAAGATCAAGTTCACCTACAACACCAGTGAATACCACAAGAAGATGGCGATCTTCGCCGCTTCCGAGTGGAAATCCAAGCTGGGCCTGAACACCGAAATGGAAAACATGGAGTTCAAGGTGCTGCTGAAGAAGCGCCACGACCATGACTACCAGATCGCCCGTAACGGTTGGGTAGCCGACTACAACGACGCTACCACCTTCCTGGCGCTGGTTCAGTGCGACAACGACCAGAACGACAACGGCAACTGCAACCCGAAGGCAGAAGAACTGATCAAACAAGGTAACCAGACCCAGGATGCAGCCAAGCGCAAGCAGCTGTTCACCCAGGCTACCAAGATGATCATGGACGACTACCCGATGCTGCCGCTGCTGCAGTACACCGTACCGCGTCTGGTCAAGTCCTACGTTGGTGGCTACTCCACCAAGAACCCGATGGACCGCTACCGCAACAAGGACCTGTACATCATCAAGCACTAAGTGGCTGTGCACGATCTGCAGCGCGTTGGCGATACAGCGTTAAAAACGCCTTCGGAATGCTCATTTACTTTGTGTAAATTCCGCTTCCGCAGCCATTTTTGCCTTGTTTCGCCCTAGCTCGCGAGATCGTGTACATACCAAGTGCCTGATGCAGAGCGGGGAGGCGCAGCTTCCCCGCTGTCCAAGGCCGGGCCCGTATCACGGATGCCCGGCTTGTTTATAGTTGTTAGTAGTGTGTCGGTGTGTCTGGTGCCTGCTGTCTTCACAAGAGACAGGCGAGTGCAGCCTGGCTGTCGCTCCACCGACCGGACACTCGCCCCCCCGACTTGGAGTACCCCTCTATGTGGTCTTACGCTTTTCGCCGCGTACTGATGACGATTCCCACGCTGTTGCTCGTCATCACCGTCTGTTATCTGATGTTGCATGCCACCCCGGGTGGCCCGTTCGACAGCGAACGCAAGGTGTCCGAGGCCGTGCTTGCCAACCTGCAAGCCAAATACCACCTCGACCTGCCGCTGTGGCAACAATACCTCTATTACCTGAAGAGCCTGCTGCAGGGTGACCTGGGCGCCTCTTTCCGCTACGCCGACTGGAGCGTGAACGACCTGGTGGCCAATGCGCTGCCGGTATCGCTGGCCATCGGTGGCGGCTCGCTGCTGATCTCCGTGTTCATCGGTGTTGGCCTTGGCATCATTGCCGCCCTGCGCCAGAACAGCATGGTCGACTACCTGGTGATGCTGATCGGCAACCTGGGCAGTGCCTTCCCGTCCTTCATCATCGGCCCGGTGCTGATCATGGTGTTCGCCATCTGGCTGAAGGTATCGCCGGCCGGTGGCTGGAACGATTTCCAGATCGCCTACATGCTGCTGCCGATGGCGCTGCTCACCTTCATCAACGTGTCCACCATCGGCCGCGTGATGCGTGGCAGCCTGATCGAGGTGCTGAACTCCAACTTCATCCGCACCGCCAAGGCCAAGGGCCTGCCGCTGCGCACCATCGTGTTCCGCCATTCGCTGAAGCCGGCGCTGATGCCGGTGGTGTCGGTACTGGGCCCGCTGGCGATTTCCTCCATCACCGCCGCGGTGGTGACCGAGTCGGTGTTTTCCCTGCCAGGTCTTGGCAAGCTGATCGTGAACGGTGCGGCCAACCGCGACTACACCCTGGTACTGGGTCTGGTGGTGCTGGTTACCGTGGTGGCCGTAGTGCTCAACCTGCTGGTTGACCTGGCCTACGCCCTGCTTGATCCGAAGATCCGCTACTAAGCGCTACGAGGAATACCGAACATGTTGTCCCGCAAAAAACAGCAGGCCGCGGCAGAATCGATTGCCGCCAACGTGGCCGTGGATGGCCGCAGCCCGTGGCGCGATGCCCGCGACCGCTTTTTCCGCAACAAGGCTGCCGTACTGAGCCTGGTCATCCTGACCGTCATCACCCTGGCCTGTATCTTCGGCCCGCTGCTGCTGTCGCACAGCTATGAAGATACCGACTGGAACGCGATGAGCATTCCGCCCACCCTGGTGAACAGCCACTACTTCGGCACCGACGAACTGGGCCGCGACCTGCTGGTGCGCTGCCTGATCGGTGGCCGCATCTCGCTGATGGTGGGCCTGCTGGCCACCATCGCCTCGGTGACCATCGGCATCGTCTGGGGCGCCACCGCCGGCTTCCTCGGCGGCAAGGTGGATACCCTGATGATGCGTATCGTCGACATGATGTACGCCGTGCCCTACCTGCTGATCGCCATCCTGATGGTGACCCTGCTGGGCCGCGAGTTCTACCTGGTGGTGCTCACCATCACCGTGTTCTCGTGGATGGACATGGCGCGCGTGGTGCGCGGCCAGACGCTGTCCATCAAGTCCAAGGAATACATCGAGGCCGCCCGCGCCATCGGCGTTTCCACCGGCAGCATCATTTTCCGTCACGTGGTGCCGAACCTGCTGGGCATCGTGGTGATCTATACCACCGTAACCGTGCCGGGCGTGATCCTGACCGAATCCGTGCTGTCCTTCCTGGGCCTGGGCGTACAGGAGCCGATGACCAGCTGGGGCGTACTGATCGAAGACGGCACCAAGGTAATGGAAACCACGCCGTGGATCCTGCTGTTCCCGGCTGGCCTGCTGTCCATCACCCTGTACTGCGCCAACTATATCGGCGACGGCATGCGCGACGCGCTGGACCCGAAGGATCGTTGAGGAGCACACCATGAGCCTGTTGCAAGTAAAAAACCTGGGGGTACAGTTCCAGACCCCCGATGGCTACGTGTATGCCGTCAACGGAGTGAACTTCGAGCTGGAAAAGGGCCAGACCCTGGGTATCGTCGGTGAATCCGGCTCCGGCAAGAGCCAGAGCGTGCTGGCGATGATGGGCCTGCTGGCCAAGAACGGCAAAACCACCGGTGAGGCGCTGTACAAGGGCAAGAACCTGCTGGCGATGAGCCCGAAGGAGCTGAACCAGATCCGCGGCGACCGCCTGTCGATGATCTTCCAGGACCCGATGACCTCGCTGAACCCCTACCTGACGGTAGAGCGCCAGATGACCGAGGTACTGCAGCTGCACAAGGGCATGACCCGTCGCGAAGCCAGGAAGCGCGCCATCGAGCTGCTGGAAGCGGTGCGCATTCCGGAAGCGGCACGCCGCATCGACATGTACCCGCACGAGTTTTCCGGCGGCATGCGCCAGCGCGTGATGATCGCCATGGCCCTGCTGTGCGAGCCGGAAGTGCTGATCGCCGACGAACCGACCACCGCGCTGGACGTGACCGTGCAGGCGCAGATCCTCAGCCTGTTGAAGGATCTGCAGCGCGACTTCGGCACCGCCATCGTCATGATCACCCACGACCTGGGTGTAGTGGCCGGCCTGTGTGAAAAAGTGATGGTGATGTACGGTGGCCGCGTGATGGAGTACGGCAAGGCCGACGACATCTTCTACCACCCTACCCACCCGTACACCATCGGCCTGCTGGGCGCACTGCCGCGCCTGGACCACGAGGGCGACACCCTGGTGAGCATCCCCGGCAATCCGCCGAACATGGCGCACATGCCCAAGGGCTGTCCGTTCTCCGAACGCTGCGCGCATGCCGACGCGCACTGCGCGGCCGTGCTGCCGACGCTGGAAGCCGCCAGCAACAACCCGTCCGTGCTGCGTGCCTGTCACAAGCCGGTAGCTGAACTGCAGATCATCAAGGAGAAGGCGCATGTCTGAACGCAAGCCCATCCTGTCGGTCCGCGACGTCAAGGTGCACTTCCAGGTGAAGAGCAACAACGCCTGGCCGTGGACCCCGAAGAAAACCCTGAAAGCGGTCGATGGCGTCAGCTTCGACCTGTACGCCGGTGAAACCCTGGGCGTGGTCGGCGAATCCGGCTGCGGCAAGTCCACCCTGGCCCGCGCCATCCTCAACCTGCACCCGGCCAAGTCCGGCGAAATCGTGTGGATGGGCAAGGACCTGACCAAGGGCAGCGAGAAGGACTGGCTGGCGGTGCGCAAGGATATCCAGATGATCTTCCAGGATCCGCTGGCCTCGCTGAACCCGCGCATGAACATCGGCCAGATCATCGGCGAGCCGCTGCGCGTGCATCGTCCGGAGCTGTCCTCCGCCGAGGTGGACAAGCGCGTGCGCGCCATGATGGGCAAGGTCGGCCTGCGCGAGCAGATGATCAACCGCTACCCGCACGAGTTCTCCGGCGGCCAGTGCCAGCGTATCGGCATCGCCCGCGCGCTGATCCTGGAGCCCAAGCTGATCATCTGTGACGAGCCGGTATCGGCGCTGGACGTATCCATTCAGGCGCAGATCATCAACCTGCTGAAAGAGCTGCAGCGCGAGATGGGCCTGGCGCTGATCTTCATCGCCCACGACCTGGCGGTGGTGAAGCACATCTCCGACCGCATCCTGGTGATGTACCTGGGCCGCGAGATGGAGCTGGCCGAGAAGTACGCGCTGTACGACGCGCCCAGCCACCCGTACACCCGCGCACTGCTGTCGGCGATTCCGATTCCGGACCCGAAGCTGGAAAAGAACAAGCAGATCCAGATTCTGCAGGGCGACCTGCCCAGCCCGATGAATCCGCCGTCCGGCTGTGTGTTCCGTACCCGCTGCCCGCTGGCGCAGGAACGCTGCAGCAAGGAAGAGATCGTGCTGCACCCGGTGAGCGACAAGTCGCAAAGCTCCTGCCTGCTGGTGTAAGCCCAAGGTTGGCCGCAAGGCCGGCCCGGCATGCAAAACCCCGCTGCGGCGGGGTTTTTTCATGGCGGCGGCCGGGTAGGCGGCCAACCTTGCAGACGGTGATTATTGCAGCTGCGGGTAGCTCAGCAGCGCCAGGTGCAGGCTGTTGAAGCCGACATGGGCGAGTATGGCCCAGCCCAGCCGGCCGCCGGCACGGTAGACCAGCGCATAGGCCATGCCGGCCAGGCTGGCGCACAGCACCCACAACGACCCGCCGGCGGCATGGGCCAGACCGAACAGCAGGCTGCAGACCAGCATGCGTGCCAGCGGCGTCCAGCTTGCCGGCAGCAGCTGCGGCAGCGCGCGGCGGAACAGCGCTTCCTCGGCCAGGCAGGTGAACAGCAGGTTGCCGATCAGCCAGAACGGCCACCACGCCGGCCATTTCACATCGATGTGCACCAGCCCCAGCAACAGCGCGGCGGCGACGGCCAGCGCCAGCAGCAGGGCAGCCAGTGCCAGCTGCGGCCAACGTTGGCCGCAGGGTCGCGGCTGCCATTCGGCGTAGAGCAGCAACAACAGGCAGCCGCCCAGCGCCTTGTCCAGGCTCCAGCGCAGCAGCAGCAGGCTGCTGTCCGGCGCCAGCCGGCCTTGCCACAGCGTGATGCCGGTAAAGCCCGGCAGCAAGTGCAGGCCCAGCGCCAGGGCCAGCAGCCACAATATGGCCAGTACGGGAGTGCTTGCCCGCACCTGTTGCCACTGGAGCAGGGCAGCCGCCAGCAGCAGTGGTGGCAGCGCCGGCAGGCTCAGCCAGCTACCCCACAGTGCTGCCGGCAGGCTGGCGCCCAGCAGCAGCAGGCCGCTACGGCGCTGCGCGCCCAGCAGCATCAGGCTGGCGGTGGCCAGCAACAAAACGGCGGGCCAGGCGGAGGCGGGGAGAGTGGGCATGGTTTCCCTGCGGCAATAAAAAACCGCCAACCCAGGTTGGCGGTTTCGTTAGCGGGAGCCGGTTCAGACCAGCTTGCCGTGGCACTGCTTGTAGCGCTGACCGCTGCCGCACGGGCAGGGGTCGTTGCGGCCAACGCGGATGCCCTGGGCGGCCAGTGCTTCCGGCGAGTAGGGGTTGCCTTCCTCTTCGGCGGCCGGGGCCAGGTCGTCGTGGTGCATCTCGATGTCTTCCACTTCGTGCGGGAACACGGTGTCCAGGTCGGCATCGCTGCGCACCTGTACCGTCATCAGCACGGTAACCACGCTGTGCTTGATGCGGTCCAGCATGGCGGAGAACAGCTCGAAGGCTTCGCGCTTGTATTCCTGCTTCGGGTTCTTCTGCGCATAGCCGCGCAGGTGGATGCCCTGGCGCAGGTGGTCCATGGCGGCGAGGTGTTCTCGCCAGGTGTTGTCCAGCATCTGCAGCACCAGGCCGTGTTCGAACTCGGCCATCTGCTCGGCACCGACCATGGCCACTTTCTCGGCGTATACCTTGGCGGCGTGGTCGAGCACGCGTTGCTTGATGTCCGGAATATCCAGCGTCTGTTCGGCCTTCAGCCAGTCGGCAATCGGCAGCTGCAGCAGGAATTCGCCTTCCAGCGCGCGTTCCAGCCCGGCGATGTCCCACTGTTCTTCCATGGAATCCGGCGGCAGGTGCAGGTCAACCAGGTCGGACAGCACGCTGTCGCGCATATTGGTGACGATGTCGGACGCGTCCTCGTCTTCCAGGATCTCGTTGCGCTGCTGGTAGATCACCTTGCGCTGATCGTTGGCCACGTCATCGTATTCCAGCAGTTGCTTGCGGATGTCGAAGTTGCGGCCTTCCACCTTGCGCTGGGCGTTTTCGATGGAGCGCGATACCCACGGGTGCTCGATGGCCTCGCCTTCCGGCATCTTCAGCTTGTCCATGATCATCGCCACGCGTTCGCCGGCGAAGATGCGCAGCAGCGGGTCTTCCAGCGACAGGTAGAAGCGGCTGGCGCCCGGGTCGCCCTGACGGCCGGAACGGCCGCGCAGCTGGTTGTCGATACGGCGCGATTCGTGGCGCTCGGTACCGATGATGTACAGGCCGCCGGCGTTCAGCACCGCCTCGTGGCGGGGCTTCCAGTCGGCGCGGATGTTCTCGATGCGCGCTGCCTTGTCGATGCCGGACAGCGACTCGTCGGCTTCCACGGCCTTGATCTGCGGTTCCGGGTTGCCGCCCAGTACGATGTCGGTACCGCGGCCGGCCATGTTGGTGGCCACGGTGATCATGCCCGGCGCACCGGCCTGCACTACGATCTCGGCTTCGCGGGCGTGTTCCTTGGCGTTCAGCACGTTGTGCGCCAGGCCGGCCTGGGTCAGCAGCTGTGACACGATTTCCGAGTTCTCGATGCTGGTGGTGCCCACCAGTACCGGCTGGCCGCGCTCCACGCATTCCTTGACGTCGTGAATGATGGCGTTGTACTTCTCGCGCGCCGAACGGTAGATCTTGTCCTGGTGATCCTTGCGCACCATCGGGCGGTTGGTCGGGATCACCACGGTTTCCAGCGCGTAGATGTTCTGGAATTCGTAGGCTTCGGTGTCGGCGGTACCGGTCATGCCGGACAGTTTGCCGTACAGGCGGAAGTAGTTCTGGAAGGTGATCGAGGCCAGGGTCTGGTTCTCGCGGTTGATCTGCACGCCTTCCTTGGCTTCCACCGCCTGGTGCAGGCCGTCGGACCAGCGGCGGCCGGCCATCAGGCGGCCGGTGAATTCATCCACGATTACCACTTCGCCGTCCTGCACCACGTAGTGTTGGTCCAGGTGGAACAGCGCGTGCGCCTTCAGCGCGGCGTTCAGGTGGTGCATCAGGGTGATGTTGGTGGCGGAGTACAGGCTGTCGCCTTCGGCCAGCAAGCCCATGCGGGTCAGGATCTGCTCGGCGTGCTCGTGGCCTGCTTCGGACAGCAGCACGCTGTGCGCCTTCTCGTCCACCCAGTAGTCGCCTTCGCCTTCCTCGGTTTCCTGCTTGCTCAGCAGCGGCGGCACCGCGTTCATGGTGCGGTAGGTGTCCACGTTGTCTTCGGCCGGGCCGGAGATGATCAGCGGGGTACGTGCCTCGTCGATCAGGATGGAGTCCACCTCGTCCACCACGGCGTAGGCCAGCTCGCGCTGTACCTTCTCGTCCATCGAGAACACCATGTTGTCGCGCAGGTAGTCGAAGCCGAATTCGTTGTTGGTGCCGTAGGTGATGTCGCAACCGTAGGCTTCCTGCTTCTGGTCGTGCTCCATCTGCGACAGGTTCACGCCCACGGACAGGCCGAGGAAGTTGTACAGCTTGGCCATGATGCCGGCGTCGCGGCTGGCCAGGTAGTCGTTGACGGTGATGACGTGCACACCCTTGCCGCTCAGCGCGTTCAGGTACACCGGCAGGGTACCCACCAGGGTCTTGCCCTCGCCGGTACGCATTTCGGCGATCTTGCCCTGGTGCAGCACCATGCCGCCGATCAGCTGCACGTCGAAGTGGCGCATGCCCAGCACGCGGCGCGAGGCTTCGCGACACACGGCGAAGGCTTCCGGCAGCAGGGCATCCAGGCTTTCGCCCTTGCCGTTGCGCTCGCGGAACTCGGCGGTCTTGGCGGCCAACTGCTCGTCGGACAACGCTTTCATCGCGTCTTCCATGCCATTGATTTGGGCGACAGTCTGGCGGTATTGCTTGAGCAGTCGATCGTTGCGGCTGCCGAATACTTTCTTGAGAAGCGACGGAATCATCTTGTGGACATCCAGCGGCCAACGGCCGAATCGAAAAATGGGCCAAAGTTTAACACAGGCGAATCCCCATTTAATGGGGGCGACTTTGTACCTAATCAAGTGCTGTGCCAACAGGCAGGGCAGAAACCGTATCCCGAACGTGGTGACAGGCACGGCGGGCGGGCATTTGGGCTACACTGCAGGCCGATTGTTACGTCTTGTATGCACATGAGCAGCCAACTCTTCAGCCACTTCGGCAAGAAGGACCAGCAACTGGCCGACCTGACTGCCGCCGCGCAGGCCATCCTGACGCTGGACCGCGCCTTCAAGCGCCT
Organism: Vogesella sp. LIG4; assembly: GCF_900090205.1. Taxonomy (NCBI): domain Bacteria; kingdom Pseudomonadati; phylum Pseudomonadota; class Betaproteobacteria; order Neisseriales; family Chromobacteriaceae; genus Vogesella; species Vogesella sp. LIG4. The sequence continues at coordinate 878,849 of NZ_LT607802.1, read as the reverse complement.
GCTGCCCGGCCGCCTGGCCGAGCAATGCCAGGTGGCCTGCGTGCGCGGTGGCGAGCTGGTGGTGTTTGCGCACAACAGCACCGTGGCGGCACGGCTGCGCCTGCTGGGCAACAGCGTGGTGGCGCCGCTGGCGCGCCAGGGCTATCCGCTGAGCACGCTGCGGGTGAAGGTGCTGCCCACGCCGCCGCGGCAGCCCAAGCAGAAATCCTTTTCCCTGTCCGAAGCCGGCATCGACGCCTTCGCCCGCGCCGCCAGCGAGGTGCGCAACCCGGTGGTGCGCGGCGCGCTGCAAAAGTTGTTGCGCCACCACAAGGGCTGAAAGCCCGTCGCCGACGCCTGCCATTACCCTGTCATCCCCCGGTGGCACAATTCACCGGCCGGTACGCTTGTTGCAAGACCGCCGGCACAGGTAAGCTGCCCGCCAGCGGCCGCAGAGCCGCATCGAGCCTAAATGCGAGCAATAGTCAACTGGCTCAGCCACCAGGGATACCGGAAGAAATGATCACCTTGAACACCCATCCGCTGCGTCGCAGCCTCAACGACGAGGCGCACGCGCGACCGCCGGTGGCGATATCGTCACCGGCGCGCATTACCACCTTGACGCTGTTTTTCGACGACGCGGAAGCCGAGCAGCGCGCCGCCATGAGCGAGCTGGCCAGCCGCCTGGGGCTGCCGCAGCCGGAGCCCAGGCAAGTGCATTACACCGGCGTGGCCGGCGACCTCACCGTACGCTGGGCGCTGCACACCGAGTTCGCCCGCTACAGCTTCGTGCTCGGCGGCGATTTCGTGGAGCCGTTCGAACGCTGCCCGCTGGACCGGCTGCCGGCCGACTGGCTGGGCAGCCTGCCCGGGCAGGTGATGGTGGCCACTCACGCCGTGTTGCTGCCGGCCGATCAGGAAGCGCCGGCCGCCGAGATCTCGCAGCGCTGGTTCGGCGGCCATGACCTGATCGGCGCCGAAATCGGCGACGGCAATGGCGTGGCCTATACCGACCTGCGCCTGCACCCCGACCCGCGGCTGGCGGAAGGCTTCAGCCGCCTGGTGCTGATCGACCGCGACATGGGGCCGTCGCAGTCCGGCCGCATGGTGCAGCGCCTGTTCGAAATGGAAACCTACCGCCTGCTGGCCTTGCTGGCGCTGCCGGAGGCCAAGCGCCAGATGCGCGAGCTGGATCGGCTGGGCACCCAGCTGCGCCGGGTCACCCTGCGCATGGCGCAGCAGCAGGGCCACGATGCCAGCATGCTGGATGAACTCACCGACCTGTCGGCGCAGGGCGAGCAGCTGATTGCGCAGAGCCAGTACCGCTTCGCTGCCGCACGCGCCTACTACCAGCTGGTGGGCCGCCGTATCGACGAGCTGCGCGAGCGCCGCCTGTCCGGCCTGCAGCCGTTCCACGAATTCATGGAGCGGCGGCTGGGGCCGGCGATGGAAACCTGCGCCACCGCAGTGCGGCGCCAGGAGCGGCTGATGACCCGCCTGCAGCGCAGCACTGCGCTGCTGCGCACGCGGGTGGAAGTGGTGCACGAGGAGCAGAACCGTGCGCTGCTGGCCAGCATGGACCGCCGCGCCGCGCTGCAACTGCGGCTGCAGGAAACGGTGGAAGGCCTGTCGGTGGGGGTGCTTACCTACTACGCGGTGGGGCTGCTTGGCTATATGTTCAAGGCCTGCAAGGCGGCAGGGCTGCACCTGGACGTGGAGCTGCTGACCGGCCTTGCCATCCCGCTGGTGGCCTTTGCCGTATGGCTGGGCATGCGGCGGGTGAAGCAATCGCTGCAGCATTGAAGCACAGGCGCTGTTTTTCATGAGGCGCAACGGCCGGCATCGACATGCCGGCTGTTTTTTTGCGGGATAGCCAGCGCATATCGCCAGCCGCTGGCAGCGGCAAGCAGATCCGCTGACCCAGGGTCGTATGAAGCATAGCCGCCAAGGTTGGCCGCATAAAAAAAGACCGCCATCCCTCGATGATGGCGGTCCAAGGGAGCCGGCGGCCGCTGGCCGCCTTGCTGTTATGCTGGTTTCACCGCCTGGCGGATCTGCTCGATGCCGGCCGGGTCGTCCAGGGTGGTCAGGTCGCCCGGGTCGCGGCCTTCGGCCAGCGCCTGGATGGAGCGGCGCAGTACCTTGCCGGAGCGGGTCTTGGGCAGCTGGTTGACGAAGTACACCCGCGCCGGGTTGGCAATCGCCCCCAGTTGCGCCGCCACCTGGGCGATCACCTCTTTCTCCAGCCGGGCACGGCTAGCCGGGTCATCCAGCAGCGCCGGGTTCTTCACCACGGCAAACGCCTTGGGCACCTGGCCTTTCAGGCTGTCTTCCACCCCCACTACCGCCACCTCGGCAATGGCGCTGTGGCCGCTTACCGCTTCCTCGATCTCGCGGGTGCCCAGGCGGTGGCCGGCTACGTTGATCACGTCATCGGTGCGGCCCAGGATGGTGAAGTAGCCGTCCGCATCCTTGATGCCCCAGTCGAAGCTGGAATAGACCAGCTTGTCCGGGAACAGGCTGAAATAGGTATCGACGAAGCGCTGGTCCTGCTGCCAGATGGTGCTCATGCAGCCCGGCGGCAGCGGCGGCAGCACGCCGATCACGCCTTTCTCGCCGGGGCCGACTTCCTCGCCGGTCTGCTCGTTGAACAGGCGGATGTCGTAGCCGTATACCGGCAGGCCGGGGCTGCCGTATTTCACCTGCTTCTGCTCCACGCCATTGCACAGCGTCAGCATCGGCCAGCCGGTTTCGGTCTGCCAGTAGTTGTCCAGCACCGGGATGTTCAGCTCGCCGGCGATCCAGCGCGCGGTGGGTTCGTCCAGCGGCTCGCCGGCCAGGAACAGCCGGCGCAGGCTGGACAGGTCGTATTTGTGCAGCCAGGCCGGGTCCTGCTTCTTCAGCACGCGGATCGCGGTGGGTGCGGAGAACATCACGCTGACGCGGTACTTTTCCACCAGCTGCCACCAGATGCCCGGGTCGGGGTTGATCGGCAGGCCTTCGTAGATCAGCGTGGTCATGCCGGACAATAGCGGCGCGTACACGATGTAGGAGTGCCCCACCACCCAGCCGATGTCGGAGGTGCAGAAGAAGCACTCGCCCGGCTTGCCGCCGTAGATGTAGTCCATGCTGGCGGCCAGCGCCACCGCGTAGCCGCCGGTATCGCGCTGCACGCCTTTGGGTTTGCCGGTGGTGCCGGAGGTGTACAGGATGTAGCTGGGGTGGCTGGATTCCACCCATTCCACGGCGGCGCGCGCGTTCAGGTGTTCATCGCGCAGGGTGTCGTAGTCCAGGTCGCGCCCGGGCTTCATCATTGGTGCTTCGGCAAGACCGCGGTTCACCAGGATCACCTTCTGCGGTGCGGCGGCCCCGGCCAGCGCCAGTGCCTCGTCCACCAGCGGCTTGTAGGGAATCAGCTTGCCGCCGCGCAGGCCGGCATCGGCGGTCACCATTACCTTGGGTGCGGCATCCTCGATGCGGGTGGCCAGGCTGGCGGAGGCGAAGCCGCCGAACACCACCGAGTGGATGGCGCCCAGGCGCACGGTGGCCAGCATGGCGAAGATGGCTTCCGGGATCATCGGCATGTAGATCAGCACGCGGTCGCCTTTTTGCACGCCCTGCGCCTGCAGGATGGCGGCGAAGCGCGCCACCTCGGCATGTAGCTCGCGGTAGCTGTAGCTGGTTTCGATGCCGGTTTCGGTGGACACATAGGCCAGCGCGGCCTGGTCCGGGCGCTCGGCCAGGTGGCGGTCCACCGCGTTGTAGCACAGGTTGGTCAGGCCGCCGGCGAACCACTGCCGGAATGGCGGCTGCTCATAGCTGAGCACCTGTTCACACGGTTTGTGCCAGTGGATGCGTTCGGCTTCCTGTTGCCAGAAGGCTTCGGGGTTGTTGATGGAGCGTTGGTGAAATGCCTGGTAATTCGCCATCTGGGGGGCTCTCCTGTTGTGCTTCGCGCGGTGCGCTGTTTTTATCAAGCGGTTGCTTGTCAGACAAAGTATGGCGAGTGTCAACCAAGGTCAATCCCGGGCTGCAATCAGGGGGATTCCAGCAGCGCAAAGCGTTGCACAAACCCCGATAAAGCAGGCACTTGGCCAGCATGCGCCGGCCGCGGCCACGTGTAGTGGCTATCGATAAACACTGGCCGAATCCGCCTGCTTTGCAGTACCCTGCTGTGCATAACGAACTGTTGCATTGCAGGACAAGACCATGGACATCAAGCACTACATGAACGTTGTTGGCCAGGCCGCGCGCAAGGCCAGCCGCGCGTTGGCGCGGGCCGACGGCAACCAGAAGAACAAGGCGCTGCTGGCGATTGCCGACGCCATCGAACGCGACCTGGAGCGGCTGATTGCGGCCAACATGCAGGACCTGGACGCCGCCCGGCAGAACGGGCTGGAAGAGGCGCTGCTGGACCGCCTGACGCTGTCGGAGAAAACCGCGCGCGGCATGGCCGAGGGCCTGCGCCAGATTGCCGCGCTGCCGGACCCGGTGGGCGAGATGGACGACTTCACCTATCGCCCGTCCGGCATCCAGCTGGGCAAGATGCGCGTGCCGCTGGGCGTGGTGGGCATCATCTACGAGGCGCGCCCCAACGTGACCGCCGATGCCGCCGGCCTGTGCCTGAAATCCGGCAATGCGGTGATCCTGCGTGGCGGTTCCGAGGCCTTCCACAGCAACCAGGCGATTGCCGCCTGCGTGCACGAGGGCCTGCGCGTGGCCGACCTGCCGCCGCACGCGGTGCAGGTGCTGGAAACCACCGACCGCGCCGCGGTGGGCGAGCTGATCACCATGACCGAATACGTGGACGTGATCGTGCCGCGCGGCGGCAAGGGCTTGATCGAGCGCATCAGCCGCGATGCGCGGGTGCCGGTGATCAAGCACCTGGACGGCAACTGCCATGTCTACATCGACGACACCGCCAACCCGGAAAAGGCCTTCAACATCGCGCTGAACGCCAAGACCCACCGCTACGGCACCTGCAACACCATGGAAACCCTGCTGGTGCACACCGCCTTTGCCGAGTTCATCCTGCCGCGCCTGGCCGATGCCTACTGGCAGAAGGGCGTGGAGCTGCGCGGTTGCGAGCGCACGCGCGGCATCCTCGGCGACAAGGTGCTGGCCGCCACCGAGGCCGACTGGGAAACCGAATACCTGGCGCCGATCCTGGCCATCAAGGTGGTGGGTGGCCTCGATGACGCCATCGAGCACATCAACCACTACGGCAGCCACCACACCGACGCCATCGTCACCGAGGACTACAGCCGCGCGCGCCGCTTCCTGCGCGAGGTGGATTCCGCCAGCGTGATGGTGAACGCCAGCACCCGCTTCGCCGACGGCTTCGAATACGGGCTGGGCGCGGAGATCGGCATCTCCACCGACAAGATCCACGCCCGCGGCCCGGTGGGCCTGCATGGCCTCACCAGCCAGAAGTGGGTGGTGCTGGGCGACGGCCAGATCCGCAGCTGATCACCCGCCAGCCAGCCAGTTCGTGATCCACCCCGCCAGCTGGCGGGGTTTTCGCATCTCCCGCCAGAAGCATGTGAAAGGACCGCAGATGGTAATGCCCAGCGTGCCCGATACCCGCTCCAGCCTGCAGCAGGAGGTACAGGCCGTCTGTATCAAGCTGGTGGCGCGCCGCGGCCTGGTGGCCGGCTTGTCGGCGCCCAGTGCCGCCGTGCTGCTGTACTTCGTGCTGGACGAGGAGGGCATGCTGCCCACGGTGCCGTTCTGGTCGTGGTTTGCCTGCCTGTGCCTGGCGCTGTTCATCCAGCTGCTGGTGGATGCCTGGGTGCTGGTGCACAAGCCGGACGCGCGCATGCTGCAACGCTGGCCGCGCATCAACGCCGCCACCCTGGTGCTGGTGGGGCTGGCCTGGGGTAGCGCCGGCTGGTGGCTGCAGTCGCCATCGCCGCTGTTCACCATGATGCTGTACCTGGTACTGGCCGGGGTGGGTGCGCTGGTGATGATCGTGCAGTCCGCCTTCATGCTCAGTGTGGTGGCGGTGGAGCTGGCGCTGCTGCTGCCAGGCATGCTGCACGGCGTGCTGGGGGTTGGCCGCATGGCGCAGTACGTCGGTGTGGCCAGCTTTCTCTACTTCTGCCTGCTGTGCCTGTACGGCTGGGTGGTGCACCGCCAGCTGCGCCACGGCGTGCGTGCCAGCGTGCAGGCCAGCCTGCTCAACGAAGACCTGATGGCGGCCAATGTGCGCGCCGCCAGCGCGCTGGAAGCGCTCAAGCGCGAGCACAAGCAGCTGCAGCAGGCGCTGCAGACCATCGAGCGCATGGCGCACGTGGACGAGCTGACCCAGTTGCCCAACCGCCGCGCGGCCATGGCCGAACTCAAGCGGCTGGTGGAGGCCGATGCCACGGCAGCGCTGGTGTTACTGGATGTCGATCACTTCAAGCAGGTAAACGACAATCATGGCCACCATGCCGGCGATGCCGTACTGCGCGGCGTGGCCGAGCGGATGCTGGCCTGCCTGCGCCAGGACGACCTGCTGGCACGCTTTGGCGGAGAGGAATTCGTGCTGATCCTGCCGGATACCGAGCTGGCCGACGCGCACACCCTGGCGCAGCGGCTGTGCGACACACTGGCCGCGCAAGCCTTGCCGGTAGAGGGTGCCCGCCTGCCTGTTACCGCCTCGTTCGGTGTTACGCCGCATCACCCGGGCGAGGCGCTGCACGGCTGGCTGGCGCGCGCCGACGAGGCGATGTACCAGGCCAAACACGCCGGCCGCAACCGCGTTGCCCTGCTGCCGTGATGTGTTGGCCGCAGGCCACAGTGATGGCAGTCATTTGCCTCGTGATTAAAATATTTAACGACTTTGTTCCGCTGGTCGGAACTATGTACTTGTCTGCGAAACTGTATCGCGCATAATCCGGACAACAGCGCGGCTGTCGCGCCATGAACCTGACCAGGAGAACCGTCTGATGCAGCATCCCGTACCCAGCGCCGAACAGGCCCAGTGGCTTACTGCCAGTGGCGTGCGTGACGTCGAGCTGGCGTTTGCCGATGTCACCGGCTTTGCCCGCGGCAAGACCCTGCCGAGCAAGGCCTTCATCAAGGGGCAACAGCTGCGCATTGCGCGCGCCGTGGCCATCCAGTCTTGTGTCGGCGAGTTTCCCGACTACCGCTTCTACGGCGAGAACGATCCGGACGTCACCCTGCTGCCGGACATGAACACCCTGCGCCCGGTGCCGTGGGCCGATACCCCGCGCGCCCTGGTGCTGTGCGACAACGTGGATCACGACGGCAGCCTCAGCCCGCTGGCGCCGCGCAGCGCGCTCAAGGCGGTGCTGGCGCGCTACGCCGCCCGCGGCTGGCACCCGGTGGTGGCGCCGGAGCTGGAGTTCTACCTGTTCGCACCGGATGCCGACGCCGATGCCGCCTTCCGCAGCCCGGCGCTGCGCGGCGGCCGCAGCGAACGCGGTTTCGACGCCTTCAGCTTCAGCACCCTCAACGACCACGAAGCCTTCTTCGACGACATCTACCGCGGTTGCGAACAGCTGGGCATCGACACCGATACCTGGGTGCACGAGATGGGCCCCAGCCAGTTCGAGATCAACCTCAAGCACGGTGATGCGCTGGCGCTGGCCGACCAGACCTTCCTGTTCAAGACCCTGCTGAAGGAAACCGCACTGCGCCACGGCCTGCGCGCGGTGTGCATGGCCAAGCCGCTGGCCGGCGAGCCGGGCAGCTCCATGCACCTGCACCAGAGCGTGGTGGACGATGCCGGCCGCAATGTATTCAGCCAGGCCAACGGCGAAGCCAGCCATGCCTTCCACCACTTCATCGCCGGCCTGCAGCGCTACCTGGCCGAGCTGATGCCGTTGTACTGCCCCAGCGCCAACTCCTACCGCCGCTTCGTGAAGAACCTGGCGGCGCCGGTGAACCTGAGCTGGGGTGTGGACAACCGCTCGGTAGGCCTGCGCGTGCCAGTGGGCGGCCCGGAAGCCCGCCGCGTGGAAAACCGCCTGCCCGGCTGCGACGCCAACCCCTACCTGGCGCTGGCCGCCAGCCTGGGCGCCGGCCTGCTGGGCGTGGAAGAGGAACTGCAGCCGTCGGCCGCGGCGGTGGGCAATGTGTTCGCCAGCGGTGAAGACGTGAGCGAACTGCCGGCCACGCTGGATGCGGCACTGGCCGGCATGCGCGCAGGTACTGCCTGCAGCCGCTTGTTCGGCGCCGAATTCGCCGCCGCCTACGCGGCAGTGAAGGAGGTGGAGCTGGCCAGCTTCCACGGCGAGATCACCGCCTGGGAACGCCGCTTCCTCGCCATGCTGGCGTAAGCGGGGCTAGCGAATAGCAGTAGGGCGGGAGCCCCTTCGGGGCATTCCGCCACGATGCGGCCAACCTTTGAAAGGTTGGCCGCATTTTTCATGGGGTGCGCGGCTTGCCTGTCACCCCATCGCCCGGATAAGCCGCAGGCGCATCCGGGAACAATGAACCTCCCCGGATGCGCTGCGCTTATCTGGTCTACCCGCTTGTCCGCCGCGTAGCCGGTAAGGTTGGCCGCATGAACTTGCGGCCAACCTTCCAGCACAGCGGCGCGCGCACAGCTCAGCATCCGCATGGCATCAGCAGGCCGGCGCTGCGCTTGCTACAGTAAAAGCCAGTCTTGAAGCAGATCAAACAAGGCCGCATCGCCGCTTAGCATGTCCGGCCCGGCGGACCATAATGACAGCTTGCTAACCCACCCGAGGAATCCACCATGTACCGTCATCTGACCGTGGCGCTGGATGGCAGCCACAATGCCCGTCCGGCCTTGATCGAAGCCGTGCGCCTGGCCGCAGCCGCCAAGGCGCGCCTGTCGCTGGTGCACGTCATCAGCGTGCATGATTTCGCCATCGACAGTGTCGGGCTGCTGGACGTGCAGGCACTGCAGGAAGAAGCGCGCAAGCAGGGGCAGTTCATCCTGGACGAAGGGCGCGAGTATGCGCAGCAGCACGGGGTAGGCGATGTCAGCGCCCATCTGCTGGAAGCGCCGCAGGGCGGTGCTGATGCCGCCACCGTGCTGGTGGATTTTGCCGCCGGTGCCGCCTCCGACCTGCTGATTCTCGGCACCCACGGCCACCGCGGCTGGAAGCACCTGCTGCTGGGCAGCTTTGCCGAAGCGGTGCTGCGCCGCACCACGCTGCCGCTGCTGGTGGTGCGCAATCCGGAAGACGACGATAACCCGTCCGCCGGCACGGCAGCCTGAACGCGGGTAACGCCGCAATAGCAAACGGGGCGCTTATCGCGCCCCGTTTTGCGTGCTGACCGGCGTTCAGCGCCGGCGCGCGAACACGAAGAACTCGCGGTTGCCGTCGCCGCCCTTGATCGGGCTGTCGAACCAGGCCAGGCGTTCGAAGCCCTGCTCGGCGATAGCCTGGCTGATCTTGTCCTCCACGCCACGGTACAGCGACTCGTCGCGCACAATGCCGCCGTGGCCCAGGCCGTCGCGGCCCACCTCGAACTGCGGCTTCACCAGGCTCAGCAGGTAGCCGCCGGGGCGGATCAGCGGCAGCGCCGACGGGTAGATCAGCGTCACCGAAATGAACGACACGTCGCACACCATCAGGTCGAAGGGCTGGTCGTCGTTGGCCGCCAGCAGCGTGGCGTGGTCCAGTGCCCGCGCGTTCACGCCTTCGAAGTAGCGCACCCGCGGGTCGGCGGCGATGCGCGGCGCCAACTGGTCGTGGCCCACGTCCACTCCCACCACGCGCACGGCGCCATGCTGCAGCAGGCAGTCGCTGAAGCCGCCGGTGGATTGCCCCACGTCCAGCGCGCGCCAGCCGCGGATATCATCCAGCCCGGCTGCCGCCAGCGCGCCGGCCATCTTCAGCCCGCCGCGCGACACGTAGCGGTCGGCCTCGTCCGGCACGATGTCGAACACGGTGTCGTCCGTCAGCTTCTGGCTGGGCTTGGCCAGCGGCCGGCCGGCCACGCTGACGCGCCCGGCCTCGATCAACGCCTGCGCCGCGGTGCGCGACGCGGCAAGCCCTTGTTCCACCAGCAAAACATCCACCCGTTTCATATCCTGCATCCATCAGCGTGCGAAAACCCGCGCAAGGGTAGACGCAGACAAGGCTGGCCGCAAGCCGGTGGCAGTGCGATGATGGCGGCCGCAACGAGGAGGTAACGAGCATGGACGACAGACTGATACTGGAACCGCACGCCGCGCGCGTGCTGGGCGCGCTGATCGAAAAACAGGCGCTGACGCCGGACAACTACCCGCTGACGCTGAACGCGCTGCAGTCGGCCTGCAACCAGCTCACCAGCCGCGAGCCGGTGCTGAACCTGTCCGAGAGCGACCTCGCCGCCGCGTTGGACAGCCTGCTGGCGCAGAAACTGGTGGCCGAACGCCTGCCGGCCGGCAGCCGCGTGGCCAAGTACGAACATCGCCTCAATTACGCCTGGAACATCGACGGCGCCCGCCTGGCGGTGCTGGGCCTGTTGCTGCTGCGCGGTGCGCAGACCAGCGCCGAGCTGCGCAGCCGTGCCGGGCGCATGTACAGCTTCAGCGGCCTGGAAGAAGTGGAAACCGCGCTGAACGCGCTGGCCGACAAATACCCGCCGCTGGTGGAAAAACTGCCGCGCCAGCCGGGCGAGCGCGAGGCGCGCTGGGTGCACACCCTGCTGCCTTACGACGCCACGCTTGCGGCCAACCCTGTGACCACGGGCGGCAGCGCCGGGCTGGAGGCACGGGTGGCCGAGCTGGAGGCGCAACTGGCGCAGCTCATGCAGCGGGTGGCACAGCTGGAACAGGACTGGCAGGCATGAGCGAGCAGCAAAGCATTCGCCTGTCCAAGCGCATGGCCGAACTGGGGCTGTGCTCGCGCGGCGAGGCGGACGATTACATCGCCCAGGGCCTGGTGCTGGTGGATGGCAAGGTAGTGGACGTGCTGGGCAGCCGCGTGCTGCCGCAGCAGCAGATCGAACTCATCGCCGGCGGGCCGCGCGAGCAGCCGGAGCGGGTGAGCATGCTGCTGCACAAGCCGGCCGGCATGGACGAAACCGGGCTGCTGCCGCAGCTGGTGCCGGCGCAGCGAGCCGCCGAGGACGCCAGCCAGCTGGTGTACATGCGCAAGCACCAGCACCGCTTGCAGTGGTTTGGTGCGGTACGGGGCGGCGAAAGCGGCCTCACGGTGGCAACGCAGGACGGCAAGCTGGCGCGCCAGCTGCAGGCTGGCGACTTCGAGCAGGAATGGCTGGTGAACCTGGCGATGCCGGTATCCGATGCGGTGCTGAAGGCGCTGCAGGGCGGGGTGGAGCTGGATGGCAAACAGCTGCGCGCCGGCCGGGTCAGCCGCCAGAGCGAGCGCCAGCTGTGCGTGGTGCTGAAGAAGCCGGCGCCGGGCATGATTGCCGCCATGTTGGCCGCAAGCGGGCTGCGCGCGGTGGAATGCCGCTGCATCCGCATCGGCCGCGTGCGTCTGGGCAAACTGCCGGCAGGGCAGTGGCGTTACCTCACCGCGCTGGAAAAATTCTAGCGGGCACCTCGCAAACCTCCCGCTTTCGTTGCGATACTGCGTTGCTCACGAAAAATCCCTCCTTACATATCAACCATATGCGGCGTCGGGATTTTTCATTCGCGCCTTGTCTCGCTTAGAAATCGGGGTTTTTCGAGGCGCCCTACGATGAAAGAAAAACAGGCCACCGGATCTCGGTGGCCTGCTTGCTTTCTGTCGCTGGCTGGCTCAGTCCTTGCGCGCCAGGCGGTCTTCCTCGAACACGGCGAAGGTTTTCTTGGCCGGTTCGATCACTTCCCACACGCCTTCGAAGCCGGCGGGAATCACAAAATGCTGGCCTGCAACGATCTCGACGACGGAACCGTCGTCACCATGCATGCGCACATGACCTTCCAGCAGAGTGCAGAATTCGCACTCGGTGTACTTCACCCGCCAGGCGCCGACACCTCCAGACCACAGCCCGGCATGGAACTGGCCGGTCGGATCGCTGTAATGCATTTCCACCGCCTGCTGGCAGGTGCCACTGAGCTGACGCTCGGCAGGGGCGACGAAGGTATCGGGGGTGATGTCCTGTTGATGGAACAGAACGATATCGTTTGCGCTAGACACGAAACGCTCCTTTGTAGTGCTGCTTTGTTGCAACTTGATCAAATCCGTGTTCGCCACTCTGGCACAAGCGGGCAGCGGCGGCAAGCCACGGCACACAAATCGCTTGCCGGGCCGCCACGCGCCTCAGCGCCAGTCGCCGCGTAACTGCACCACTTCCTGCTGCAGGCTGCCGGCGCTGGCCACCGCTGCCGGCAGCGGCGCGGCAGCCTTGAGGGCGATCTTCGACCAGGCGCGGCGCGGCCAGCACAGCATGGCCGGCCCGTAGCGGCGCGAGAAGAAGCTGCCCCACATGCCGCACAGCGCCATCGGCACTACCGGCACCGGCGTACGCGCCACAATCTCTTCAATGCCCGGTTTGAACGCGCTGATGTTTCCATCGTAGGTGATCTTTCCCTCCGGGAAAATGCACACCACTTCACCGTCGGCCAGCGCCGCCGCCACCGCGTCGAAGGCGCGCTGCTTGGCATGCGGGTCTTCCTTGGCCGGGGCAATGGGAATCGCCCGCGCGGTGCGGAAGATGAAGTTGAGCAGCGGCACCTTGAAGATGCTGTGATCCATCACGAAGCGGATCGGGCGGCGCACGCTGCCGGCCAGGATCAGCGCATCCATGAAGCTCACGTGGTTGCAGACCAGCACGCAGGGGCCTTCCTCCGGAATGTGCTCCAGCCCTTCGTGGCGGATGCGGTACAGGGTGTGGGTGGCGATCCACACCAGGAAGCGCATCAGGAATTCCGGCAGCAGGCTGTAGATGTACAGCGCCACCACCATATTGAGCAGTGCGGCGATCAGCAGCACGTGCGGGATGCTTACGCCATTGGCTGCCAGCACCGCGGCAAAGGCGGCGGACACCACCATGAACAGCGAGTTGAGGATGTTGTTGGCGGCAATGGCACGCGAGCGGAACGCCGGTGCGGCGCGCGACTGCACCAGCGCGTACAGCGGCACGATGTAGAAGCCGCCGAACACGCCGATGAGGGTGAAATCGGCCACCAGGCGCCAGTAGGCGTGGTTACCCAGCACGGCGAGCCAGGTCAGCGTGCCGCCGGCGTGCGCCGGGGTGGCAAAGAACAGGTCGATACCGAACAGGCACAGCCCCAGCGAGCCGAACGGCACCAGCCCCAGCTCCACTTTGCGGCCGGACAGCTTCTCGCACAGCATCGAACCCAGCCCCACACCCAGCGAGAACAGCGTCATCAGCAGGGTGTAGACGCTGGCGTCGCCGCCCAGCACATCGGAAGCAAAGGTCGGCAGCTTGGACAGGTACAGCGCGCCCAGGAACCAGAACCAGGAGATGCCCAGCAGCGACAGCCACACCGGGCGGCTTGCCTTGGCCTGCTTGATGATGGCCCAGGTCTGGCGCGCCATATTCCAGTCCACCGGCAGATCGGCGGCGGAAGGCGGCGCCGGCGGCATGCGCCGCGCGGCAGCCAGACCGGCCAGCGCGCAGGCCAGCAGCGCCACGATGATGCTGATGCGCTGCGGGTCGGCGTTCACCAGCACGGTGCCGGCCACCTGGCCGATGATGATGGACACGAAAGTGCCCATCTCGATCAGGCCGTTGCCGCCCACCAGTTCGCGCGGGCGCAGGTATTGCGGCAGCACGCTGAATTTCAGCGGCCCGAACAGCGTGGAATGCACCCCCATCATGAAGATGGTGGACATCAGGATGGCGCCGTTGTGCAGCCAGAAGCCCACTGCCGCCACCAGCATGATGGCGATCTCCATGCGTTTGACGAAACGCGCCACCGCCGCCTTGTCGTACTTCTCGCACACCTGGCCGGCGGTGGCGGAAAACAGGAAGAAGGGCAGGATGAACAGCGCGGCGGCCAGCTGGATCATCAGCTCCGGCGCCAGCCCCAGCAGCCGCATGCCGTGGAAGTTGATCAGCACCACCACTGCGTTCTTCAGCAGGTTGTCGTTGAAGGCGCCAAAGAACTGGGTGATGAACAGCGGCATGAAGCGCCGCGTCTTGAACAGGTCGAACTGGTTGGGGTGGTGGGACATGCAGGCCGCCGTGGGGAAGTCGGACAATGCCGGCATGGTATGTCAGGACGCGCCTTGCGGCCAACCTTGCACCGTTGGCCATTTCGAAAAGCGCCCGCTTTCGTCGCAATACGGCGTTGCTCACGAAAAATCCCGCCTTGCATATCAACACCTATGCAGCGGCGGGATTTTTCGTTCGCGCCTTGTCTTGCTTAAAAACCGGGGCTTTCGAGGCGTCTAGAGGTTGGCCGCAAGGCCGTGGGTTCAGTCCATCAGCTGGCGATACAGATAAACCAGCACCCGCGCCAGCTCCTCGGCGGTTTGTTCCTGGCCGGTATTGCCGCCGTGGCCGCCGCCGTCGGTTTCCAGGAACAGTGCATCGTGGCCGTGCTGTTGCAGCCTGGCCACCATCTTGCGCGCGTGCGCCGGGTGCACCCGGTCGTCCTTGCTGCTGGTGGTGAACAGCGCCAGCGGGTAGCGCTCGGCGCTTACCGGCTGGTGGTAGGGCGAGTAGGCGGCCAGCGCGGCGCGTTCCGCCGGGTTGGACGGGTCGCCGTATTCGTCTATCCAGCTGGCGCCGGCCAGCAGCTCGGTGTAGCGCAGCATGTCCAGCAGCGGCACCTCGCACACCACGGCGTTGAACAGCTCCGGGCGCTGCAGCAGGCAGGCGCCTACCAGCAGGCCGCCGTTGCTGCCGCCTTCGATGCCCAGCCGGCGCGCGCTGCTGTAGCCGCGCGCGATCAGGTCTTCGGCCACCGCGATGAAATCGTCGAAGCTCACCTGCCGGTGCGGGCCCTGTGCCGCCTGGTGCCAGGCCGGGCCGAACTCGCCGCCGCCGCGGATATTGGCCACCACGAACACGCCGCCCTTTTCCAGCCACTGCGGGCCGAAGTTGTCCATGTAGTAGGGCATCATCGGCACTTCGAAACCGCCGTAGCCGTACAGCAGCGTGGGGGCGGAGCCATCCAGCGCCAGCCCGCGACGATGCACCACGAAGTAGGGAATCGCGGTGCCGTCCGGCGCGCGCGCCTGCAGCTGCTCGGCGACAAACCCGGCAGCGTCGAAGGCGGCCGGTTGCTGGCGCAGCACTTCCGGCTCGCCGCCGGTGAGCAGATCCAGCCGGTACAGCCCGGCCGGGGTGAGGAAGTCGCTGTAGCTGTAGTACAGCAGGTCGCTGTGCCAGGGCTGGTCGGCAAACTCGATCACCCCGCCGGTGGGCAGCGGGTTGGCGTGCGGCTGCCAGTTGCCATCCGCCCAGCGCAGGGTGACGAGGCGGCTCTTCACGTTATCGATGACGATGATGGCCAGCAGGTTCAGCGTGGCCTCCACCATTTCCACCGACTGCTGCGCGCCCGGCACGAACAGTTCGGTGATGCGGCCAACCTTGCCGCTGCCTGCGGCGCAGGCCACCGCCAGCAGGCTGCCGGCTGTGTAGTGCTGGCCGGCAAAGTGCCAGTCCTCGGCCAGTTTAACGATCAGGTCGCCGTGGCTGTAGGCCTCGATCTCGGCGCGCTCAGGCAGTGGTAGCGCGATCAGGCTATCGCCGGCAAGGTGGTAATAGGTTTTGCTGTAAAAGCTGTCGGATGCCTCGATGATGTCGAAGGCGGTGATGGCGTCCGGCGCTACAGGGTTGGCCGCATCCAGGAAGCGCCACGCCGCCACCATCATCGCGTCTTCGTCCAGCTGCAGCAGCGGCTGCGCCTGGTCCCAGCGCTGGCCGCGCTGCAGCAGCCACACTTCGCGCGGGTAGCCGGCGCGGGTCAGCTGCGCCTCGTCCCAGGCCGGGCACACGAACACGCTGTCCAGATCGCGCCAGGCGATGTGGTTCTTGCCGTAGGGAAAGCTGAAGCCGCCGGCGACGAAAGCCTGCGCCTCCAGATCGTACTCGCGGCTGACGGTGGCGTCGGAGCCGCCGGGAGTGAGGCTGAGCAATACGTGTTGCGGCTGCTCGGTGTAGTGCGACACACCGTCCAGGTACCAGTCCACCTCCTCGGCATCGGCCAGCGCGTCGATGTCCAGCACCGTCTGCCAGTCCTGCGCATTGGCGCGGTAGGCGTCCAGCGTGCAGCGGCGGTAGATGCCGCGCGGATGGGCCTCGTCCTGGTGGAAGTTGTACAGCCAGCCGGCGTGCTCGGCAAAGAACGGAATCTGCCGCGTATCGCGCAGATTGGCGAGGATGGACTGCTTCAGAGCGGCAAAGCGCGGGTCGCTGTCCAGGCGGGCACGGGTGGCGGCGTTCTGCTCGGCCACCCAGTCCAGGGCGGCGGCATCGTCCAGGCTTTCCAGCCACTGGAACGGGTCGTGGGAGTGATCGGTCATCGGATAGGCAACGGTTGGCCGTAAGGCGGAATGGGCGGATTGTGCGGCAGCCGGCGCCCGGCTGCAAAGCATGCCGCTCCGTCATGGCCGTTGCGGTGCGCACGGCAGCAGCCTAGCATGATGCAGACAGCATCGAATGAGCATTGACTATGTACAAATCATGGATGGCCGGCCTGCTGCTGGCCCTGCTGGCAGCCGGCGCGCAGGCGGCGGAAAAACACGGTGCCATGCAGGCGCTGCAGTGCAAGCAGCAGGCGCAGTGCGCCTACTTCACCGATGTCTACACCGCGGACCGCGGCTTTCGCAGCGCGGTGCAATCGGCGTTCCGCGGCAGTGGCGGCAAGGCGCCGGCCTGGGTGAGCAATGGCGTCAGCACGCCGTTGATCCCGCTGAAGGCCGGCCGCGAGGATTACCTGCGCGGCTGGGTATGCGAGCCGCACAACTGCCCGCACCAGCTGCTGGTGCTGTACGCACCCAAGCGCCAGCAACTGGTGGCGCGCTATATGCGGCCGGACGGCAAGCTCGTCTGGCTGGGCCGGCCCAACCCACGGCAGAAGGCGCTGCTGCAGGATGAAACCGATGCAGCCTCGCCGCTGAACGGCAAGCTCGGCGACAGCACGCCGCTGCCGCTGGTGTTGCCGTGAGGCTTGCGGCCAACCTTGGCCGCATCCTCAGCCATACACCTTCCAGAAAAACGCCAGCGTCAGCACTGCGCCCAGCGTCACCACCACGCGCTTGAGCAAGCTGGCCGGCAGGCGGCGCGCCAGGCGGGCGCCGGCCACGCCGCCGCTGATGGTGCCGGCCAGCATCACCAGCGCTGCCGGCCAGTTCACGATGCCGGCGGCGATGAAGGTCAGCACCGCCACGCCGGAGATCAGCACCGATAGCCAGGTTTTCAGCGCGTTCATACGCGTGAGGTTGTCCACGGCGAACAGGCTGAACAGCGCCAGCATCATGATGCCCATGCCGCCGCCGAAGAAGCCGCCGTAGATGGCCACCAGCAGCTGGCCGGCAAGCAGGCCGGCGCGGCTGCCGTGCACGGCGCTGGCGTGGCGGCCCAGCCAGCGGGTGAGCTGGCTGCTGGCGGCGAACATGACGGTGGCCAGCAGGATCAGCCACGGCACCAGCGCGTCGAACAGCCGCGGAGACACCACGGTAACCAGCCAGCCGCCGATGAGGCCGCCCAGCAGGCTGACGCCGCTCAGTGACGGCAGCGCGCGCTGGCCGGCCAGTTCGCGGCGAAAGGCCAGGCTGCTGGCCACGTAGCCCGGCCACTGCGATACCGAGCTGGTGGCGTTGGCGACGATGGGCGGCAGCCCGGCGGCCACCAGTGCGGGAAAGGTGATCAGCGTGCCACCGCCTGCCATGGCGTTGAGCGCGCCGGCAGCAAAGGCGGCGGCGAACAGCGCCAGCGCGATGGCTGCGCTCATGCGGCCAACTGGGCGGCGAACACGGCGATGATGCGGTCGATGTCGGCGCGGCCGATCTGCCAGTGGGTCACCAGGCGCATCAGGCCGCCTTCCGGCCCGTTGGCCTTGATGCCGGCCGCGCTCAGCGCCGCCATCAGCTTGCTGCTGTCGAGGCTGGCCGGCAGGCGGAACCACACCATGTTGATGTGTACGTCGTCCAGATTCACCGTGACGCCGGGCAGGGCAGCCAGTTGCTCGGCCATATAGCGTGCGTTGGCGTGGTCTTCCGGCAGGCGAGCAACCATGTCGGTCAGCGCCAGGATGCCGGGTGCGGCCAGTACGCCGGCCTGGCGCAGGCCGCCGCCCAGCAGCTTGCGGTGCTTGCGGGCGCGGGCGATGAAGGCGGCCGGGCCGGCCAGGATGGAGCCCACCGGTGCGGCCAGGCCTTTGGACAGGCAGCACATCACGGTGTCGCTGTAGCGGGTGATGTCGCGCACGTCGCAGCCCAGGTGCACGGCGGCGTTGAAGACGCGGGCGCCGTCCAGGTGCACCGGCACGCCGTGCTGCTGCGCCACTTCCCACACTGCCTGCATGGCGTCCAGCGGGATCACGCGGCCGTTGCTGTGGGCGTTTTCCACGCAGATCAGGCCGGTGCGCGGCCAGTGGATGTCTTCGCCGTCGCGGATGCGCTTTTTCACTTCGTCGGCGCGCAGCACGCCGTCGGTGCTGGCGATGGTGCGCAGCTGCACGCCGGCAATTACCGCCGCGCCCCCGGTTTCGTGCCACACGATGTGGCAGTCGTCGCCCAGGATCACCTCGTCGCCGCGCTGGCAGTGGGTGTACAGCGCCAGCTGGTTGCCGAAGTTGCCGCTGGGCACGAACAGCGCGGCTTCCTTGCCGAGGATGCTTGCGGCCAACGTTTCCAGCTCGCGCACGGTGGGGTCGTCGCCGTAGACGTCGTCGCCGACCACGGCGTCGAACATGGCCTGGCGCATAGCCAGGGTGGGCTGGGTTACGGTGTCGCTGCGTACGTCGATGTGCTGCATGGGGTGTCCTCTGTGTGCTCGTCAGGAGCGTGCTCACGATCTTGCGAGCCGGGGTGAGACAGGGCGAAAACGGCTGGGGAAGAGCAAATGCGCATTCCGAAGCCGTACTCGCCGCGTAACGTCTCACGACGCGCGGCAGATCGTGAATCTGCCCAATAAAAACGGCGACCCGCGGGTCGCCGTGATGGCTGTCATGTAATCGGGTTCGCCCGATTTTGCCCGTCGTGACGACGGGTGCCTAGTTGTGCGGCAGAACAGTCAGTTCCTGCCGATTGTCGTTGTGCCTCAGTGCACGCGATAGGAAGCTTTCAGGGCGTCTGTCTGGCGGTGCGCCATATCCAGCGCGGCGGCTGGCATGCTGATGTCGGCGCCGCAGGCGCAACTCAGCTTGTTGTCGGGGTGCAGGCTGGCCAGGTGGTGGCGGGTTTCATGCCCGCAGTCGCAGGCGATGACCACGGTGGCGTTGTAGTGCTTGTCCAGGTCGATATCGAAACGCGGTGACTTTATCATCGGAACATCTCCCGTAAAGAAACAAACACCTCCGCTTGGGGAGGTGTTTTCAGCGTAGAAGATGAGCGATTTATTGCAAGTAATACACGCCTGCTTCTAGCGCAGCGCACGGTGGCGGAAGGTGGACAGCCCCACCGGCAGTTCGGCGAACCAGTTGATGAAGCGCATCACGTCGTCGCCCTGGTAGATGGCGCCGTGCTGCGGGCACAGCATGTCGATCTTCATGCGCGCGGCGCGCTCGCACCAGTCCAGCTTGGCTTCGGTGGAGCCCATCCAGCGGCGGTGGAAGCCTTCGGCGTGGCGGATGTGCTGGTCGAAGTTGCGTACGAACAGCTCGCTTGCGTCCTCCGGCAGCAGCGCGGCGCCCACGTCGCCGGAGAACAGGAGGCGGGCCTCCGGGTCGTACAGGTGGAAGTTGCCGGAGGAATGCAGGAAGTGCGCCGGCACCGCCTCCAGCTGCCCCTGGCCCAGCGGAATGTGCTGGCCTTCGTCCGGGATGGATTGCAGCGAGTTGTCGTCGCCGCCGAAGTGCGGGATGAAGCTGCTCCACAGCCGGCTGACGTGGCAGCGTATCTTCGGGTTGCAGTCCAGCCACAGCCCCAGCGAGGAGATGATGTCCGGGTCCTGGTGCGAGGCGAACAGGCAGTTGATGCTCATCGGGTCCACCACGGTGGACAGCGCGGCGAATACCGCCGGGAAGATCTCGCTGCCGCCGGGGTCGGTGAGCAGGTTGTCGCCGTCGCGGCTCACCAGGTATTCGTTGGTGTCGATCACGTAGCCGGGCTTGGCGGCGTCACGGGCAATCACTACCCAACGATGGTCGCCCTGCTGGTAGATGGTGGTGGCTGTCTTCATATTCTTTGCATTCCGGCGCACAGCGTTTCGATGGAGGGCAGGATGGTCTGGATTTTCTGGTCGAACTCCTGGCTTACCTCCGCCAGGGCGCGGCCGTATTCGCGGCCGTAGGCGGCCTCGATCTTGGCGGAACGGGAAATGGCGGTGCCGAACTGGCACAACTTGCGGGCCTCTTCCAGCCGGTCCAGCAGGCGCAGGCGCACGTCGCGCACCTGCTGCGCCCGTTCCTGGAACAGCGCGCGGCGTTCGGCGAGGATGGCATCCAGTGCCGGCAGCGGCTCGGGCAGCTGCGCGCGGGTGGCCTGCAGCAGATGCTGGCGGCGCTCGCGGCGCAGCAGGTCGGAAATCAGGTTTACTGCCTGGTAGGCATCGCTGGACAGCTCCTGCATCAGGCCGGTGAGTTCCACCGACAGCGTGCGCAGCTCTTTGGAAATCACGCCGAAACCCAGCGCCACTTCGCCGGCGCGGTGCGCCAGCAGAATGGCGTTCAGCGCCATGATGTTGATATGGAAGGCGATCAGTACCACGCCCTTGATGCCCTCGTTCAGGCGCACGAAGCTGGCCAGCTGTTGCGACGATGAATGTTGCAGGGCCTGGGTGCTCACTGGGTTCTCCTGTTGGCGAGGGG
The DNA here is from genome assembly GCF_900090205.1 of Vogesella sp. LIG4. Taxonomy (NCBI): domain Bacteria; kingdom Pseudomonadati; phylum Pseudomonadota; class Betaproteobacteria; order Neisseriales; family Chromobacteriaceae; genus Vogesella; species Vogesella sp. LIG4. Next base: position 858,061 of record NZ_LT607802.1, on the reverse strand, counting down.
CCGTGCTCGGCAGTCTAGCAAAGCGCCATCGCGCTTGCCTGCCTTCTTGCGCCGCTGGCATGAGCTGCGTCAAGCCGGCATGCGCTTGTGCTGGCTGGCGGGAGTGGCTGGAGATTGTGGCGCCGCTTGGTTATGCTTGGCCGTTTTTGCCGTGGGAGTTCGTGATGGAAGCCGATTTGCAGCGCCGTTTCGGTGGTATTGCCCGCCTGTACGGCGATGAAGCGCTGCAGCGTTTTGCTGCGGCCAACGTGTGCATCATCGGCGTGGGCGGGGTGGGCAGCTGGGCGGTGGAGGCGCTGGCGCGCAGCGGCATCGGCCGGCTGACGCTGATCGACCTGGACAACATCGCCGAATCCAACACCAACCGCCAGCTGCCGGCGCTGGACCCGAACTTCGGCATGGCCAAGGTCACTGCGCTGGCCGAGCGCGTGCGCGCCATCAACCCGGCCTGCGTGGTGACCGAGGTGGAAGACTTCGTTACCGAAGAAAACATGGCCGCCATGCTGGGGCAGGGCTTTGACTACATCGTGGACTGCATCGACAGCCTGCGGGTGAAGACGGCGATTGCCGCCTGGTGCGTGCGCCGTCGCCAGAAGCTGATTGTCTCCGGCGGCGCCGGCGGGCAGATGGACCCGTCGCGCATTGCCATTGCCGATTTGAGCGCGGTGACCGACGACCCGCTGCTGTCCAAGCTGCGCTACAACCTGCGTCGCCACCACGGCTTTGCGCGCGAGCCCGGGCGCAAGATGGGGGTGAGCTGCGTGTATTCCACCGAGCAGCTGGTGTACCCACAGGCGGACGCCTGCGAGGTGGGCGAGGCGCGCGGCCCGCAGGGGCTGTCCTGTGCCGGCTTTGGCGCCAGCATGGTGGTGACTGCCAGCTTCGGCCTGTTCGCCGCCGGGCGGGTGCTGGAAGACCTGGCCGGCAAGCGGCGCAAGAAGGGCTGAGGCACTCACATTGGTAGGGCGGAAGCCCGGTACTACCGGGCGTTCCGCCGAAGTGTGTCCCATCAGGGGGCGTGGCTGATGGCGGATCGCCCCTGCGGGGCATCCGCCCTACGATTTCGTGCGGCTTGCGGCCAACGTTGGCCGTATGGCGGGCTTATTCCGGCAGCTGGTACTTGTCGCGGTAGTGCTGCACGATGCGCTGGTAGTCGCCCACGGCTTTCAGCTGCAGCAGCGCGGTGTCGAATTCGCGGCGGCGCTGGTCGCTGCGAAAGCCCACGTGGCGCGGCGTGTTGCCGAACAGTGCAAAGCTGGCGATCGGCGGGCGGCGCCCCTGGCGATCCTGCTGCGTCAGCGCGGCGTGGAAGATCAGCTCGTCACCCACCACCACCTCCACGCGATGATTCAGCAGCAGGCGGTTGAGGATGTCCTGGTCGGCATGCTCGCTGTAGCTGGGCGCGGCCATCACCGCGCGGGTGTAATCGCTGCCGAACAGCAGTCGGGCGTTCTGGAAGCTGGCCACGTGGTAGTGCGCCAGATCGGCCAGCTGGTGCAGCACGATGCCGCTGTTCTGCAGCACGATGGCGCGGTTGCGGTAGTACAGCAGCGGCTGCGAGTAGAAGATGCCTTCGCTGGCGCCGGGTATCAGCGTGATCATGGCATCCACCGTACCCTCCTGCAGCATGGCCAGCCCGCGTGCCTGGGGCACTTGCACCACTTCCACCTGGTGCCCGGCCTGTTGCAGGGTGGCTACTGCCAGCTCCACTTCCATGCCGGTCTTGCCGCCGATTTCCACGTACGGCGGTTTGGCCAGCCCCACCGCCAGGCGCAGGTTGGCCGCAGCCCCCCACACGGGCAGCAGCAGGCAGCAGACAAGTAGCAAGCGAAGCAGCATGGCAAGCACCTGGTAAGTGCGGCAAGGCGCCTGCTGCGATTATAGCTTGAAGCGGGTGAGGCTCTGATTCAGCAGTCGCGAAGTGTCTTCCAGGCCAATGGCTTCCGCCGTCAGGCGGTCGGCTTCTTCATGCTGGCGCTGCACCTGGTTGTCGATGGCACCGATGTCCTCATGCATGGCCGCAATATCGCTATTGATGGTGCGGCCGGCATCCAGCACCTGGCCAAAGTGCTGCTGCAGGCTGTCCAGCAGCTGGCGCAGCGCATCCAGCGCGGTGCGGGCGCCGTTGGAGGCACCGGACAGCTGCTCCGCCTCGTCGGCGTGGTGCTCGATGATGCCGGCGGTGTCGCGGATGGTGGCCAGCAGCTTTTCCACGAAGCTGTCGGTTTCCGCCAGCGTGTTCTGCGTCTGGCCGGCCAGCTTGCGCACTTCGTCCGCTACCACGGCAAAGCCGCGGCCGGCCTCGCCGGCGCGTGCCGCCTCGATGGCGGCGTTCAGCGCCAGCAGGTTGGTCTGTTCGGAGATGCCGGAAATGCGCTGCAGGATGCCGGTGATGTTCTGCACATCCTGCGACAGCGCCTGGAAGCGCTGCGCCAGCTCGCGGTTGGCCGCCACGTGGCCGGCCATGCCCTGCGCCATGCCGGTGACGGCCTCGCGCGACTGGCCAAGCTCGGACTCCACCGAATTCAGCTGGCTGGCCACCTCACCCAGCAGCTCGCCGCTGTGCCGGCTCAGTTGCTGGATGTGGCCGGCGCGTTCGCGGCTGCCCGCCAGCAGACGGCTGCCCTGGCCTGCGGCCTCCTGCAGCTGCAGCGCGCTCTGGCGTACGTTTTCGGCACTGTGGAAGGTGTGGCGCGCATTGTCGGCCACTTCCAGCAGCGTGCCGTTCACCGTGCTGCACAGCGCGTTGAAGCTGCGCGCCATGGTGGCGATCTCGTCGTCGCCGTGCGGCTGCAGGCGGGCGGTCATGTCGTGCGCACGCGCCTGGTGCTCGATGTGGCTGGCGATGCGGGCGATGGAGTTGGCCAGCCAGCTGGCCAGCAGCCAGGATACCGCGGTGCCGGCCACCAGCAGGATGCCGCCGATCAGCAGCGATTCGCGCAGCGCGGCCAGCTTGCTGTCGCGCGCCTCCAGCAGCGGCACGTCGGCCGCCAGCATCACGTTCTGGCCATTGACGGTGGTGGGCAGGAAAATGGAACGGAAGGTGCCGTACTCGTCGGTGTACTCGTCATAATGCACCTGGCGGTCGGCGAATGCGGCCAACAGTCCGGCGCTGGCATCGTATGCTTGCAGGTGATGGCCGAACTTGTCGGCCTTCAGTTCGTCCTCGCCGGCGCCGTCGGCCAGGTAGACCACCTTGCCGTTCTGCTGCGTCAGCAGGTACAGGTATTTCACGCCGAACTGGCGGGCGTAGCCGTCCAGGCGGCGGGCGTTGTCCAGCATCTGTTCGCGGCTGACGCTGCCGGGGGTGAACATGCGGGCCAGGAAATGGTCGTCCAGCAGTGCGGGAATGGCGCGCGCCGCGGCGTTCAGCCGGGTGTCGATGATGGCCACCGCCTGCTCGCTGCTGCGCAGGTAGCTGTGGGCGGTAAAGGCGGCTACGGTCAGCAGGTTCAGGGCCAGGAACAGGCAGACGAGTTTGGTGCGGATGCTAAGGCGGGACAGCCAGGACATGAGTGCAAATCCTTCAAGGCAAGCGGGGGGTGTGCCGCTGGTGTGCCAGCAGCATTTTTTTAGGATTTGCATAATGCATTTAAAATTTGTTTTTACAAAACCAAATCGGTAATGGCCGGCTCTGCGCCGGTGCCGGTGTGGCGGCAACGCAAAGGAGAACGTGGATGACAACAATTCGTACTGCTCTGGTGACCGGCGCCGACCGCGGCATCGGCCTGGCGATTGCCTGCCGCCTGGCGCGCGAAGGCTGGCAGCTGGCCGTGCACGGGCTGGCGGACGCCGCCGGCCAGGCCGAGGTGCTGGCCGCGGTGAAGGCCGCCGGCGCCGCCGATGCCGCCTACTTCAGCGCCGACCTGCGTGATGGCGAGGCCACCCGGGCGCTGGCCGCGGCGGTGCTGGCGCATTTCGGCCGCGTGGACGTGCTGGTGAACAACGCCGGCATGCAGTTCGCGGCACCGCTTACCGAGATGCCGGCGCAGAAGTGGGACGACATCATCGGGGTGAACCTCTCCGCCGCCTTCCACCTGCTGCAGCTGTGCCTGCCTGGCATGCTGGACGCTGGCTGGGGGCGGGTGATCAACATCGCCTCGGTGCATGGCCTGGTGGCCTCCAAGAACAAGCTGCCCTACGTGGCCAGCAAGTTCGGCATCGTCGGCCTGACCAAGGCGGCGGCGCTGGAAACCGCCGGCAGCGGCGTCACCGTCAATGCCATCTGCCCGGGCTGGGTGGAAACCGCGCTGATCGAGCCGCAGATCATGGCGCGCGCCGCACAGTTCGGCGGCGACCGCTCCGCCGGCCTGCGCGACCTGGTGCTGGAGAAGCAGCCTTCCGGCCAGATGAGCCAGCCGGAGGACATTGCCGAGGCGGTGCTGATGCTGTGCGGCCAGTGGGCGCACAACCTGACCGGGGTGGCCTTGCCGGTGGATGGCGGCTGGACGTCGCAATAAGTCACCGTGAAGGTTGGCCGCATGCTTGCCATGCTTGCGGCCAACCTTGCCCTGCCTCAAGTGGCGGCATATCCGCCGCTGCCATGCTCTGGTAATCTTGCCGGCGATCGATATTCAAGTTTGCAGATTGTCCAACCATGAGCGACTCACCGTCCCGTCTGTACCTGGCCTCCGGCAGCCCGCGCCGCCGCGAGATTCTCGAAGGCCTCGGCCTGCACCTGGAACGCATCCACGCCGACATCGATGAGTCGGTACTGCCCGGCGAAGCCGCCGTGGCCTACACCGAGCGCCTGGCGCGCGAGAAGGCCGCCGCCGGCTGGAAGGTGGTGAGCGATTGCGGCCTGCCGCCGTTCCCGCTGCTGGCTGCAGATACCACCGTGGTGCAGGATGGCGAGATCTTCGGCAAGCCGGCCGATGCCGACGATGCGCGCCGCATGCTGCGCGCGTTTTCCGGCCGCAGCCACCAGGTGGTGACCAGCGTGGCGGTGCGGCTGGGCGACGAGCTGCAACTGGCCACCAGCATCACAGAAGTGACGTTCAAGCCGCTGGGCGAGGACGAGATCCAGCGCTATATCGACAGCCGCGAGCCGTTCGACAAGGCGGGTGCCTACGGCATCCAGGGCAAGGCCGCGGTGTTCGTCGCCCGCATCGAAGGCAGCTACACCGCAGTGGTGGGGTTGCCGGTTTACGAAACAGCACAACTTCTCGGCAAGTTCGGTTTCCAACTGCCCTGATACACAGTTCACCGGAGCTTGCCATGCTGCAACAACCGATTCCTTTGCCGCGCGATCTGCCGCGGCCAAAAGAGCAGATTCTCGTCAATATCACACCGCAGGAAACGCGGGTGGCGGTGCTGGAAGACGCCATCGTGCAGGAGCTGCACATCGAGCGCTCCGCCAGCCGCGGCATCGTCGGCAACATCTACCTGGGCCAGGTCAAGCGCGTGCTGCCGGGCATGCAGAGCGCCTTCATCGAGATCGGCCTGGAGCGCGCCGCCTTCCTGCACATTGCCGACGTGCTGGAGCAGCGCCAGCACCCGTCCGAGCCGCAGCGCATCGAGAAGATGCTGTTCGAAGGCCAGACTGTGCTGGTGCAGGTGATCAAGGACCCGATCGGCACCAAGGGTGCGCGGCTGTCGACGCAGATCAGCCTGGCCGGTCGCTTCCTGGTGCACCTGCCGCAGGAAGAGCACATCGGCATCTCGCAGAAGATCGAGCAGGAAGCCGACCGTCTGAGCCTGAAAACGCGGCTGGAAAAACTGCTGCCGGACGGCGCGCCGCGCGGCTACATCATCCGCACCAGTGCCGAGACCGCCACTGACGACGAGCTGACCGCCGACATCGATTACCTGTCCAAACTGTGGGCCGACATCCGCCACAAATCGCAGCACCTGCCGGCGCAGAGCCTGTTGTACGAAGACCTGCCGCTGGCGGTGCGCGTGCTGCGCGACATGGTGAGCGACTACACCGAGAAGGTGATCGTCGACTCCACCGAGAACTACGGCAAGATGGTGGAATTCGCCGAGAGCTATGTGCAGTCGGCGGTGGCCAAGATCGAGCGCTACAGCGGCGAGCGCCCGCTGTTCGAGCTGCACGGCATCGAGACCGAGATCGACAAGGCGCTGTCGCGCCGCGTCAACCTGAAGTTCGGCGGCTACCTGATCATCGATCAGACCGAGGCGATGACCACCATTGACGTGAACACCGGCGGTTTCGTCGGCAACCGCAACTTCGACGAAACCATCTTCAAGACCAACCTGGAAGCCACGCTGTCGCTGGCGCGCCAGCTGCGCCTGCGCAATCTGGGCGGCATCATCATCGTCGATTTCATCGACATGGACAGCGAGGAACACCGCAGCGCGGTGCTGGCCGAGCTGGCCAAGGCGCTGGCGCGCGACCGCACCCGCGTGACGCTGAACGGCTTCACCAGCCTGGGGCTGGTGGAAATCACCCGCAAGCGCACCCGCGAAAGCCTGGCGCACGTGCTGTGCGAGCCGTGCTCCACCTGCCAGGGCCGCGGCGAGATCAAGACCGCGCAGACGGTGTGTTACGAGATCCAGCGCGAGATCGTGCGCGAATCGCGCCGCTTCGACGCCAAGGGCTTCCGCATCCTCGGTTCGCAGAACGTGATCGACATGCTGCTGGACGAGGAATCGCAGAGCCTGGCCATGCTGATCGACTTCATCGGCAAGCCGATTTCGCTGTCGGTGGAAACCAGCTACAGCCAGGAACAGTTCGACGTGGTGTTGCTGTAAGCGCATTCATGACCACAGCCTTGCCCTCGCGGTGGTGGCGCCTGTGCCGGCGCGTGCTGCTCTGCCTGCTGGCGCTGCCGCTCCTCTACCTGCTGGCCGCGCTCGGCTTCGGCCTGCTGCCCGCCAACCGCGATTGGCGCCAGGCGGTCAGCGGCATTCCGGTCTACCTCGACAGCAACGGCGTCCACGCCGGCCTGTTGCTGCCGCGCCGCGCCGCGGGCATGGACTGGGATGCCGAGTTTTCGCCGCTGCACCTGCAGAGCAGACCAGCTCTGGATAAGCAGCCCTATGTCGGCATCGGCTGGGGCAGCCGCAGTTTCTTCCTGGAAACGCAGAACTGGTCCGACCTCACCCCAGGCAGGGCGCTCTACGCGCTGTCCGGCCTGGACGGTACCGTGCTGCACGTGGAATACCAGCCACCGCCGCCGCGCGACGGCGCCGCTACCCGGCGCCTGCTGCTCACGCCAGAGCAGTACCAGCGGCTGACTGCTTTCATCCGCGCCGCCATCGCCCGCGATGCCGCGGGACAGGCTGTCTGGATGCGGGGCTATCATTATCATGAGCAGGATGCCTTTTATCTGGCCAACGGGCACTACAGCCCGTTCACTACCTGCAACCAGTGGGTGCGCGACGCGCTGGCCGCCAGCGGCGTGCGCACTGCCTGGTGGTCGCCGTTCGACCGCGCGTTGTTCTGGCAATTGAAGGACCGCTGAGGCATGCATCGCCGCAGCTCAAGGGAGTTTTGCAAGATGAACGAAGTAAACCGCGACCCGCTGTGGTCCTCCATTCGCGAGGAGGCCGAGCTGGCGGCGCGTGACGAGCCGCTGCTGGCCAGCTTCCTGCACATGACGGTGCTTCGTCACGGCACGCTGGAAGACGTGCTGGCGTTTCACCTGTCCAGCAAGCTGGCCAGCCCGGTGATGGACGCCCGCGCGCTGCTGGAACTGTTCCGCGAGGCCTACGCCGCCGACCACGGCATCATCGAGGCGGCGCGCGCCGACATCACCGCCTGTTTCGAGCGTGACCCGGCCTGCGACAGCTATTCCACCCCGCTGCTGTACTTCAAGGGCTTTCACGCCATCCAGAGCCAGCGCATCACCCACTGGCTGTGGCAGGAAGGCAGAAAGACACTGGCGTATTTCTTGCAGAACCGCATTTCCGAGGTATTGGGCGCCGATATCCACCCGGCGGCCAGAATCGGCCACGGTGTCATGCTCGACCATGGCACCGGCGTGGTGGTGGGCGAGACCGCGGTGATCGGCAACAACGTGTCGATGCTGCACGGCGTCACCCTGGGCGGCTCCGGCAAGGAGCGCGGCGACCGCCACCCCAAGATCGGCGATGGCGTGATGCTGGGCGCCGGCGCCTCGGTGCTGGGCAATATCCGCGTTGGCGAATGTGCCAAGGTGGGGGCCGGCAGCGTGGTGCTGGACGATGTGCCGGCGCATACCACGGTGGCGGGCGTACCGGCCAAGGTGGTGGCGCAGCTTTGTCCGGGCACCCCGGCACTAGACATGGACCAGCGCGTCTAAGCTGACGCAGTGGGCGACCAGCCGTGCGGCCAACGCTGCACGGCTTTTTTCTTGCCTGCGGCCGGCAATAAAATGCCAACGGTGTTGTTGCTGGTATGGCATGCCAGCCATGCCGGGCCGGGCGGCGCCGGCATGTGCGGCGGAAAGCCAAGCAAAAACAGCCGGCTATGCCATATTGCTGAAAAGTGCCTTTGCCCGTGGTATGACACAATTAAAATGCCAATGGAAAGTCATATCGGGTGCTTTTCTTGCGCAATGACAGCGCGTAGAATCCGCCGCCTTTGCATGTGGTCTAGCAGGGTTGGCCGCATGCCGCCTGACACAGGAACCACACCATGAACGTACGCGTAGTCGATTACCGCGCCGCCGACGCGGCCGAACAGTTCACCCGCTCGCTGCACGAAACCGGCTTTGGCGTGCTGGTGAACCACCCCATTCCGCAGGAACTGGTGGAGAACATCTACCGCGACTGGCTGGCCTTCTTCGGCACCGAACAGAAGCACGACTTCGCCTTCTCGGTGGAAAAGCAGGACGGCTACTTCTCGCCGGAGATCTCCGAAACGGCGAAGGGCCACACCCAGAAGGACATCAAGGAATACTTCCACATCTACCCATGGGGGCGCATTCCGGCGCAGCTGCAGGCCGACGCCATGCGCTACTACGACACCGCCAATACCCTGGCGCAGGAGCTGTTGGCCTGGGTGGAGCAGTACACCCCAGCCGACATCGCCCAACACTACAGCGAGCCGCTGTCCGGCATGATCAAGGGCAGCAACAAGACCCTGCTGCGCGTGCTGCGCTACCCGCCGCTGACCGGCAAGGAGCCGGCCGGCTCGCTGCGCGCTGCCGCCCATGGAGACATCAACCTGCTCACCATCCTGCCGGCGGCCAACGAGCCGGGCCTGCAGGTGCAGGACATGAACGGCAACTGGGTGGACGTGCCGTGCGATTTCGGCATGCTGATCATCAACATCGGCGACATGCTGTGCGAAGCCTCGCGCGGCTACTACCCGTCCACCCAGCACCGCGTGGTGAACCCCAGTGGCGAAGGCGCCAGCAAGAGCCGCGTGTCGCTGCCGCTGTTCCTGCACCCGCGCGACGAGGTGGTGCTGTCCGAGCGCTACACCGCCGGCGCCTACCTGGACGAGCGGCTGCGCGAACTGGGTGTGAAGATGTAAGAAAAACGCCCGCTTTCGTTCGCGCCTTGTCTCGCTTGGAAATCGGGGTTTTTCGAGCTGCCTGTAAGGGTTGGCTGCAAGCAATAGGGAAGTGCAAGGCCCGGTCCATGGACCGGGCCTTGCTGCGTCGAGCATGCCGGATGGATGGCCGGGTGCTAGCATGGGCGCCTGTCCAGCATGGAGCACGCCATGATCGCCCCCGTTTCCCCGCCACCGGTCGCCCTCATCATCATCGACATGCAGCAAGGCATGAGCCGCATGCCGGCCGAGTCGCGCAACAACCCGCATGCCGAGGCCACCATCCTGCGCCTGTTGGGCGCATGGCGCGCGGCCGGGCAGCCGGTAGTGCATGTGCGGCACATGTCGCTGACACCCGGTTCGCCATTCTGGCCGGGGCAGGACGGTGCCGAGTTCCAGCCGGAATTGCAGCCGCTGCCTGGCGAGCATGTACAGGAAAAAAACGTGCCGGACGTTTTCATCCACAGCCAGCTGGAACGCTGGCTGCGCGTGCGTGGCATCCAGCGCATCGTCATCACCGGGGTCAGCACCAATAACTCGGTGGAGGCCAGCGCCCGTACCGCCGGCAACCTTGGCTTCGATACCCTGGTGGTGGCGGACGCTTGCTACGCTTACGCCAGCACCGATTTCGACGGCGTACCGCGCAGTGCGCAGCAAGTGCATGCCATGGCGCTGGCGAACCTGCAGGGCGAGTACGCGCAGGTAATCGGCAGCGAAGCGGCGCTGGCGCTATTGGCGTGAGGCCGCCATTGCCGGGCTGACGCGAGGCCCCGGCAATACGTGTAAAATCCGGCTCTTTGCGCGCGGCGATGGTCGCCGTGCGTGCTTGCGAACCGGTAAACCATGCTGGCTTTTCCCCGCCCATCCGCTTCTCCCGCTTACCGCGCCGACATCGACGGCCTGCGCGCCATCGCCGTACTGGCGGTGATCGCCTACCACATCGGCGTGCCCGGCCTGGCCGGTGGCTTCGTCGGCGTGGACATTTTCTTCGTGATTTCCGGCTACCTGATCAGCGGCCTGCTGCAGCAGGAGCTGTTGCAGCATGGCAAGGTACGCTTCGCTGCCTTCTTCTCCCGCCGCATCCGCCGGCTGGGGCCGGCGCTGGCGCTGGTGACACTGTGCACGCTGCTGGCGGGTTATGTGCTGTTGCTGCCGGACGATGCCAATTCGCTGGGGCGCGAAGCGCGCGCGGTGGTGACGCTGTATGCCAACCATCACTTCCTCGACCACGCCTTCGACTATTTCAATGCCGCCACCGACCTGAAGCCGCTGCTGCACACCTGGTCGCTGGCAGTGGAGGAGCAGTACTACCTGGTATGGCCGCTGCTGATGCTGGCGGCCTGGCGCTGGGGGCGCGGCAGCCTGCGCGTGGTGCGCGCCGTGCTGGCGCTGGTGTTGCTGTCTTCCTTCCTGCTGTGCCTGTACCTGTCGTGGCACAACATGCCGATGGCGTTCTACCTGATGCCTACCCGCGCCTGGGAGTTCGCTGCCGGTGGCCTGCTGGCGCTGGCGCCGGCCACCCGCTGGCGCAGCGAAGGCGCCATGGCGCTGCTGCTGGGCCTGGCCGGGGCGGTGCTCACATTCGGCTCCATCCTGCTGTTCGACGAGCACCGAATGGTGTTCCCCGGCTGGGCTGCCATGCTGCCGGTGGCCGGCTCGCTGCTGCTGATCGCCGCCGGCGAGCTGTCGCCGCACAACCTGGTGAGCCGCTTGCTGTCGGCGCGGCTGATGACCGCGCTGGGGCTGCTGTCCTACAGCTGGTACCTGTGGCACCAGCCGCTGCTGGCGCTGGGCCGCAGCTATGGCGTGGGCGAGCGCGATCTGACGCGCGACCTGCTGCTGGGTGGCGGCTTGTCGCTGCTGCTGGCCTGGCTGACCTACTGCCTGCTGGAGCAACCGGTGCGCCAGCGCCGGCTGGCCGTGTTCGTGGCCGACAAATCCACGCTGTGGGCCGGGCTGGCGATGTCGCTTACCGTCTGGGTGGGCGGCACCGTGGACATGTATCTGCCGGCGCGCCACCCGTGGCCGGGGCAGCAGGAACTGATGCGCATGAAGGCCGATGGCCCGTCGCTGCCGCCGAACTGCGGCATGGCCAAGAACGGCGTGCCGCTGGCGCCTGCCGCCAGTTGCCGCGGCGGTGCGGCCAACGTGCCGCTGCGCCTGCTGGCCTGGGGCGATTCGCACAGCGATCACTCGTGGCCGATGTACCAGGCGCTGGCCGAGGCTCGTGGCGTGGCCATGCTGCGCCGTGTCTACCATGGCTGCCCGCCGCTGCCGGATGCGGTGCCGGTGGGCGAGGGCAAGGTGCGCAGCTGGTGTCTGAACCACTCGCGCGCGGTGCTGCAGGAAGCCGGGCAACTGGCGGGCCAGGGCCTGAGCGGCGTGCTGATGAATGTGCGCTGGAACGGCTACACCGCGCTGCCGGTGCCGGGCAGCCTGGCGATTACCGGGCTGGCGGCGGTCAGCGCGGATGGCCGGGTGGATGCCGCCGGCGCGATGCTGGCCGGCAGCGGCACGCTGGATCGCCAGCATTCGCTGCAGGTCATGCAGACGGCGCTGGACAAGCTGGCCGGCGACCTGGAGCGGATGAAGCTGAAGCTGGTGCTGCTGGCGCCGGAGCCGGAATTCCGCCTGCCGGTGCCGGAGTGCCTGGTACGGCGCGGAGCGGCGGCCTGCAATGTCAGCCGGGCCGAGGTGGATGCGCAGCGCCGCGATATCGTGGCCATTCTGCAGCAGGTAGCCGCCCGGCACAGCAATGTGCGGGTGTGGGACGATATCGGCCGCTTCTGTGACGCCACTACCTGCTATGCGGCGGATGGCAAGGTGCCGCGCTTTGGCGACCGCAACCACATGCTGGCCACCATGTCGCGCAGCCTGGCCGGCGATTTCGCCGCCACCTTCGACTGGGCCAGCCAGCGCAGCAGCCAGTAGCGGGCCAAGGTTGGCCGCAGGGGGCGCACAGCGCTGGTGTAGAATGCAGCGATTGCTTCTCTACCCGCCTGTGCCCCATGAACGACAAGCTGCTCGCCGGCCTCAACCCCGAACAACTCTCCGCCGTCACCTGGCCCGCCAAGAGCGCGCTGGTGCTGGCCGGCGCCGGCAGCGGCAAGACGCGGGTGCTCACCACCCGCATCGCCTGGCTGCTGTCCACCGGGCAGATCAACCCGTCCGGCATCCTGGCGGTGACCTTCACCAACAAGGCGGCGCGCGAGATGCAGACGCGGCTGTCCGCCATGGTGCCGGTGAACGTCAAGACCATGTGGATCGGCACCTTCCACGGCCTGTGCAACCGCCTGCTGCGCATCCACTACCGCGACGCCGGCCTGCCGCAGACTTTCCAGATTCTGGATGCCGGCGAGCAGCAGTCCGCCATCAAGCGCCTGCTGAAGGCGCTGGAAGTGTCCGACGAGAAATTCCCGCCCAAGAGCGTGCAGCAGTTCATCAACGGCAACAAGGAAGCCGGCGTGCGCGCGCATGCCATTCCCAAGCCGATGAACCCGTACGAGGCCAAGCTGGTGGAGCTGTACGCCGGCTACGACGCGCAGTGCAACCGTGAAGGCGTGGTGGATTTTGCCGAGCTGCTGCTGCGCTGCTACGAGCTGCTGTCGCGCAACGAGGCACTGGCCGCGCACTACCGCGAACGCTTCCGCCACGTGCTGGTGGACGAATTCCAGGATACCAACCAGCTGCAGTACGCCTGGCTCAAGCTGCTGGCCGGCAGCGACAACGCGCTGTTCGCGGTGGGCGACGACGACCAGTCCATCTACGCCTTCCGCGGTGCCCAGGTGGGCAATATGCATGCGCTGCTGCGCGATTACGGCATCAGCGCACCGATCCGCCTGGAGCAGAACTACCGCTCGGCCGGCACCATCCTCGATGCGGCCAACGCGCTGATCGAGAACAACGACGGCCGCCTGGGCAAGCAGCTGTGGACCGATGCCGGCGCCGGCGAGCCGATTCGCGTGTTCGAGGGCTTCAGCGACGGCGAGGAAGCGCAGTTCGTGGTGGACGAGGTGAAGGCGCTGGCGCGCGACGGCTGGAGCCTGTCCGACATGGCGGTGCTGTACCGCTCCAACGCGCAGTCGCGCATTCTGGAACACGTGCTGGTACAGGCCGGCGTGTCCTACCGCATCTACGGCGGCCTGCGCTTCTTCGAGCGCCAGGAGATCAAGCACGCGCTGGCCTACCTGCGGCTGGTGACGAACCCGGACGACGACAACGCGCTGCTGCGGGTGATCAACGTGCCGGCGCGCGGCATTGGCGCGCGCACGGTGGAGAACCTGAACACCGCCAGCCGCGAGCGCGGCATCAGCATGTGGCAGGCCGCCTGCGGCGCCGGTGGCGGGCGCACCGGCGGCAAGGTGGCCGAGTTCGTGCTGCTGGTGGAACAGCTGCGCGCCCGCTGCGAGAACCTGACGCTGGCCGAGCAGATCAGCCTGGTCGTGGATGATTCCGGCCTGCGCGCCATGTACGAGGCCGACCGCAAGGAAGGCGAGGAGCGGCTGGCCAACCTGGACGAACTGATCAACGCCGCGCTGGGCTTCATGCCGCACGAGCCGGAGCTGGCGGTGGTGGAATTCCTCACCCAGGCCAGCCTGGAGGCGGGCGACCATCAGGCCGATGCCAGTGAGGACGCGCTGCAGCTGATGACGGTGCACGCCGCCAAGGGCCTGGAGTTCGACGCGGTATTCATCACCGGGCTGGAAGAGGGGCTGTTCCCGCACGAGAACAGCTTCAGCGACAGCAAGAGCCTGCAGGAGGAGCGCCGGCTGATGTACGTGGCGATCACCCGTGCGCGCAAGCGGCTGTACTTCAGCTCGGCACAGAGCCGCATGCTGCACGGCCAGAGCCGCTACCCGATCCGTTCACGATTTGTCGACGAAATACCAGCAGAACTGTTACAACACTTGTCTGCTACGGTAAAAGCAGCTGCGCCGCGACGCAGTGCCTGGCAGCAGGAGCCGGCACCGGCCTTCGTGCGCAGCAGCAGCATCGCCGGCTGGCGCATCGGCCAGGCGCTGAACCACAGCAAGTTCGGCGCCGGCGTGGTGATCAGCGCCGAAGGCGGCGGCGACGATGTGCGGCTGCAGATCAACTTTGCCGAGCACGGCATCAAGTGGCTGGATCTGCGCTATGCCGCCGATAAACTGACACCGGCCTGATGCGGCCAACCTTTACAGCCTGAGACGCGCCATGAGCCAGCAGCCTCGCCAGTCCACCACCTTCCACGCCATTGCCGGGCGCGAAACCGCGCGCACCGAGTACAGCAACCCGTTTGCCAAGAAGATGTACCTGGTAGTGGACAGCGTGCCGGAAATGCAGCGCGCCATGGCGATGACGCTGAACTCCTTCGGTGGCGAGAAGGTGGAGTACGCCGGCAAGGCCAGCGATGCGCTGGTTAAGCTGATGCGCTACGACTTTGACGTAGTGCTGTGCGACTACGACCTGGGCACCGGCAACGACGGCCTGTACCTGTACGAGGAAGCGCGTGCGCGCAATCTGCTCAAGCAGTCCTGCGTGTTCATGATCGTCAGCGGCGAGCGCCGCGCCGCCAAGGTGATCTCGGCGGCCGAGCTGGCGCCGGACGGCTACCTGCTCAAACCGTTCACCGGCGTGGAGCTGGGGCGGCGGCTGGAGGTGGCGATGCGCCGCCGCGAAGCGTTCAAGGTGGTGGACGATGCGCTGATGAGCCACGACTACCTGGGCGCCATCGAGGCCTGCAACAAGAAAATCGGCGAGCGCGGCGAATTCGCACTCGACTTCATGAAGCTCAAGGGCAGCCTGGCGCTGAAGATCGGCGACTACGACAGCGCGCAGGCGCTGTACAAGCAGGTGCTGCAGGTGAAGGAGCTGGTGTGGGCCAAGCTGGGCATGGCCAAGGCGCTGGCCGGGCAGAAGCAGGTGGAGTCGGCGCTGGCCATGTTCGAGCAGGTGATCGTGGAAAACGACCGGGTGATGGAGGCCTATGACTGGCTGGCCCGGCTGTACCAGGACAACCATGACCTCACGCGGGCGCAGGACATTCTCAAGCGCGCCACCGAGCTGTCGCCAGCCACGGTGCACCGCCACCAGGTGCTGGCCGAAGTGGCGGAGGAAAACGGCGACCTGCTGCAGGCGCGCAGTGCCTACAACACGGTGCTGAACCTGGCCAAATCCAGCTGGCACCGCAACCCCGCGCATTACGCCGCGCTGGTGCGCACCCAGCTGGCCTGCGGCGAGAAGGCCGAGGCGGCGCGCACCCTGGCCTCGCTGCGCCGCGACTACAAGTACAACGCCGAAGGCGAGTGGATGGCGGACGTGGTGGACAGCACGCTGCAGAGCAACGCCGGCAACAAGCAGGCGGCGTCGCGGCTGCTGGAATCGGCGGCGGAACGGCTGAGCCAGCTGGGAAAACTGTCCGATGACGAGAAAATGGAATTCGCCCGCGTCTGCTACACCCAGGGGCAGAAGGAGCTGGGCGACCGCGTCGCCCGCGACATGGTGCGCAACCACCACGACAACCAGGCGCTGCTGCAGAAGCTGTCGGCGATGTTCGACCAGGTGGGGCAGGGCGATGCCGGCCGCCAGCTGATCGCCAGCAGCGTGCAGGACATCGTCAACCTCAACAACCAGGCGGTGCACATGGCACAGATGGGCGAGCACGACCGCGCCATCGCGCTGTTCCGCCAGGCGCTGGAAGAAATGCCGCAGAACGTGCAGCTGATGCTCAACCTGGCCAATGCGGTGATTGCGCAGACCCACCGCCACGGCTGGAATGAAACCCATATCCGCCAGGCGCACCAGCTGCTGCAGAAAGTGCGCGAGATGGAGCCGGCCAACAACAAGTTCCAGAAACTGCTGCAAGCCTGGCGCGGCCTGATCTCCCAGCACCAGAAACAGGAATTCCAGTTGTGAGGCTATTGCGTAGCCGTTGGCCGCAGCGGGTGCTGCTGCTGTCGCTGCTGGTGTTCTGGCTGGGCATGGCCTGGCTGGGCGGCAACTGGCTGCTGGCCTACGAACAGGCCCGCGCGCAGAGCGAGCTGGAGGAGGAGGCGCAGCAGACCGCCGGCCTGGTGCGCACTCACCTGCTGCAGCTGCAGGAAACCACCCAGCAGCTGGTGCAGGATACCGACATGCTGCAGCAGATGGAGGTAGGCAACGACCCCGGCCACTACCTGGACAAGCTGCGCAGCGATTTCCCGCAGTTGCCGCGCGTGGCGCGGCTGCACATCGATGCGGCCAACCATCTGCTGAGCGTGCAGCAGGTGGTACCCGCCACCCCCGGTGCTAGGGACGACCTCAATCTGGAACTGGCGAGCAGGCTGACGCTGGCCAATCTGCAGCCCTCGCTCAACGCCGGGCAGACCCTGGTGCTGCCCTGGGTGGATCAACGTACGCAACTGCTGCTGGTGCCGGGTCTGCAAGGCAGCGTGCTGGCGGTGTGGCTGCCGCTGGACAGCCTGCTGCCCGCCGCGTCGGACGAGCATCTGCAGCTGGCGCTGCTGCCGCTGGCCGCGGCGATGGCGCCGGACGGTGCCGGCAGCCACCAGCTGCATGCGCGGCTGGAAATCCGCAGCGGGCCGTTTGCGTTGCGCCTGGAGCTGCAGCGTCAGCTGGGCTGGCAGGATATCCACTCGCCGCGGCAGTGGCTGCTGGCGCTGTGGCTGCTGCTGGGTGTTGCCGTCAGCGCGCTGAGCTATCTGCGTGCCGACATGCAGCGCCAGCGCTGCCAGCAGTCGCTGCAGGGGCGGGATGCCTGGCTGCAGCGACTGCGTCCGGGCAGCGGGCGGCGCTGAGCGCTGCAGCGACATGGCTGCCGAACGGCGGCTTTTACAGTACAATCGCCGCCATCTTTTACCGGGAGTACTCAGATGTACCAGTCCGAATTCACCCAGTTCATCAACACCTACCTGGAAAAGCACCCGGAAGTCGATACCGAGCGCCGCGAGCTGCGCCTGACCTGGTGGGACCGTCCGCAGAACCTGGACGACCTGGCGCGCTGGAAGGAATCGAGCGTGCCGCAGAAGCCCTACGTGTACCAGCCGGAATAATTCCGCCAAGTACGCAACCATGACGCCCGCAAGGGCGTTTTGTTTTTCGAGCCCGGCATGACACGACACACCATGACTTTCGGCCCGCAGGTGGCCGAGTACCTGTTCGACATCGGCGTGAGCGAGCACCCGGTGCAGCGCGCGTTGCGCGAATTCACCGCCGGCCACCGCATGGCCAAGATGCAGATCGCGCCGGAGCAGGGGCAGTTCCTCGGCTGGCTGGTGCAGCTCCTGGGCGTGCGCCGCTACCTGGAAATCGGCACCTTTACCGGCTACAGCGCGCTCTCCGTGGCGCTGGCCATGGGCGAGCAGGGGCGCACGGTGGCGTGCGACATGAGCGTGGAGTTCACCAGCATTGCCGCGGACTACTGGCGGCGGGCCGGCGTGGCCGAACGCATCCAGCTGTACCTGCAGCCGGGCCTGCTGACCTTGCACCAGCTGCTGGAAGACGGCGCCGCCGGCAGTTTCGACCTCGCCTTCATCGACGCCGACAAGCCTGCCTACCCCGACTACTACGAAGCCTGCCTGCAACTGGTGCGACCGGGCGGGGTGATCGCCATCGACAACATCCTGCTCAACGGCCGCGTGGTGGATCCGCAGCCGGATGACCCGCGCAGCGTGGAAATACTGCGCGCCTTCAATGCCGGGCTGAAGCACGATGCGCGCGTGGATCTGTGCATCCTGCCGATGGGCGACGGCATGACCCTGCTGCGCCGCCGCTAGCGGGAACCCTGAAGCAGCCGGCTGGTCGTTAATAAAACCAAACATTACCGAAACCATGGCTTTGTTGCCGGATGCTACCATCCGGCATTCGCCATCCAGAAAGCCGCTCCATGTTGCAACGCCGCCCCCGCCGCATGATGAACCAGATGAATGTGGTGCCCTACATCGACGTGATGCTGGTGCTGCTGGTGATCTTCATGGTGACCGCGCCGATGTTCACTCCCGGGGTCATCGATGTGCCCAGCGTTACCCACGCCGCGCAGGTGGACGCCACGCCGCTGGAAATCAGCATTGAGGCGGATGGCCGCTACTTTGTCGGCGAGGGCGGCAAGCGCAGCCAGGTGGCGAACCTGGACGCGCTGATCGCCGAAGTGCAGACGCGGGTGAAAGACAACCGGCCGGTGGTGGTTACCGCCCACCGCGACCTGAAATACAGCGCCGTGGTCACAGTGGCCGACCGCCTGCATGAGGCCGGCATCCAGCGCGTGGCGCTGACCGTGCGCCAGCAGGGGAGCTGATCTTGACCTCGCGCCAACCCGGCGTCGCCTCCTGGCTGCTGTCGCTGCTGCTGCACGCCGCGTTGCTCGCGGTGCTGTGGTGGTCGGCAGCACCGGCCGTGCTGCATACCCCGCCGCCGCTGGCGGTGGAGTTGTGGGCCGGTGGCGGCAGCCCGCTCAAGGCGACACCCAAGGTACAGCCTGTACCGCCGCCGGCGGCAGTGCCCAAGCCGGCGCCAGTTCCGCCGCCTCCCGCGCCGCAGGTGCAGGCGCCGGCGCTCAAGAGTGCCGACGTCACCCTTAAGGGCGGCAAGCCGCAGCCCAAGCCGGCACCGCCGCCGGAGAAACCCAGGCCGGAAAAACCCCGCGTGGAAAAACCCAGGGCAGAGATCAAGCCGGTAGTGCCGCCCGTCAAGGCAGCCGAGCCCAGGCCTGCCGCCCCCAAACCTGCTGCCAAGCCAGCCAAGACCAAGCCGGCGGTATCGGCAGCCGACGATATGCTGGATGCGCTCGATAACCTGCCGCCTGGCCCCGGCAAGGGCAAGGTGACGCAGGCCGGCAGCAAACAGGGCGTGCAGGGCGGCAGTGCCAACGGTGTGGCCGATCTGCGTGCGCAATACATCGAGGAGGTGCGCAATCGCGTCCGTCCTTACGTGATGGTGCCGGACGGCATCGTCGGTAACCCGCAAGCGGTGGTGGTGGTGGAGATACTGCCTACCATGGAGATTCGCCCCGATAGCCTGCATCTGCTGCACAGCAGCGGCAACGGCGCCTACGATCAGGCGGTGCTGGCGGCGCTGCGCGAGGCGCACCGCTTCCCGCCCTTGCCCAAGGGGGCCGAATTCACCGATTTCCGCCGCATCACCCTGAAATTCCGTCCCAAGGAGTAAGCCTTGCATAACTTCTTTGTTGTTGTTCGCCGCCTGTTGCTGCTGTGCTGCCTGCTGTTGGCCGCACCGCTGGCCCGTGCCGACCTGACGGTGGATATCGTCGGCGGCGGTGCCAACCGCTACCCGCTGGCGGTGCTGCCGCTGGCCAACGAAGAATGGCTGCCGGACCAGGTAACCGGCACCGTGAAGAGCGATCTGGCGATGACCGGCATGTTCAACCTGCTGGCGGCGCCGGCCGGCGCCTCGCTGGAGCCGTCCTACTGGCAGCAGCAGGGCGCGCGCGCCATGGTGTATGGCCGGGTAAGCAAGCTGGATGGCGAAATGATGCGGGTGACCTTCTGGGTGGATGCGCTGGCCCCGCGCGAGCAGAAGCTGGCCATGGAGTTCGACGTGCATCCATCGCAGCTGCGCGATGTGGCGCACCGCATGGCCGATATGGTGTACGAGGCGCTGATGGGCGAGAAAAGCCTGTTCGCCAGCCGCATCGCCTTCGTGCTGAAAGCCGGCAAGGAATGGCGGCTGCAGGTGGCCGACGTGGATGGTCGCCGCGCGCAGACCGTGCTGCGCTCCAACGAGCCCATCATCTCGCCGGCCTGGAGCAAGGACGGCACGCGACTGGCCTATGTGTCGTTCGAGAACAAGAAACCGGTGGTCTACATCCAGGACCTGTCCACCGGCCAGCGCCACCTGCTGGCCAACTTCAAGGGCAGCAATTCCGCGCCGTCCTGGAGCCCGGATGGCCGCCGCCTGGCGGTGGTGCTGACGCTATCCGGCAACTCGCAGATCTACCTGATCAATGCCGACGGCAGCGGCCTGCAGCGCTTCTCCTACAGCAATGCCATCGATACCGAGCCGGTCTGGAGCCCGGATGGCCGCAGCATCGCCTTCGTCTCCGACCGCAGCGGCGGCCCGCAGCTGTACATCCAGCAGCTGGATGGCAGCCGCAATGCGCGCCGCGTGACCTACCAGGGCAGCTACAACGTATCGCCGTCGTTCTCGCCGGACGGCCGCCAGCTGGTGTACGTGCAGCGCGAAGGCGGGCGCTTCAAGGTGATGCTGCATGACCTGGCCAGTGGCGACAGCCGCCAGCTCAGCAGCAGCGCCTATGACGAATCGCCGAGTTTTGCCCCCAACGGCAAGATGGTGCTGTACGCCAGCGACGAAGGCGGCCGCAGCGTACTGTTTGCCGCCGCGTTGCAAAATCCGGGTCGGGTGCGGCTGGGGGTGATCCAGGGCGAAGTGCAGAATGCCGCCTGGGGGCCGTTCAATCCGTAAAACGGTCAATAATGTAATCAGAACTTAATCAGGCGGCGTCAGTCTTATTTTTGCACAAAATATTTTGCGCCAGCGTCGCTGTCCAACCCGAACCGAAACAGAAGGAGAAGCGCATGAAGATTATTCCGTTTGTCGCCGCTGCCAGTGTGGTGTTGCTGAGTGCCTGCGCCAGCACGCCGAAAGCCGCCAGCGCCGCCGCCCCCAGCAGCGCACCGGTAACGGCGGGCAGCAGCACCGGCAACAGTGCGGACCTCAAGCCGGCACAGCAACTGCCGGAAGTGGATGCGCGTGCCGCCGAGGCCGCCGCCTTTGCCGGTGTGAAGGGCAAGAGCGTGTACTTCGACTTCGACCAGTCCAGCATTCGCGACGGCGACCGCGCCAGCGTGGAAGCGCATGCCGGCTACCTGAGCAAGTACAAGACTCATGTGCTGATCCAGGGCAATACCGATGCCCGTGGCAGCCGCGAGTACAACCTGGCGCTGGGCCAGCGCCGCTCCGAAAGCGTGAAGCAGGCGCTGGAAGTGCTGGGCGTGAAGTCCGACCAGATCGAGGCCGTGAGCCTGGGCAAGGAGAAACCGCGCGCCACGGGTACTACCGAGCAGGATTACGCCGAGAACCGCCGCGCGGACTTTGTCTATCCGTAAGTGCCACGCACAAAACCGCTGGGCCGGCGTGGCCCGGCCTGCTGCCCAGCAAGGTTTTGTCCGTGCCCAGCTTGACCACCATCCGGGATCGCGGCACGCTGTCCCGGATTTTTATTTGATGCGATTGGCGATCACACCATGCAAAACCGATTGTTGATGCTGTTGTTGCCCGTGCTGCTGGGCGCCTGTGCCACTTCCAGCGATCTGGAAGCCACCCGCCAGCAGCTGCAGACCCAGATGAGCAGCAATGCGCAGCAGGCCAGTGCGCGGCTGTCCGACGTGGAAGCCAAGCTGGCCAACCAGCGTCTGCTGGATCTGGTGAACCAGGTTGGCCAGATGCAGACCGAGATGGCCAGCCTGCGCGGGCAGAATGAGGTACTGCAGCATCAACTGGCGGAAACCCAGAAGCGGCAGAACGACCTGTACGCCGACCTGGACCTGCGGCTGGGCAAGCTGGAGCACCCGCAGGCAGCGGCCAGCGCACCGCAGGGCGATGCCCCGGCGGCGGCAGTGGCGCCGGTGGATGCCGCGCTGTCGCATGCGCTGGATACCCTGCGCAAGCGCGACTTCAGCAATGCCGTGGGTCAGCTCAAGGGCGTGATGGACAGCTATCCGGGTAGCAGCCAAAGCATCGAGGCCAACTACTGGCTGGGCGTGGCGCACACCATGCTGCAGCAGAACGATGCCGCCATCGACATCCTGCGCCGTTTTGCCGGCCAGTACCCGAAGAATGCCCACTCCGCCGATGCGCTGCGCCTGGTGGCCGACAACCAGATCGCGCTGCAGCAGAAGGATCAGGCACGCATTACCCTGCGCCAGCTGATCAAGCTCTACCCGGGCACGCCGGCGGCACAGAAGGCCAAGCAGCGTCTGAGCACGCTGTAATCGCCGTGCAAGGTTGGCCGCATGCCTTGCGGCCAACCTTTATCCCTACTCCGCCACATCCGGCGGGCAAGCCCTTGCCGAATCAGGTAAAATCCCGTTTTTTCTCTCCTTGACGGGACTCGCCTCCATGATCGAAGTTGGCATCGTGATGGGTAGCAATAGCGACTGGGAAGTCATGCAGAACGCCGCGCGCGTACTGAAAGACTTCGGCATCGCGTTCGAAACCCGCGTCGTTTCCGCCCACCGCACCCCAGACCTGCTGTTCCAGTACGCCGAACAAGCCGAAGCGCGTGGCCTGAAGGCCATCATCGCCGGCGCCGGCGGTGCTGCCCACCTGCCGGGCATGCTGGCTGCCAAGACCCACATCCCGGTGCTGGGCGTGCCGGTACCGTCCAAATACCTGCGTGGCGAGGATTCGCTGCTGTCCATCGTGCAGATGCCCAAGGGCATTCCGGTGGCTACCTTCGCCATTGGCGAAGCCGGTGCCGCCAATGCCGCCCTGTTCGCCGTGGCCATGCTGGCAAACGGCAACCCGCAGCTGGCCGACAAGCTCAAGGCCTTCCGCAAGAAGCAGGAAGAAACCGTGCTGGCGATGACGCTGCCGGAGGTGGAATGATGCGCGCCATCCTGCCGCCCGCGATGCTGGGCATCCTCGGCGGCGGCCAGCTGGGCCGCATGTTCGTTACCGCCGCCAAGCGCATGGGCTACCGCGTTACCGTGCTGGACCCGGATGCCAATGCACCGGCCGCCGATTTTGCCGACGTGCACCTGTGCGCGCCGTTCGACGATGCAGAAGCGCTGAAAACCCTGGCCGCCAGCTGTGCCGCGGTGACCACCGAATTCGAGAACGTCAACGCCGACGCCATGCGCCAGCTGGCCGCCAGCACGCGCGTGTCGCCGTCCGGCGACTGCGTGGCCATCGCCCAGAACCGCATTGCCGAGAAGAGCTGGGTGCACAAGGCCGGGCTGCCTACCGCGCCCTACCTGGCGGTGGAACAGGCCGGCGATCTGGCCGGCGATCTGACCGACTACCTGCCGGGCATCCTCAAGACCGCGCGTCTGGGGTACGACGGCAAGGGCCAGCAGCGGGTGAAAACCGCCGACGAGGCGCGCGCCGCCTTCGCCCAGCAGGGCGGCGAGGCCTGCGTGCTGGAAAAGATGCTGGACCTGAAGCTGGAAGTGTCCGCCATCGTCACCCGCGTCAGCACTGCCCAGGTGGCGGTGTTCCCGGTGGCCGAGAACATCCACAAGGATGGCATCCTCGACGAATCCATCGTGCCGGCGCGCATCGCCCCGGAACTGGCCGCCCGTGTGCAGCAGTACGCGCTACAGCTGGCCGAGGCGCTGGATTACGTTGGCGTGCTGGCGGTGGAATTCTTCGTGCTGGGCGACGACAGCCTGGTGGTGAACGAGATCGCACCGCGGCCGCACAACTCCGGCCACTACACCATCGACGCCTGCGTCACCGACCAGTACCAGCAACAGGTGCGCGCCATGTGCGGCCTGCTGCCGGGCAAGACCGAGCTGTTGTCGCCCATCGTGATGGTGAACCTGCTGGGCGATGTCTGGGCCGAGGACGGCGGCGAGCCGAACTGGGCGGTACTGATGGAAGCGCCGAACGCCCATCTGCACCTGTACGGCAAGAAAGAGGCGCGCCCGGGCCGCAAGATGGGCCACTACTGCGTGCTTGCGGCCAACGTCGACGCCGCGCTGGAACAGGCGCGCGCGCTGAAGGATACCCTGTAAGGATTCAGGCGGTGCCCACAAGGCATCGCCTTTTGCTTTTGTGAAGGAAGTTTCATGAGCCAACTGACCAGCCTGAAGAAAATCTACTCCGGCAAGGTGCGTGACCTGTACGAGATCGACGACAAGCGCATGCTGATGATCGCCAGCGATCGCCTGTCCGCTTTCGACGTGATCCTGGACGACCCGATTCCGGGCAAGGGCCAGATCCTGACCGCCATCTCCAACTTCTGGTTCGACACCCTGAAGGACGTGGTGCCCAACCACCTCACCGGCGACAAGCCGGAAGACGTGGTATCGGCGGCGGACCTGCCGCTGGTGGCCGGCCGCGGCGTGGTGGCCAAGCGCCTGAAGCCGGTAATGATCGAGGCCGTGGTGCGTGGCTACCTGGCCGGCTCCGGCTGGAAGGAATACAAGCACTCCGGCACCGTGTGCGGCATCCAGCTGCCGGCCGGCCTGCAGGAGTCCAGCAAGCTGCCGCAGCCGATCTTCACCCCGTCCACCAAGGCGGCGGTGGGTGATCACGACGAGAACATCACCTACGCGCAGTGCGAGGCCATCGTTGGCGCCGAGCTGGCCGCCAAGGTGCGCGACACCGCCATCCTGCTGTACAAGACCGCTGCCGAGTTCGCCGCCAAGCGCGGCATCATCATCTGCGACACCAAGTTCGAGTTCGGCCTGGACGAAGACGGCACCCTGGTGCTGATGGACGAGGCGCTGACCCCGGACTCCAGCCGCTTCTGGCCGGCGGACAGCTATGCCGAAGGCACTACCCCGCCGTCCTTCGACAAGCAGTTCGTGCGCGACTGGCTGGAAGCTTCCGGCTGGAACAAGCAGCCGCCGGCCCCGGCCGTGCCGCTGGACGTGCGCGAGAAGACCGCCGCCAAGTACCGCGAAGCGCTGGAGCGCCTGACCGGCAACTAAGGTTGGCCGCAAGCCGCATCGCCTGAACCCGTGCCGCCGGCGCGGGTTTTTTCATGCTCGCCGGCCGCCGCCCTGGCCGGAATCAAACCGCGAACAGTCGCTTGATGGCATACTTGCGCCTTTCCGCTGTACACCGGAGTTCCCCGATGGCGACATCGCAGCCCCCCCTGTCTACCGATCGTCTGCAACTGCTGCCGGCCGAGTCCGCCTGGGCGCGCGCCGTGCTCGATTACCAGCAACGCAACCGCGAGCATTTCGCGCAGTGGGAGCCTACTCCGGGCGGCATGTTCTTCTCCGAATTCTTCTGGTCGATGCGCATGCGCCAGCGCGAGGAAGACTGGCGCGAGGGCCGCGGCGCCACCTTCCTGCTGATGCGCGACAAGGAGCCGGGGCGGGTGATCGGCATGATCACCATCAGCAATATCGTGCGTGGCGTGCTGCAGGCCTGCCATGTCGGCTACGGCCTGGACAAGGATTGCGAAGGCCAGGGCCTGATGAGCGAGGCGCTGGAGGCGGTGGTGCAGTTCGCCTTCATCAACCTGCGCCTGCACCGGGTGCAGGCCAACTACCAGCCGCACAATATCCGCAGCGCGGCGCTGCTCAAGCGGCTGGGCTTCCAGATCGAAGGGCATGCCAAGGACTACCTGTTCCTCAACGGCGCCTGGCGCGATCACGTGCTGACCGCACGCACCAACCCCAATTACGACAGCAAGCCGCTGCAGGCCTGAGCCGCGCGGCGCTTCCGGGCACTTCGAAAACCTCCTGCTTTCGTTGCGATACGGCGTTGCTCACGATTGTCCCGCCTTGCATGGCAACCCTATGCGGCGTCGGGATTTTTCGTTCGCGCCTTGTCTCGCTTGAAAATCGGGGTTTTTCGAGGCACCCTTCTATCTATTGGCATAATCTGCCAAACTGTAGTCATCATGCAGCCATTGGTCATCAATGGCTGTCTTTTTTTGCCATGGGGAAGAATGCATGCAGACATTCACGCTGGAAGCCGGGGACGATAGCACCATCCATGGCCTGCGCTGGTTGCCGGAGGGCGCGCCGCGCGGCGTGGTGGTGATCAGCCACGGCATGAGCGAGTACGCCGAGCGCTATGCGCCGCTGGCAGCAAGCCTGGCCGCCGCCGGCTATGCCGTCTACGCGCACGATCATCGTGGCCATGGCCGCTACGCGCCAGTGCCAGGCTGGTTCGCCGCCCGTGGCGGCTGGGAGCTGGTGGTGGACGATGTGCGCTGCGTGGTGGATTACGCCCGCAGCCAGCACGACTGCCCGCTGGTGCTGTATGGCCACAGCATGGGCAGCTTCATCGCCCGCAGCTTCCTGCTGCGCTACGGCCAGCGGCTGGATGGCCTGGTGCTGTCCGCCACCGGCTACCGCCAGCACTGGCTGGCGCGCCTGATGCGCCAGGTGGCCCGGCTGGCCGGCCGGCTGGGCGGCGCCACCAGCCCCAGCCCGTTCATGACCTCGCTGGTGTTCGGCAGCTTCAACCTGGGCTTCGTGCCGGCGCGCACCCGGCTTGACTGGCTCAGCCGCGATGCGGCGGCGGTGGATGCCTATATCGCCGACCCGCTGTGCGGGCATCACCCCACGCCGCAACTGTGGCAGGACCTGTTCGGCGGCATCATCGTCATGGAGGCGGGCGAGGCCGACGGCAAGTCGCTGCCGGCGGCTTGCCCGGTGTGGCTGCAGGCCGGCAGCCGCGACCCGGTGAGCCTGGGCAAGCTGGGGCTGGGACAGTTGGCCGCACGCTATCGTCGCGCCGGCCTGCGCGATGTGACGGTAACGGTGTACCGCGGCGGCCGCCACGAGATGCATAACGAAACCAACCGCGGCGAGTTCGAGGCCGACCTGCTGGCCTGGCTGAATCGCGTCACCAGCCGCTGAGCGCACCTTCGCCGCCATGCAACGCCCGCCATTCTGGCGGGCGTTGTCGTTTTGGCGTGCGCCGCCCTATTTTTAAAACGACTGTTTGACAACTTACTAACCAGTAAGTATCGTCGCCGGCAGGCTGTGCCATACCGATAATCAAGGGCTTGCACGAGCAACCCGACACGAGGATGAACATCATGACGGCTTACCCGCACCTGCTGGCGCCACTGGACCTGGGCTTCACCACCCTGAAGAACCGCGTGCTGATGGGCTCGATGCACACCGGGCTGGAAGAAGCACCGGGCGGCTTCGAGAAAATGGCCGCCTTCTACGCCGAGCGCGCGCGCGGCGGGGTGGGGCTGATCGTCACCGGCGGCGTGGGCCCGAACGAGGAAGGCCGCGTGGCCGAGGGCGCCTCCATGCTGGCGGACGAGCACGAGGTGCCGCAGCACCGCATCGTTACCGACGCGGTACACGCCGCCGGCGGCAAGATCGCCATGCAGATCCTGCACACTGGCCGCTACAGCTTCCAGGAGCAGCTGGTGTCGGCATCGCCGATCTGCGCGCCGATCAACTTCTACCGCCCGCGCGAAATGTCGGAAGACGATATCCAGCGCACCATCGCCGATTTCGCCCGTTGCGCGAAACTGGCGCAGCAGGCCGGCTACGACGGAGTGGAAGTGATGGGCTCGGAAGGCTACCTGATCAACCAGTTCATTGCCCGCCACACCAACAAGCGCAGCGACCGCTGGGGTGGCAGCTTCGAGAACCGCATCCGCTTCGCGCTGGAAGTGCTGCGCGCGGTGCGTGCCGCGGTGGGCCGCGAGTTCATCATCATCTACCGGCTGTCGATGCTGGACCTGGTGCAGGACGGCAGCAATTTCGACGAAGTGGTGGCCCTGGCGAAGGAAGTGGAGCTGGCCGGCGCCACCATCATCAACACCGGCATCGGCTGGCACGAGGCGCGGGTGCCCACCATCGCCACCAGCGTGCCGCGCGGCGGCTTTGCCTGGGTGACCAAAAAGCTGATGGGCAAGGTGAGCATTCCGCTGATCACCACCAACCGCATCAACACCCCGGAAGTGGGTGAGCAGATCCTGGCCGACGGCTGTGCCGACATGGTGTCGATGGCGCGTCCCTTCCTGGCCGACGCCGAGTTCGTGAACAAGGCCGCCGCCGGCCGCGGCGACGAGATCAACACCTGCATCGGCTGCAACCAGGCCTGTCTGGATCACATCTTCCAGGGCAAGCTCACCAGCTGCCTGGTGAACCCGCGTGCCTGCCGCGAGACCGAACTCAATTACCCCCCGGCTGCCACGCGCAAGAAACTGGCGGTAGTCGGCGCCGGCCCGGCCGGCATGGCGTTCGCCACCATTGCCGCCGAACGCGGCCACGATGTCACCCTGTTCGACGCCGCCGCCGAAGTAGGCGGCCAGTTCAACGTGGCCAAGCGCATTCCGGGCAAGGAGGAATTCCACGAGACGCTGCGCTACTTCGCGCGCCGCATCGAGACTACCGGCGTAGCGCTGCGGCTGAACACCCGCGTGACGGCGGCCGAGCTGGCGGGCTTTGACGAGGTGGTACTGGCTACCGGCATCGCGCCGCGCACACCGGACATTCCGGGCGTGGACCACCCCAAGGTGCTGAACTACCTGGATGTGCTGAAACACGGCAAGCAGGTTGGCCGCAAGGTGGCCATCATCGGTGCCGGCGGCATCGGCTTCGATACCGCGGAGTTCCTCACCCACGAAGGCAAGTCGCCGTCGCTGGACGTGGCAGCCTTCATGCGCGAGTGGGGCGTGGACATGGATGTCGCCACCGCAGGCGGCCTGGCCGCCAGCGGCCCGCAGCCGCACCCCAGCCCGCGCGAGGTCTACCTGCTGCAGCGCAAGAGCAGCAAGGTGGGCGAGGGCCTGGGCAAGACTACCGGCTGGATCCACCGCAGCAGCCTGCTGATGAAGCAGGTGAAGATGATTCCGGGCGTGAGCTACGAGCGCATCGACGATGCCGGGCTGCATGTGGTGATCAAGGGCGAGCCGCAGGTACTGGCGGTGGACAACATCATCCTCTGCGCCGGGCAGGAGCCGCTGCGCGAACTGCAGCAGCCCTTGCTGGCGGCCGGCAAGCCGGTGCACCTGATCGGCGGTGCCGACGTGGCGGCGGAGCTGGATGCCAAGCGCGCCATCGATCAGGGCGCGCGACTGGCTGCTGGCATCTAGGCCAGTACGCGATGCAGCAAAAACGGCCGGGTTCCCCCGGCCGTTTTTGTTTGCTGGCAGCCCGTGGTTTGTGCTGCTTCTACAGGTAACAATTATCGAAAAAAATAACGGGAGATGACATATCATTTGCTTGTAGCCCACTTGCTACAGCGCAGGGAAAAGCCGTCATTACTCGGCGTTTGTTTGCGTTTTGTCATAAACCACGTTTATCGAAACGATACAGTGGGCTGCAGTTTATCGTTTAGTGGCTGGCAGGGCAGGCAAGTTGATGGCAGCCTTGCTGCGCGCGGCGGCATGCGCAACAACACCGAATATTCATGCCTGCTGCATGACCATCATCGACCACGGCGCAGCGGCGCGCGCCGGTCAACATCAGAAAAGGGTACACACCGGGCGTGGCCGCGCACTGGCGCTGGCCATGGCACGCCTGCTGGAAACACGAAATCATGATTCGCACCCTGAGCGCTTACCTGTTGTCGTGGCGGCTGGCGCCGCTGCTGCTTTGGCTGCAGCTGGCGGCACTGCTATGGCTGCCATGGCAGGGTTGGCCGCATGGCCAGCTGCTGCCGTTTGCCTTGCTGCTGCTGGTCACCGCCTGGCTGGCCATACTGTTCCACAGCCACGACTGGCGCTTGCGGCAGCTGTCGCGCCGCGCGGGCGCGCAGGCGGAAGGCAGCCTGGCCGAGCGCCTGGCAGTGGGCGGCAACGATGCGCTGGGCCAGCTGGCGCAGGCCTGCAATGCGCTGACCGCGCAGCTGCAGATGGCGCGCCAGGGGGAGAATCACGGCCGCCACTTTGCCGACATGCTGCTGCAAGCCATGCCGATGCCGGTGTTCTACAAGGATCTGCAAGGGCGCTACCTGGGCTGCAACGAAGCCTTCGCCCACATCATCGGCCAGTCGCGGCACGCCATTCGCGGCAAGAGCGCGGAAGAGTTGTGGGGGCGGCAGCTGGCAAAGGTGCATCAACAGCACGATGACGCGCTGCTGCAGGGTGCGGTGCGCCAGGACTACTACGGCGAGCTGCGCGACCAGTACGGCCAGCGGCGGCAGGTGAGCTTTTCCAAGAACGTGTTTTACGGCGACGACGGCAAGGTGGCCGGCATCATCGGTGCCTGGAACGATATCAGCGAGCTGCGCAGCGCCGAGAACCAGCTGCGGCTGCTGGCCGGAGTGTTCAAGCACTCGCGCGAAGGCATCGCCGTCACCGATGCGCGCGGCCGCTTCCTGGATGCCAACCGCGCGCTGTGCCAGATGAGCGGCTACGAGCGCGAGCAGCTGCAGGCAACACGGCTGAAGGAGTTCTGCTCGGCACGGCACGATGCCGGGTTCTACGAGCAGCTGCTGCAGCAGCTGGTGGCGGAGGGCTACTGGCAGGGCGAAGTGTGGACCCGGCGCCAGGACGGCAGCCACTACCCGGTGCTGCTGTCGATCACCAGCGTGCTGGATGACGCCGGCACGCTGCGCAACTACATCGCCATCTTCACCGACATCAGCATACTCAAGGAGCAGGAGCAGCGGCTGGACCGCATGGCGCACCACGACGCGCTGACGCAGCTGCCCAACCGCGGACAGTTGGCCGCACGCATGCAGCAGAGCATTGCCCGCGCCAATGCCAACGGCCTGTTCCTGGCGGTGTGCGTGCTGGACCTGGACGGCTTCAAGCGCATCAACGACCGCTACGGCCACCAGTACGGCGACCAGCTGCTGATCCAGGTAGCGGGCCGGCTGCGCGATGCGCTGCGCGGCAGCGATACCGTGGCGCGTCTCGGCGGCGACGAGTTCGCGCTGGTGCTGACCGACCTGCCGGACCTGGAAGCCTGCCACAGCAGCCTGCAGCGCCTGTTGGATATCATCGCCCAGCCGTACGAGCTGTCCGGCATACCGCTGCAGCTCACCGCCAGCATCGGCGTGGCACTGTACCCGCAGGACGAGCACGACCCGGATACCCTGCTGCGCCATGCCGACCAGGCCATGTACCAGGTCAAGGAACAGGGCCGCAACGGCTACCGCCTGTTCGATGCCGAGCACGACAAGCGCCGCCGCAGCCGCAAGGAAAGCCTGGCCAGGCTGCAACAGGCCCTGCAGCAGGGCGAGCTGCGGCTGTACTACCAGCCCAAGGTGAACATGCGCAATGGCAAGGTGGTGGGCGCCGAGGCGCTGCTGCGCTGGCACCACCCGCAGCACGGCGTGCTGGCGCCGGGCGCCTTCCTGGCCGACATCGAGGACAGCGAGCTGGACATCCCGCTGGGCGAGTGGGTGATTCGCACCGCGCTGGCGCAGATGCAGGAATGGCGCGCGCGCGGCCTGCTGCTGGGCATCAGCGTCAATATCTCCGCCTTCCACCTGCAGCAGCCGGACTTCGCGCAGCGCATGGCGGTGCTGCTGCAGGAATACCCGGAAGTGCCGCGCGACATGCTGGAGATCGAAGTGCTGGAAAGCACCGCGCTGTCGGACCTGGAGCGGGTGATCAGCCTGATGCGCGACTGCCAGGCGCTGGGCGTGCGCTTCGCGCTGGACGACTTCGGCACCGGCTATTCCTCGCTGCTGTATCTCAAGCGCCTGCCGGCGGACAAGCTGAAAATCGACCAGTCCTTCATCCGCAATATGCATGAGGACACCGACGACCTGGCCATTGTGCAGGGTATTATCGGCCTGTCCGGCGCCTTCAACCGCCACCTGGTGGCGGAAGGCGTGGAAACCGAGGAGCACGGCAAGCTGCTGCTGTACCTGGGCTGCGAGGTGGCGCAGGGCTACGGCATTGCGCGGCCGATGCCGGCGGAGAATTTCTTCGACTGGGTGCGCCGCTGGCAGGGCAACCCGCAGTGGGAGTTCGCGGCACGACAGCGCTGGACGCAGCCGGATATCGCCTTGTTCCGCCTGGAGCTGGCCTACCGTGCCACGCTGAGCCGGCTGCTGGAACTGGCCGCCGGCGACGGCAAGCCAGGTGACTGGGATGCCGCCAGCTATGCCGAGTTCGCCGGCTGGTACCTGGAAGAGGGGCAGCGCGGCTACGGCCAGCACCCGAGCTACCGCGAACTGGGGGAGTTACTGCAGGGCATCGGCAGCGACAGCTTCCACCTGTGGCAGGCGCTGCAGCAGCAGGATGCAGCCGAGGTGGCCGCCAAGGTGCCGGAGTTGCTGCGCATGCGCGATACGCTCACCGACACCGTGCGCAGCCTGCTGCCGGGACACAACGTCAGCACCCTGCGCAATGAACACTTCGACCTGTAAGGTCACTCAGTGTAGCGGCAGCGCCTGCATCAGCGACTTCTGGTCCAGCACGCCCAGAACCTGTTTCA
Organism: Vogesella sp. LIG4; assembly: GCF_900090205.1. Lineage (NCBI taxonomy): Bacteria > Pseudomonadati > Pseudomonadota > Betaproteobacteria > Neisseriales > Chromobacteriaceae > Vogesella > Vogesella sp. LIG4. Next base: position 825,613 of record NZ_LT607802.1, on the reverse strand, counting down.
CCGGCTGGCCGTGCTCGTTCAGGATCACGGTGAACGGCAGGCCGCCAGCCTTGTTGCCCAGGTTGCGCATCAGTTCGATGCCGTCGCCGTCGGCCAGCACGATGGGGTAGCTCACCGGCGTCTGCTTCAGGAAGCCCTGCACCTGCTGCGGCTGGTCCAGTGCAATGCCGACGAAGCGTACGCCGCGTGCGGCCAACCTTTTCGCCTCCGCCGACAGCATCGGCATTTCGACGCGGCACGGCGCGCACCAGGTGGCCCAGAAATTCACCACCGTCAGCTTGCCCTGCAGCCGCGAAAACTGCGCCGGTTTGCCTTCCGGTGTGTTCAGCGGGATGGTGCCCAGCGTGGTGTCGGCGTGGGCCAGCACGGGGAGCAGCAGGGCGAGCAGCGCAGTGGCGGCCTGGCGGTGCAAGGTCATGATTTATTCCGTAGTAATATACAAAAAGCCGTTAGATATCTGCATGTTGGCCGCAGTTCGCGGCTGACTGTCACGCAAGCTTCATGATAGACTAGCCGATTGCCTTTTAGTTTTCGTGCGAGTCATGTCGATTCTGGTTTGCGGGGCGCTAGCCTACGATACCCTGTTTGGCTTCAAGGGCCGTTTTGACAGCCAGATCCTGCCGGATCAGCTGCACAAGATTTCCACTACCTTCCTCGCGCCCTCCATGCGCCGCGAATTCGGCGGCATGGCCGGCAATATTGCCTACAGCCTGAGCCTGCTGGGCGAGCGTCCGATGGTGATGGGCGTGGTGGGCGAGGATTTCGAGCCCTACCGCCAGCACCTGAAGCGCAACAACGTGGATGACCGCTTCATCCGCACCGTTCCCGGCCAGTACACCTCGCAGTGCTTCGGCATCTCGGACAAGGACGGCAACCAGCTGATGGCCTTCCACCCGGGGGCGATGGATTTTGCCACCGAAAACCACATTGCCGATATCCCGGACGCCATCGAGCTGGCGATTCTGTCGCCGGGCGGCCATCAGGCCTTTCTGCAGCACTCGCGCGAACTGCACGCTGCCGGCATCCCCTTCATTTTCGACCCGGGCCAGGAGTTGCCGCTGCTGTCGCGCGAGGAAATCCACGAAATCGTGGCACTGGCCGACTACGTGGCGATCAACGACTACGAAAGCGAGCTGATGCGCGAGCGCGCCGGGCTGACCATCGACGATCTGCGCAGCCAGGTAAAGGCGCTGGTGGTGACCCGTGGCTCCAAGGGCGCCGAGATCTACGTCGGCGACAGCATCCACCTGATTCCGCGCGTGCAGATGCCGGTGAAGCCGGTGGACCCGATGGGCTGTGGCGATGCCTTCCGCGCCGGCTTGCTGTACGGCATCAAGTACGGCCTGGACTGGAAAGTCACCGGCCGCCTGGCCAATGTGATCGGTGCCATCAAGGTAGCCACCCACGGCTGCCAGAACCACTTTTTCGACTGGACGCGGCTGCGCCAGCTGTATCAGGAAGCCTATGGCGAGCCGTGGCCGCTGTAAGCGCTTTCACGATCTGCTGCGCGTCGGCGATACGGCGTTGAAAACGTCTTCGGAATGCTCATTGACTTCATGTCAATTCCGCTTCCTTAGCCGTTTTCGCCTTGTCTCGCCCTAGCTCGCTAGATCGTGAGCACGCGCTGAACCACTGCATGAAAAAACCCGGCACCGGCCGGGTTTTTTTGTGGCTGCCTGCACGGTCAAAGGTCGAACGTATGCTGCTTGTCGTCGTCTGATTACTGTTGCAGCCAGGCAAGGCGTGGTTTGCTAATCTTGCAAGAAACACGCTGTTCTATTTCCATGTTGGCCGCAGGCTTGAATCTGGCCGGGAGCGTCCCCACCATGCATGGATTGCGAATTCCCTCGGCAGAAAGGGCAACATGACCGTACCGCATCTCACCACCGCACTGACCGGCCCGCTACGCGAGCTGGAAAGCCGCATCCTGGCTGCGCAGCCGCATATCGAACACTGGTTCCGCAGCCAGTGGCACAACCATGCCGTGCCGTTCTACGGCTCGGTGGACCTGCGCAACAGCGGCTTCAAGCTGGCACCGGTGGACATGAACCTGTTTCCGGGCGGGCATAACAACCTGAACCCGGAATTCCTGCCGCTGGCAGTGCAGGCGGCGCAGAGCGCGGTGGATCGCGTCTGCCCGGAAGCGCGCAACATCCTGGTGATTCCGGAGAACCACACCCGCAACAGCTTCTACCTGCAGAACGTGGCGGCGCTGGTGCACATCTTCGAGCAGGCCGGCCTCAAGGTGCGCCTGGGTTCGCTGAACCCGGAAGTTACCGCGCCGACCCAGCTCACCGCCGCCAATGGCGCGGTGATCACCCTGGAGCCGCTGGAGCGCCGCGGCAACCGCCTGGTGCTGGCCGACGGTTTCAGCCCCTGCATCGTGCTGCTGAACAATGATCTGTCCGGCGGCATTCCGGACATCCTGAAAAACCTGGAGCAGAACCTGCTGCCGCCGCTGCATGGCGGCTGGGCGGTGCGGCGCAAGAGCAACCATTTCGCTGCCTACGACAAGGTGGCGGATGATTTCGCCTCGCTGATCTCCATCGACCCGTGGCTGATCAACCCCTACTACAGCACCGCCACCGGGATGGATTTCCACTCCCGCCAGGGCGAGGACGAACTGGCCGCCAAGGTGGAAAGCGTGCTGGCGCGCACTCGCGCCAAGTACCGCGAGTACGGCATCGACCATGAGCCCTACGTGATCGTGAAAGCCGATGCCGGCACCTACGGCATGGGCGTGATGAGCGTGAAGAAGCCGGAAGAGGTGATCGGCCTCAACCGCAAGGCGCGCAACAAGATGTCGGTGGTGAAGGAAGGGCTGGAAGTATCCGAGGTGATCGTGCAGGAAGGCGTGTACACCTTCGAATCGATCAACGAGGCGGTGGCCGAGCCGGTGATCTACATGATGGACCGCTACGTGACCGGCGGCTTCTACCGCGTGCACACCGGCCGCGGCGTGGACGAGAACCTCAACGCGCCGGGCATGCACTTCGTGCCGCTGTCGTTCGAGAAGCCCTGTCTGCCGGATCGTCAGGCAGGCCCGGATGCACCGCCGAACCGCTTCTATGCTTACGGCGTGATCGCGCGGCTGGCGCTGCTGGCCGCCTCGCTGGAACTGGAAGCCACCGACCCGGACGCCTGAGGCTGCGGCCAACCCTAAGGAAAAAACGCAATGCACATCCTGTTCATCGCCGACCCGCTGGAACACTTCAAGCTGTACAAGGACACCACCTACGCCATGATGGAGGAGGCAGCCAAGCGCAGCCACGGCATCTGGTTCTGCGAGGCCGGTGACCTGTACGTGGAAGGCGGGCGCATCCTGGCGGAGGCGGTGCCGGTGCACCTCACCGGCAGCAAGGACAAGGACTGGTTCCGCAAGGGCACGCTGCAGGCGCAGGCACTGCAGAACTTTTCTGCCATCGTGATGCGCAAGGACCCGCCGTTCGACCTGGAATACCTGTACGCCACCCAGCTGCTTACCCAGGCCGAGGCACAGGGCGCCCGTGTGTTCAACCGTGGCCAGGCGCTGCGCGACTTCAACGAGAAGCTGGCCATCCTCAACTTCGAGGAGCAGATCGCACCGACCATGGTGACCTCGCGTCCGGACCGCCTCAAGCGTTTCATCCGCCAGCACCAGGATGCCATCCTCAAGCCGCTGGACGGCATGGGCGGCAGCGGCATCTTCCGCGTCACCCCGGACGACCCCAACCTGAACGTGATCATCGAAACCGTCAGCCACTACGGCACGCGCACGGTGATGGCGCAGCGCTACATCCCGGAGATCCGCCACGGCGACAAGCGCGTGCTGGTGATCGACGGCGAACCGGTGGACTACTGCCTGGCACGTATTCCGCAGGCCGGTGAAACCCGTGGCAACCTGGCTGCCGGCGGCCGTGGCGAAGCACGCCCGCTGTCCGAGCGCGACCGCGAGATCGCACTGGCGCTGGCACCGGAGCTCAAGCGCCGCGGCATCCTGCTGGCCGGGCTGGACGTGATCGGCAACTACCTCACCGAGGTCAACGTTACCAGCCCCACCTGCTTCCGCGAGATCATGGACCAGAGCGGCATCAATGTTGCCGCCTTGTTCATCGATGCGCTGGAGCGTGCGGTGGAGCGCCCGGCGGCGGAGTGACGTAGTGGCATGGACAAGGGGCGGCCTGTGCCGCCCCGAGTAAACAAAGACCTTTCGCAAAGCGAAAGGTCTTTGTTTTGTAAACGGGAAGGCTGCAGCCTGCGCCGACCCGCGTGATGACAATGCCGTCTGTCGCGTACAATCGCTCACCGTGCAGAGCCGGCCAGGGCCGGCGGCCATTCACGTGACAGGAACACCATGACGCTTCACAAGGAAAGCCCGTTCAAGGGCAAGACCGGTCTGACCCGGCTGATCAACGCCCTGGGCTACTCGCTGGACGGCCTGCGCGCTGCGCTGCGCCACGAGGATGCCTTCCGCCAGCTCACCCTGCTGGCGCTGCTGCTGATCCCGCTGGCGATCTTTGCTGCGCCTACCAGCGGCATGGGCAAGGCGCTGCTGGTGGCTGCCTCGCTGGCCACGCTGGTCATCGAGCTGCTGAATTCCGCCATCGAGGCAGCGGTGGACCACACCTCGCTGGAACGCCATCCGCTGGCCAAGCGGGCGAAGGACATGGGTAGCGCCGCCCAGCTGCTGGGGCTGCTCAACCTGGCGGCCATGTGGGGGCTGGTGGTGTTTTTCTGAGCGCGTCAGCGCAGCAGGCGACGCTGTAGTTCGCTGCAGGCCAGGCAAGCCAGCGTGGCAAGCAGGAAGCTGGGCCAGATGCCCGTGCGCCCCAGGCACAAGGCCAGCACGCTGCAGAAGGCAATGAAGGCCGGCCGACCCAGGCACATGCCGCGCAGCAGCGCGGTGACGGCATGGCGGTTCTGGTAACGATGTATCTCGATGGCCAGCAGGCAGCCCAGTAGCGGGAATACGGCAAAAATACCGCCCCACTGCGGCCCGGCATGTGCAGCTATCGTGCTGGTCAGCAGGGTCAGGCCGGCACCCGCCAGCAAGCGCAAGCCCACGGCGCCTTGCCGGCTGGCAGCCGGGGCAGGCAGGGTATCGATGGCCGGTAGCAGCCGGCTGTTCAGGTAGCTGGCCAGCAGCGCAACGGCTATCGCAAGGCCCAGCTGCGGCCCTATGCCGGGAAGCAGGCTGGCGGTTGCCGACCACAGCAACACGCCGGAAAGGGTGGCGAGCGGCCAGCCGTGCTGGCTGCTGCGGGCATAGCCGAGGTTGAAGGCTTCCGATGCGGCAACGGAGGCCACGGACATGGTGGCGGCCTGGGCGGCAAAGTGCTGGCCCTGCTCCAGTGCCAGAATGGCGAGTATCGGGCCGGCCACCCAGGGCAGGGCCGCCAGCCTGCCGGCGATATATTGCCCCCACCATTTGCCGCTTTGGGCCAGCGCATACAGCAGGCCCGGTACCAGGATCAGCTTGAGAGCGAGAAGCATGGCCGTCTTTGCGAGAATGACGACCAATTATACGGCTTCAGCTTAGCGATCGCGGCGGCGATACAGCAGCCCGGGGTAGACGCGGATGTAGTCACCGCCAAGCTCCAGGCGGGGCGGCTCTTTTACCAGCTCCCATTCATGGCCGCCGGCGCGCAGCACGCGGTACACCGGATAGCCCGCCTGGTAGTACAGCAGATCGTGGCCCTTGAAGCGCTCCAGCGGCAGCAGCGGCAGTTCCGTTCTGGCGAGGAACAGCGCCAGCGTGCTGGGTGCCATGTCGGCGATCTGTTCCAGGTCGGCACGCCAGAGGCCGGTGAACATCACCAGCAGCGAAAACGACAGCATGGGCCAGGCCTGGTCCAGGCTGAACATCACGCTGAGCACGCTGGCGCCCACGAAGAAGAATTGGCTGTTTGGCATGATGCGGCTACTCCACTGGCTCGCCGGCAATGGGCGGCGCGCGCCAATGCGAAACGCCGCCAAACGGCGGCGTACGGCAGGGAACCCGTCGGGAATGGAGCGCGATCATCGCTCCGCATGCACTTCACGCATTGAGTCTCCGACTGATCCCCTTGGCTGAATCATAGCCCGTGCCCCGGCGGATGCCAGCGCAAAAGCGGGCAGGAAAAAACCGCCCCATGGGGCGGTTCGATCAGGCGGGCTGGCAGCTTGCGGCCAACGTTGGCCGCATCAGGCCTCGGCTTCCTTGCCTTCCGGCGGCGCGATCTGCTCGGCGTAGCCGCATTCCTTCTGCGGGCACACCTTCTCGGTGCCACGGCGCTTGGTTGTCTTGATGGTCAGCACCGGCCATTGGCATTTCGGGCAGGTTTCGGCGATCGGCGGGTTCCAGGTGGCGTAGGTGCACTTGGGGTAGGTATTGCAGCTGTAGAACAGCTTGCCGTAGCGGCTCTTGCGCTCGATCAGGCTGCCCACCTTGCACTGCGGGCAGGTCACGCCGGTGTCCTTGGGCTTTTCCAGCGGCTCGATGTGCTTGCACTTCGGGTAGTTGGCACAGCCGATGAACTTGCCGTAGCGGCCTTTCTTGATGTGCAGCTCGCCGCCGCATTCCGGGCAGGTGCGGTCTTCGATCACCGTCGGCGCTTCGGCCTCGGCTGCGGCCTGCTCGGCGGTTTCACCCACGTTGCGGGTGTAGTCGCAGTCCGGGTAGCCGGTACAGGCGATGAAGCGGCCGCGCTTGCCGAACTTGATCGACAGCGGTTTGCCGCATTTCGGGCAGGCTTCGTCCAGGCTTTCGGTGGTGACCTCGGCGCGGCTGATGCCTTCCTTCTCGGTGATCTGCTTGTGGAAGCCCTTCCAGAAGCTGTCCATCACCGGCACCCACTGGCGCTGGCCGCTGGCGATCTCGTCCAGCTGGTTTTCCAGTTTGGCGGTGAAGTTGTAGTCCACGTACTGGGCGAAGTGTTCGGTAAGGAACTTGTTGACGATGTCGCCGGTGTCGGTGGGGAAGAAGCGCTTCTTGTCCAGGATCACGTACTCGCGATCCTTCAGCGTGGAGATGATGCTGGCGTAGGTGGAAGGGCGGCCGATGCCGTACTCTTCAAGCGCCTTCACCAGGCTGGCTTCGGAGAAGCGCGGCGGCGGCTGGGTGAAGTGCTGCTCGCTGTACAGCTTGTCCACCGGCAGCGTTTCGCCTTCTTCCAGCAGCGGCAGCTTGGCGTTTTCCTCGTCCTCGGCGTCGTCCACGTCTTCCTCGTACACCGACAGGAAGCCGCCGAACACCAGTACCTGGCCGCTGGCGCGGAACACGCCTTCGCCGACATGGATGTCGATGCTGGTGGTGTCGAACTTGGCCGGTGCCATCTGGCAGGCCAGGGTGCGCTTCCAGACCATTTCGTACAGCTTGAACTGGTCGGCGGTCAGGAAGGCCTTTACCGATTCCGGCGTGCGCAGGATGGAGGTCGGGCGGATCGCCTCGTGCGCTTCCTGCGCGTTCTTGGACTTGTTCTTGTAGGTTACCGGGTTCTTCGGCAGGTGCTCGCCGTCGAAGCGCTCGGTGATGTAGCCGCGGATTTCTTCCACCGCCTCATTGGCCAGCGCCACCGAGTCGGTACGCATATAGGTGATCAGGCCGACGGTGCCCTGGCCGATGTCGATACCCTCGTACAGCTGCTGCGCGGTACGCATGGTGCGATCGGTGGTCATGCCCAGCTTGCGCACCGCCTCCTGCTGCAGGGTGGAGGTGGTGAACGGCGCCGCCGGGTTGCGGGTTTTCTTTTTCTTCTCGATGCGGCCAACCTGGGCGCTGTGGCCCTGCAGTGCGGCCAGCATGCGGGCCTGCTCGGCATCCTCGGGAATATCGAACTGCTCCAGTTTCTTGCCGCCGAACTCGTTGAGTTTGGCGCTGAACTTGGTACGGCTCTTGTGGCTGTCCAGGTGCACCGTCCAGTATTCCTGCGACACGAAGGCCTTGATCTCGTGCTCGCGCTCGCAGATCAGGCGCAGCGCCGGGCTCTGCACGCGGCCGGCGGACAGGCCGCGGCGGATCTTCTTCCACAGCAGCGGCGACAGGTTGAAGCCCACCAGGTAGTCCAGCGCGCGGCGCGCCTGCTGCGCATCCACCAGCTCCTGCGAGATGTCGCGCGGGTGGGCGATGGCGTCCAGCACCGCGTTCTTGGTGATCTCGTGGAACACCACGCGCTGCGCGGTCTTGTCCTTCAGCAGCTTTTTCTTGTTGAGGATTTCCACCAGGTGCCAGGAAATCGCTTCGCCTTCGCGGTCCGGGTCAGTTGCCAGGTAGACGTGGTCCACCTTGCCCACCGCATCGACGATGGCGTCGACGTGCTTGCTGTTGCGCGCAATCAGCTGGTACTTCATGGCGAAGTCTTTTTCCGGGTCCACCGCGCCGTTTTTCGGAATCAGGTCGCGCACGTGGCCGTAGGAGGCGAGGACTTCGAAATCCCCTCCCAGGTATTTTTTCAGGGTCTTCGCCTTGGAGGGCGATTCGACAATCAGCAGGCTAGTGGGCATGTGGATCGTTTCTGCAGAGGTCCCGTAGGTCAGGACGACAATATTGTGTATTCATCAAACAAAACAAGAGCGCAAGTCGGGCGCTCTTGTCTGCTGACATGCACTGCTGCCGGCCGGGGCCGGCGCAGCGGCTCATTGCATGGTGGGTTCACCGTGCAGCGCGGTGAGCAGGTCCTCGCCAATCAGCACCGGCAGCTCGGCGCGTTGCGCCCAGAGCACCATCAGTGCCGCCAGTTTGGCGGTGGGCAGCGCGATTTCGTCGTCCGGCAGCGCCAGCAGGCGGTCGATCAGCATCTCGCGCTGTGCCGGCGACAGGGCGCCGTTGTCTTCCAGGAACAGGATCAGGCCGCGTACCTCGGTGGGCAGGCGTTCGACTTCCTCATCGTGGAACACGCGCATGCCGCTGCCGTCGTTGGCGCCCTGGTACGCTCCCTCGTTGATGCTGTGCAGACCTTCCAGCCATTCCAGCGCATTGCTGATTTCGTCGTTTTCGAAACCGGCAGCGGCCAGCTGGCGGCCCAGGTCATCATGTGCGGGGCAGCTGTCTGGGTCGCTGAACTCTTCCAGCAGGTAGGCAAGGACATCAAACATTCAGGTGAATCAACCGGTTAGCGGGCCGCATCGCCAACACCGGCGCGCCGTTGGTAGCGTCCGCCGGGCATGCTGTCAACAAGGCCCTGTATTTCAAGCTCCAGCAGCATCGCGTAAACCTCCCCCGGCGTCAACCCGAGGCGGCCGGCAAGGGTGTCGGCATCCACCGGATCGAAGCCCATGGCAGCCAGCAGCGGCGGCTGTGCGGCGCCTTGTTCCTGGCGGGATTCTGCGCTGGCGCCGGCTCGCCTGGTTTTGGCGGATGGGTGGCGGCCGGCGGCGATGCGGCCAACCTCGTCCAGCACGTCGTCCACGGTTTCCACCAGCCTGGCGCCGTCCTTGATCAGCTTGTGGCAGCCGCGTGCCTGCGGGTTGTGGATGGAGCCGGGGATGGCCATCACCTCGCGCCCGGCCTCCAGCGCCAGCCGCGCGGTGATCAGCGAGCCGCTCTGCGGCGTGGCCTCCACCACCAGGCAGCCGCGGGCCAGGCCGGCGATGATGCGGTTGCGGCGCGGAAAATTCTGCGCGGCGGGTGGTGTGCCCAGCGGAAACTCGGACAGGATCAGCCCCTGGCTGGCGATCTGGTGCGCCAGCTCGCGGTTGCGCGCCGGGTAGATGCGGTCGATGCCGGTGCCGATCACCGCCACGGTGCCGGCCGGCTGCTCCAGGGCGCCCTGGTGCGCGGCGGCGTCTATGCCTTCGGCCAGGCCGCTGACGATGCTGTAGCCGTTGGCCGCAAGGTTGCGGGCGAAGCTGCGGGCGTTGTCGTCGCCCTGCGGTGTGGAGTTGCGGCTGCCGACGATGGCAATCATCGGGGCGGCCAGCAGCTCGCGCCGGCCGCGGGCGAACAGCAGTGCCGGCGGGGCGCCGGCTTCGGCCAGCTGGGTGGGGTAGTCGTTATCGAGCAGGGTGACGAGCTGGCAGTTGTCGGCCTCGGCCCAGGCCAGCGCCGCCGTGGCGGCCTGCTGCGCCAGTTCGCCGCCCAGCTGTTCGGCGATATCGCGTTCCAGAATGCCTTCCAGCTGTGCCGGCCTGGCCGCCAGTGCGGCGGCGGCGCTGCCGAAGCGTTGAATCAGCTGCAGGAAACGTTGCGGGCCTACGCCGGGCGACAGCGCCAGCGTGGCCCACTGCAGCAGGCTGTCGCTCATTCCGGTGCGGCTACCTTGTCACCGACGAATACCGGCTGGCTGGTGTTCATCACCAGCGCGTAGGAGGCCTTCTGAAACACGCGGTAGACGATCATATTGCCGATTTTTTCTGTCGGCATCGCCAGATCCTGCTTCTTGCCTTCGTTTTCGACGCTGACGATCTTGGGCGCGCGGTAGATGCCGAACACGTGGCCGACTTCCACCCCCTCGCGCTGGCCGCGGTTGATCACCACGCTGTACAGCTGGCCGATTTCGTTGACGCCGCTGACGCTCTGCACGATCTTGCCCTTCAGCTCGGCCGGCGGCTCGTGCGGAATGTACTGCTGCACTTCCTTCTCGTTCTTGTGCGCCAGGTGGTCGCCGATCAGGATCTCTTCCTCGACATTGGCCACCTCCAGGGTGGATACCTCGGCCAGCTTGCGTACCTGCAGGTCGCCGCCGTACACCGCTTCGCGGCCCAGCACTTCCTTGGTGTCCGGGTCGATCACCGGGCGGCCCAGGCGGTAGGCCTGCCAGGTGCCGCCGCTGGTGATGCCGGTAGCGTAGGCCGGGTCCATGGTGGACAGGATCACGCGGTTTTCCTGGGTGGCGACGATGCGCGGCGATTTTTCGTAGGCGGCTTCGTCATCCACCAGCAGCGGGCGCTTGAGGAAGGGTTCGATCACCTTGGCCGGAATCATGGTGATGGCCTCGTCCAGCTGCGTGCTGCGCACCTGCGGCGACAGTTTCACCGTGCGGTTGCTGCCGATGCGCAGTACCGGACGGCCATTCACGTATTCCAGGTACAGCACGTCACCGGGGTAGATCCAGTGCGGGTTCTTGATTTCTTCGCGGTTCATGCGCCACAGCTGCGGCCACTTCCACGGCGACTTCAGGTACTTGCCGGAGATGTCCCACAGGGTGTCGCCCTTCTTCACCACGTAGCGTTGCGGCGCGTCGGCGCGCAGTTGCAGGGTATCGGCCAGCGCCGGGGCGGACAGGCCAACAGCCAGGACAAGAGATATAATAGGTTTGAACATCTGAAAGTGACCCCATCTGTAGCCGGCACTGGACGGAAAACGCATACCACCGGATGCTGACAACATTATTGACAGCCCTGTCGGCATCTCTCAACTGAAACGGTTTTGATTATGGCATTACTTAATATCCTCCATTATCCCGATCCGCGCCTGCACAAGGTAGCCAAGCCGGTGGAAGTTTTTGATGCTGCGCTGCAAAAGCAGGTCGATGACATGTTCGAAACCATGTACGAAGCGCGCGGCATCGGCCTGGCGGCCACCCAGGTGGATTTCCACCAGCGCCTGATCGTGATCGATATCAGCGAAGACAAATCGGCGCCTTACGTATTCATCAACCCGGAATTCCTGATGAAGGACGGTGAGACCGTGTACGAGGAAGGCTGCCTGTCGGTGCCCGGCATCTACGACAAGGTCACCCGTGCCGAGCGCGTGAAGGTGCGCGCGCAGGATCGCAACGGCAAGGCGTTCGAGCTGGAAACCGACGGCCTGCTGGCGATCTGCCTGCAGCACGAGGTGGATCACCTCGATGGCAAGGTGTTCGTGGAATACCTGTCCGAGATGAAGCAGAACCGCATCAAGACCAAGATGAAGAAGCGCGAAAAGCACACCATGTAATGGAAGGCCACGATCTCGCGAGCGTGCGCGAGACAAGGCGAAAACGGCTGAGGAAGCAGAATTGACATGGAGTCAATGAGCATTTCGAAGACGTTGTTAACGCCGTATCGCGCGATGCGCAGCAGATCGTGAACAGGTTGTAAGCTTGCGGCCAACCTTGGCTGCAGCTGGATGCGGGGCACGCCAGTCGTGCCCCGCCGCATTTGAGGAATTCCGATGAAGCTGATTTTTGCCGGTACCCCGGTATTCGCCGCCCAGGCATTGCAGGCGCTGATCGCCGCCGGTCACGACATTCCGCTGGTACTGACCCAGCCGGACCGCCCGGCCGGACGCGGCATGAAGCTCAAACCCAGCCCGGTGAAGGAGCTGGCGCTGCAGTATGGCCTGCGCGTGGAGCCGCCGCTGACGCTGAAGACGCCGGAAGCGCAGGCGCTGGTGGCCGAAGTGGGCGCCGAGGTAATGGTGGTGGCCGCCTACGGCCTGCTGCTGCCCAAGGCGGTGCTGGACATGCCGGCGCGCGGCTGCCTCAACATCCACGCCTCGCTGCTGCCACGCTGGCGTGGCGCGGCGCCGATTCAGCGCGCCATCCTGGCCGGTGACGCCGAAACCGGCATCACCATCATGCAGATGGACGTGGGCCTGGATACCGGCGACATGCTCAGCGTGCATCCGCTGGCCATTACCGCCGGCGACACCGCCGCCAGCCTGCACGACAAGCTGGCACTGCTGGGCGCAGAGGCCATTGTCGGCACCCTGGCAGCGCTGGATGACTGCCAGCCGGTGGTGCAGCCGGAAGCCGGCGTGACCTACGCTGCCAAACTCAGCAAGGAAGAGGCGCGCGTGGACTGGTCGCTGCCGGCGGCCGACATCGCCCGCGCCATCCGCGCCTACAACCCGGCGCCGGGGGCGCACACCCTGCTGGCCGGCGAGCCGCTCAAGCTGTGGTTTGCCGAGGCGCTGGACGGCCAGGGCGCGCCGGGCGAGGTGCTGCGCGCCGATGCCGACGGCGTGGTGGTGGGCAGTGGCCACGGCCTTGTGCGCATCACCGAACTGCAGGCAGCGGGTGGCAAAAGGTTGGCCGCACGCGAATTCGCCGCCGGGCGCGGCGCACTGGCGGGAACCGTGCTGGGGGCTTGAGGCTCCAAAACCTGCCCGCATCTCCCTGGAGCGGAACGAGAGGAAAACAGACGATGGGTTTTAACTGGCTGAAGACCACGGTATTGATGGCGGCCATCGTGGCGCTGTTCGCCATGATCGGCGGCATGATAGGCGGCAAGAGCGGCATGCTGCTGGCGCTGCTGTTCGGCGGCGCGATGAATGTGTTCGCCTACTGGAACTCCGACAAAATGGTGTTGCGTATGTACAACGCCCAGGAGGTGGACGCCCAGTCCGCGCCGGAGTTTTACGGCCTGGTGGCCGAATTGGCGCAGCGTGCCGGCCTGCCGATGCCGCGCGTGTACGTAATTCACGAAGACCAGCCCAATGCCTTTGCCACCGGTCGCAACCCGGAAAACGCCGCCGTGGCCGCCACCACCGGCATCATGCGCATGCTCAGCCACCGCGAGCTGCGCGGGGTGATGGCGCACGAGCTGGCACACGTACAGCACCGCGACACGCTGATCTCCACCATCAGCGCCACCATGGCCGGCGCCATCTCCGCGCTGGCCAACTTCGCCATGTTCTTTGGCGGCCGCGACGAGCAGGGCCGCCCGGCCAACCCGCTGGCCTCGATTGCCGTTGCCATCCTGGCGCCGCTGGCCGCCAGCCTGATCCAGATGGCGATCTCGCGTGCCCGCGAGTTCGAGGCCGACCGTGGCGGCGCCGAGATCAGCGGTGACCCGCTGGCGCTGGCCGATGCGCTGCAGAAGATCGAGTACTACGCGCAGGGCCGGCCGATGCAGGCTGCCGAGGCGCACCCGGAAACCGCGCAGATGATGATCATCAACCCGCTGTCCGGCGAGGGCATCAGCGGCCTGTTCCGCACCCACCCGCACACCGAGGAACGCATCGCCCGCCTCAACGAGATCGCGCGCGGCATGCGCTGAACCGGTATCATCCGCAGAGTCGAATCACGGCCACCGTCCCATTTGCGGGACGGTGGCCGGTTTTCTTGTTGGAACACCTACATGCATCGTATCCAGGAACTGGCGGCCGGCGTGCTCGAACGCGTCGAGCAGGGCCGCACCCTGACCGAGGCGCTGGCCCATGCCCAGCGCAATCAGGAACTTTCCGCCGCCGAGCGCGGCGCGCTGCAGGACATTGCCTATGGCAGCCTGCGCCAGTTGGGCCAGCTGCGCTTTATCCTGCGCCAGCTGGTGCCGCGGCCGTTGCCGGCGGCAGAGATCGAACGCCTGCTGCTGGTGGCGCTGTACCAGCTGCTGCACACGCGCGCCGCCGACTACGCGGTGGTGGATCAGGCCGTGAACGCTGCCGCGGCGGTGGCGCGCGGCAAGTTCAAGGGCCTGGTGAACGGCGTGCTGCGCAATGCGCTGCGCCAGCGCGATGAGCTGCTGGCCGCGGCACAGCGCGACAACGAGGCACGCTACAACCACCCGCGCTGGTGGCTGCAGCGCCTGCGCGCCGCCTACCCGGCGCAGTGGGCCGACATCCTGGACGAGAGCAACCGCCACCCGCCGATGACGCTGCGGGTGAACGCCCGTCACGGCGATGCCGCCGGCTACGTGGCGGAACTGGCCGGCAAGGACATGGCGGCACGGGCGCTGGACAGCCACGCCGTGCTGCTGGCGCAGCCGTGCAATGTGCGCGAGCTGCCGGGTTTTGCCGAAGGCCGTGTCTCGGTGCAGGACTGGGGCGCGCAGCAGGCCGCGCGCTGGCTGGACGTGCAGCACGGCATGCGGGTACTGGATGCCTGCGCCGCGCCGGGTGGCAAGAGCGGCCATCTGCTGGAGCTGGCCAATATCGAACTGACCGCGCTGGACGTGGATGCCGCGCGCCTGACGCGGGTGGAAGACAACCTGGCGCGGCTGGGGCTTGCGGCCAACGTTGTCGCCGCCGATGCCGGCCAGCCGGCGGCGTGGTGGGACGGCAAGCCGTTCGACCGCATCCTGGCCGACGTGCCGTGCTCGGCCAGCGGCGTGGTGCGCCGCCACCCGGACATCAAGTGGCTGCGGCGCCCGGCGGATTTCGCCGCGCTGGGGCAGCAGCAGGGCGCCTTGAGCGATGCACTGTGGCCGCTGCTCGCCGCCGGTGGCAAAATGCTGTACGCCACCTGTTCCATCATGCCGGAGGAGAACCGCCAGCAGGTGGATGCGTTCCTGCAGCGTCACCCAGACGCCCAGCTACTACAAGACGAACAATTGCTGCCAACCCCGGAACATGACGGCTTCTACTACGCGCTCCTGGCGAAACGTCCTTAGCCTGCTGCTGATGCTGGCTGCCTGCCTGCTGCCTATTGCGGCACAGGCGGCCGAAGGCATTACCGCGCTGCGTGCCCGCGCCGAGGTGGAGGACAACGCGCTGGCGGTGTCCTCGCGCTACCAGATTGCGCTGCCCGCCAGCCTGCAGGACGCGGTGCAGCAGGGCATCCCGCTGACCTTCCGCCTCACTTTCGAACTCACCCACCCGCGCAGCAGTGCCTACTGGCTGCGGCTCAAGCACTTCTTCGAACCCACCGCCACGCTCAGTTTCAAGGTGATGTACTACCGGCTCACCAACCGCTACCGCGTGGCCATCGGCGGGCTGGCCAACAGCTACGGCAGCCTGCAGGAAGCCATGGCCGCGGTGGGCAGCATCGCCGGCTGGCGGGTGCTGGATGTGAGCGACTGGGATGAGGCCGACCGCAAGCTGCTGCAGGGCCGCATCAAGCTGGAGCTGGATATCGGCCAGCTGCCGCGGCCGTTCCAGCTCAATGTGCTGGGTTCCGGCGACTGGGGCATGGAGTCGTCGTGGAGCCACGTGGCGGTAGAGGGGGGCAGCTGATGCGCTACCCGGCAATAGCCGCCGCGCTGGGCGTGGTGATGATGTACCTGCTGGCGATTTCCACCGGCAACACTTCCAAGCTGGCCGAATACTACTGGTGGGTATTCGGCCTCAACGTACTGGGCCTCGCCGGGCTGATCGGCATCGTGGTGCGCCAGGTGCTGCGCCTGCGCCGCCGGGTGAAGAGCCGCGAATTCGGCGCCAAGCTCACCCAGAAGATGGTGGTGATGTTCACCGTGGTGGCGCTGTTGCCTGGCATGCTGGTGTTCACCGTGTCGGCACAGTTCCTGACCCGCAGTATCGAGAGCTGGTTCAACGTGCAGGTGGAAACCGCACTGGACCGCGGCCTGGAACTGGGGCGCAATGCGCTGGGCTACGTGCTGAACGACCTGTCGCGCAAGGCGCGGGTGGTGGTCAACGATATCTCCGACCAGACCGATCGCGGCCTCACCAGCCGGCTGGCGCACTTGCGCGAACAGCTGGGGGTGGAGGAAATCGCCGTCTACACCCGCCAGGGCAAGCTGGTGAGCTTTGCCGGGCCGGACGAGCTGCGCTACCTGCCGCGGGCGCCGGACTACGAACTGCTGCGCTCGCTGCAGGGGCGCAAGCAACATGAAAGCATCGACAACGACCCGGGCAGCGGCCTGCTGCTCAAGGTGCTGCTGCCGTACCGCAACTACCTGAGCGACGAGGCGCTGGTGGTGCAGCTGATCCAGCCGGCACCGCGGCAGATTGCGCGCGATGCCGAGCTGATCGAGGACGCGCGCGCCGACTACCGTCAGCTGGTACTGGCGCGTGACGGGCTGAAAACCTTCTACATGCTGACGCTGGCGCTGGTGTTCCTGCTGGCGCTCACCGCCGCGCTGGCGTTTGCGTTGTTCATCTCCGAACGGCTGTCGGCGCCGCTGTCGGAGTTGGCCGCAGGCACCCGTGCAGTAGCGCAGGGCGACTATTCCAAGCGCCACCCGGTGTACCGCAAGGACGAACTGGGCATTCTCACCACCATGTTCAACCGCATGACGCAGCAGCTGGACGAGGCGCGGCTGGCCGCCGACGAGAACCGCCGCCTGCTGGAAGCGGGCAAGCTGTACCTGGAGAGCATCCTCGCCAACCTGTCGGCCGGCGTGGTGGCCTTCGACAGCAACTGGAACCTGCGTGCGGCCAACACCAGTGCCGGCCGCATCCTGGGGGTGGACTTCGAAGCGCTGGCGACGCATGAGCTGCAGGTATGGCCTGCCTTGCGTCCGGAACTGGCGCCGCTGGTGGATACCATTCTGCGCGAGGCCGGCAATGTCAGCCCGCACGACTGGCAGCAGCAGATCGACTACGTCGGCGTGAACGGCCAGCGCCAGCTGGTGGTGCGCGGCGCGGTGCTGCCGGAGCGTTCCGGTACCGGCTACGTGGTGGTGTTTGACGACATCACCGAGCTGGGCCGCGCGCAGCGCGATGCCGCCTGGGGCGAGGTGGCCAAGCGCCTGGCACACGAGATCCGCAACCCGCTGACGCCGATCCAGCTGTCCGCCGAGCGGCTGGCGATGAAGCTGGGCGATAAGCTGGAAGGGCCGGATGCCGACATGCTGCGCCGCGCCACCGATACCATCATCAAGCAGGTTGGCGCGCTCAAAGGCATGGTGGATGCGTTCCGCGATTATGCGCGCGCACCGCGTACCAAGCTGGTGCCGCTGGAGCTTAACACCTTGATTCGAGAGGTATTGACGCTGTACGAAAGCAATCCGGCGGTGAAGGCGGAACTATGTGCCCAGACACTGCCGTTCATGGGGGATGCCGCGCTGCTGCGCCAGGTACTGCACAATCTTCTGCTGAACGCACAAGATGCAGTCCTTGACGCTGACATCCCGATGATTCACATTAGCAGCCGACTAGAAGGAAGGAACGCGCTCGTCTGTGTTCAGGACAACGGCGCCGGGTTCAGTGCAGACATACTGCATCGTGCTTTCGAGCCTTATGTAACAACCAAGGCGAAGGGCACCGGGCTGGGCCTGGCCGTAGTCAAGAAGATCATGGAGGAGCACCACGGCCAGATTCAACTGGCCAATGGTGAAAATGGCGGCGCGCGGATTCTTCTCACCCTGCCATTGCTGGAGGCTTAATGCGTAGCAGCGACATTCTGATTGTTGATGACGAAATCGGTATCCGGGAATTGCTCTCGGAGATCCTGCAGGACGAAGGTTTCACCGTAGCCCTGGCCGAGAATGCCGAAGTGGCCCGCCAGTTGCGTGGTCAGACCCGGCCGGCGCTGGTATTGCTGGATATCTGGATGCCGGATTGCGATGGCGTCACCCTGCTCAAGGAGTGGGCCAAGTCCGGGCAGCTGAACATGCCGGTGGTGATGATGTCCGGCCATGCCAGCATCGATACCGCGGTGGAAGCCACCCGCATCGGCGCTTTCGATTTCCTGGAAAAGCCCATCGCGCTGCAAAAGCTGCTGAGCACCGTGCATCGCGCGCTCAAATACGGCGACATGCAGGCCAATACCTCGCTGAACCTGGATAAGCTCGGCAAGAGCGCGCCTATCCAGGAACTCAAGCGCCAGCTGGACCGCGTCTCCAAGGTGAAGTCCCCGGTGCTGCTTACCGGCGAGCCCGGCGTGGGCTTCGAACTGGTGGCGCGCTTCTTCCACCACGGCAATATGCCGTGGGTGATGCCGGCCAAACTGGAACAGCTGGCGGACGCACCGCTGGAGCTGCTGCAGAAAGCCAATAACGGCGTACTGTTCCTGCCGGAGATCGGCCAGTACAACCGCCGCACCCAGCAGGGCCTGCTGTTCCTGCTGTCCAAGCTCGACCGCTTCAACGTGCGCCTGGTGTGTTCCTGCAGCCGCCCGCTGCAGGAGCTGCTAGTGGACCCGGAGTGCGACAACCGCATGCTGACTGCGCTGTCCAGCGTCATCGTGCCGATTCCGCCGCTGCGCGAGCACGCCGAGGACATCATCTTCATCGCCGAGCAGATCCTGCATGAGCTGGTGGAGTCCAAGCAGATTCCGCCGCGCAAGCTCACCACCGCCGCACTGAACGCCATGCGCCAGTACGACTGGCCGGGCAACCTGGAGCAGCTGCGCAGCATCATCAAGAGCCTGGGGCTGACCACCGAGTCGGAAGAAATCGACGTGGTGGAGGTCAACAAGGTGCTGGCGCAGTTCCGCCACGAAAAACCGGTGGAAGAAACCGGCTTCGACTTCAACCTGCCGCTGCGCGAACTGCGCGAGCAGCTGGAGCGCCGCTATTTCGAGTACCACATCGTGCTGGAAAACGGCAATATGAGCCGCGTGGCGCAGAAAGTGGGCCTGGAACGCACTCACCTGTACCGCAAGCTCAAGCAGCTGGGCGTGAAGTTCAGTCGCAAGACCGCCGAGGAATAAGCGGCGCAACAACTTACGGGATGGCCGCCTTGGCGGCCGCCAGGCTGCAGACAAGTTCTTCGTTTGCACGCTAGAGGATCCAGCCAAGCGCTTGCATCGGCAGCCTTCCTGTTTATAAAACAAAGCCCTTTCGTCGTGCGAAAGGGCTTTGTCAACATTCTCCGGCCGCCCATGGCGGCCGTTTGGCATCATGAGCAAAGAACTCGACGACGCAGCCTTGCTGCGCTACAGCCGGCACATTCTGCTGCCGGAAATCGACGTGGCCGGTCAGGAGCGGCTGCTGGCGGCGCGCGTGCTGGTGGTGGGTGCCGGTGGCCTGGGCGCACCGGCGCTGCTGTACCTGGCCAGTGCCGGCATCGGCCAGCTCACGCTGGTGGATGACGATACCGTGGAGCTGACCAATCTGCAGCGCCAGATCATTCACGACATGAACACGCTGGGGCAGCACAAGGTAGCGTCGGCAGCCACGCGGCTGGCGGCGATCAACCCGGACGTGCAGCTGCGGCTGCTGGCCGAGCGGCTGCAGGGCGACAAGTTGGCCGCAGAAGTGGCTGCGCACGACCTGGTGCTGGATTGCTCCGATAACTTTGCCACCCGCCACGCCATCAACCGCGCTTGCGTGGCTGCCGGCGTGCCGCTGGTATCGGGCGCTGCGGTACGCTTTTCCGGGCAGCTGGCGGTATACGACACGCGCGACGCCGCCTCGCCGTGCTATCACTGCCTGTTCCCGGAGGAGGGCGAGGCCAGCGACGGGCCGTGTGCCACCTTCGGCGTGCTGGCGCCGCTGGTGGGGGTAATCGGCAGCCTGCAGGCGGTGGAGGCCATCAAGCTGCTGGCCGGCTTGCGGCCAACCCTGGGGCAGCTGACGCTGTACGATGCGCTGGATGGCAGCTTCCGCCAGCTCAAGGTACCGCGTGACCCGGATTGCCCGGTGTGCGCAAAACGGCCGTGAGTTTTGTCTTTGCCATGAAAAAAGCCGCTTTCATCGAAAGCGGCTTTTTTGTGCGTCAGGCTCAGGCCTTGAGCTTCTGCTCGATCAGCTGGTGCAGTTCATCGAAGTTGGGTTCGCCAACGAAGCGCTTCACGATATTGCCCTGCTTGTCGATCAGGATGGAGGTCGGGGTGAGCTGGATGTCGCCGAACGACTTGGCGATGCTGCCCTGGCTGTCCAGCGCCACGAAGAACGGCAGTTTCTTGTCGTTGACGTAGGCCTGCACGTAGTTGGGCGGATCATAGCTCATTGCCACCGCCACGGTCTGGAAGCCCTGCGCGGCGTATTTCTGCTGGGTGGCGACCAGTTTGGGCATCTCGGCCATGCAGCCGCTGCAGCTGGTGGCCCAGAAGTTCACCAGTACCACCTTGCCCTTCAGGCTGTCGGTGCTGGCCTGCTGGCCGCTGAGGCTGGTGTACTGCACCGCCGGGGCGCCATCGGTGAAACAGCCGCTCAGCAGGGTGCTGGCGGCAAGCAGGGCAACGGTCAGGGCTTTGTTGAGCTTCATGGTGCAAATCCGGGTTGGCCGCAACGGCGTACGGCATGGTCAGGCTTGGTGCTGCAGCGTCTCCAGAAGTTCCCGCAGCTGGCCTTCGATGGCGATGGCCTTCTGCTGGCGGCCGTCAAAGGCCACCACGGTCACGTCGGCCTCGGCGGCGATCTTGTCGCTGCCGGCCAGCCGTACACTCTGGTGCAGCACGCTGCTGCGATTACCTACTGATTTTACCGAAGTTTCGATCAGCAGTTCATCGTTCATCGTTGCAGGATGACGGTAGTCAATATTGATGTTCACCACGATCAGCGCGATGCCGGAGGCGAGGAAGGCCGGCAGGTCGGCGCAGTCCTCGAAGAAGGTCCAGCGTGCCTCTTCCAGAAACTCCAGATAGCGGGCGTTGTTGACGTGGCTGTACAGGTCCAGGTGATAGCCGCGGACCTTGATCCTGGTTTGGTGTGGCATGGTTTTCCTCGTGGAGTGGGCCGGTACGTTGCCGGCGGGCCCCGGCTGCTCGGGCAGCCGGTGGCAAAAACGGGAGCGTTATTCCTGATCCAGATCGAAGGGCACGAAGGCCTCGCGCTCCAGCGGGAAGTCCACCAGGTCGGTGAGCACCGAGTGGATCTCCACGTCAAACCATTGCAGGAACAGCTGCGGGGTCATGTCCGGCCAGAAAGCGTCGTCGTCGCACCAGTCGGCCAGTTCGGCGCCGAACAGGGTGCGATAGTGCTGGCGTACGAAGTCTTCGGCGCTGGCGTAGTCGTCGGCAGCGGGAATCAGCAGCGCATTGCAGTCGCGGCGCAGTTCGTCCAGCTGCAGCTGCCCTTCCAGGCTGCCCGGCAGCTGCTGCAGCCAGTCCAGGAAGGGCTGGCGCGGTTTGAGAATGGCGACACTGCGATTGACTTCGTACATGGAGATTCCTTGTTCAGCTGCCCGCCAGCTGATTGGCGGCGGTAAAGGTCCATTTTCGCACGACTTGCAGCGAGCCGTATTCGGCGGCCAGCTTGGCCGGGAACGGCGGGTAGGGTGCGGCCAACCGTACGATCTGCTGTGCCGCGGCATCCAGCACCGGAATGCCGGAGCTGCGCAGCACGCTGACATCCAGCAGCGCGCCGTCGGCGCGTATGGTCACCAGCAGCTCCAGGCTGCCATACAGGTTGCGGGCCTTGGCTTCCGGTGGGTAGTTCTGGTTGCCGATGCGCTCGACGCGCTTGCGCCAGTCTTCCACGTAGCCGGCCCAGCTGACGCCGATGGCGGCACTGGTGAGCTGCGCCTGCGGGCGGGTGGTGCTTTTGTTCGGGGAGGTCAGTTTGGCGTTCTGCCGTGCCGGTACCGGCGGCGGCGCCAGCGCGGCTTCGGCGCTGTTTTGCGGTGCATCCAGCCGGGTTTGCTGCAATTGGCCCTGGCTATCGTGCTGCGCCAGCAGGCGTGCCTGTGCCGGGGCTTTGCCGGGCGGGGTGTTCAACAGGGTAACCCGCAGCGCGGAGATGGGCAGGTTCACCACCGGTATGCCGCCGGGTAGCCAGCCGCTCAACAGCACCAGTAAAAGCAGATGCAAGGCCAGCGATATCATGATCGCGACCTTGAACAGGGCAGGGTCCACCGCGCTGGGCGGTGGACTGAAGCGGCGCGGAGCGGGCATGCCAACAGTGTAGCACGCCCGCAGAAAAGCTTAGTTTGCACTCACGATCTGGCGTGTTCTCGGTGCCTGACAGCGTTTTGCCGGTACGCGGCAGATCGTGATGCGGTGCTTAGTTTTCCAGCAGGCTGCGCAGCATCCACGCCGTCTTCTCGTGCACTTGCAGACGCTGGGTCAGCAGGTCGGCGGTGGGCTCGTCGCTGGCGGCATCCACCAGCGGGAACAGCGAGCGCGCGGTGCGGCACACGGTTTCGTGCCCCTGTACCAGTTCGCGGATCATGTCCTGCGCCTTGGGTACGCCCTTGCTTTCGCTGATCGAGGTCAGGCGTGCGTAGTCGCCGTAGCTGCCCGGTGCCACGTGGCCCAGCGCGCGAATGCGCTCGGCGACCAGGTCTACCGCCAACGCCAGCTCGTTGTACTGGGTTTCGAACATCAGGTGCAGGGTCTGGAACATCGGGCCGGTGACGTTCCAGTGAAAGAAGTGCGTCTTCAGGTACAGGGTGTAGCTGTCGGCCAGCAAGCGGGACAAGCCCTCGGCGATCTTGGCGCGGTCCTGTTCGGAAATGCCGATATCCATGGTGAAGCTCCTGTCGGTGTCGGTTGCGATACGTTCTACAATTGCACCTTTGCAGCACAAAGGATGCGTGATGAAAGCGTGGTTGACTGAACAGCCGGATGGCATACGTCTAACCTTGCACGTTCAGCCCGGCGCACGCAAGAGCGAAGTGGCGGGGGAACATGGCGAAGCGCTCAAGATCAGGTTGGCCGCACCGCCGGTGGAGGGCAAGGCCAATGCCGCGTTGCTGCTGTGGCTGGCCGGCTGCCTGCAGGTGCCGCGCAAGGCGGTGAGCCTGCTGTCGGGCGAGCGTAATCGCCACAAGATCGTGGCGGTGACGGGAATCGGCGCCGTAGAGGCGCTGGCACGGCTGCTGCCGGCCTCGTCGCAGGCTTAATGCAGGTGGCGGTCGCTGGGCGTGCGCGGGTCCACGCGCTCGTATTCACCCTCGATGATGTCGGCTTCGCCTGACGGCGGGTTCTGCGGCGGCTGGCGGAAGTTGTCACCCATGTTCAGCTCGGTGAGCTTGGGGCCGGGCCAGGGCAGCAACAGCAGCAGCGCGAACACGTCGCTGATCAGGCCGGGAATGGCCAGCAGCAGGCCGGCGATCATGATGCGCAGCGGCCACAGCAGGGTGAACAGGTTGACGTTGCCCTGGCGCAGTGTGCCGGCAATGGTGAGCAGTGCCCCCAGCTTGCTGCCGCGCATCAGCATGGAGCCCAGCACGAAGCTGACGAGCAGCCAGACCAGGGTCCAGCCCCCGCCAATGTGATCGGCAAGCCAGAACAGCGAGTACATTTCGAGAAACGGGTAAAGCAGCAATAAAATCAAGAAACCACGCATGAAACGGATATCCGCATGAAAGTGTTACTGGTTGTATGCAATGTGCCGGATGCCATACTGGCGCGCCAGATGGCGGAAACCCTGGTGGGCGAGCGCTTGGCAGCCTGCGTCAATATCCTGCCCGGCTGCGAGTCCGTCTATCGCTGGCAGGGAAAGCTGGAAAGCGCCAGCGAGATACCCCTGCTCATCAAGACCACCGATACAGTATATGCAGCCTTGGAGCGCAGAATCCAAGAGCTGCACCCCTACGAGGTGGCGGAAATCATCGCTTTGCCCATCGTGGCAGGGTTGGCCGCATACCAGCAGTGGGTGGCGGAGGAAACAGGGGGCGGGCAGGGCTGAGCGCGCCGCTACGGCAAATGTGCCGTATAGGCGTTTTTCTGCATTTTTTTCCAAAAATACTTGACGGTTAAAAAAGGTGTCCGTATAGTTGCGAACTCTCTCGGGGGTCGTTAGCTCAGCTGGTAGAGCAGCGGACTTTTAATCCGTTGGTCGCAGGTTCGAATCCCGCACGACCCACCACCCAGAGAGAAGCGTAGGGTCGTTAGCTCAGCTGGTAGAGCAGCGGACTTTTAATCCGTTGGTCGCAGGTTCGAATCCCGCACGACCCACCATACGCACCCCAGGTTGGGTCGTTAGCTCAGTTGGTAGAGCAGCGGACTTTTAATCCGTTTGTCGCAGGTTCGAGCCCCGCACGACCCACCAAGTATTCATCAGAAAGCCCGGTCCATGACCGGGCTTTTTGTTTTTGCCGCGGCATGGCTGCCGCTGCTTTCGATAAGGTGACGAAACGTTACCAAGCCGTTTTTACAGCCTTCGGCGGCTGGGCTAGACTTGCCGCTTTCCCGTACTCGCACGGTCCATCCATGACTTTCACCCTGCGTCGCCAGTCGCTGGCGGCCCTGATGCTGGCGGCCATTGCCTCGCTGCCTTTCCTGTCGCGCTTTCACTACCTGCCGCTGCCGCAGTGGTGGGGCGAGATCACGGTAGTCTTCCTGGCGGCGCTGGCCTGCTGGTGCATGCCGCGGCAGGCCGCGGCCGAGCTGCCGCGCAGCGCGTTGTGGATGCTGCTGCTGGCAGCGGTGTGGGCGCTGCAGCCCTTGCTGCAGCCGCTGCTGTTCCCTGGGCTCAACCATGCTACCGCGCTGGCCTTCGTTGCGCTGGCGGTGCTGGCCTGGGCCACGGCGCAATGGCGCGCAGCGGAAGGCAGCGACGCGGTGATCGCGTTGCTGTGCAAATCGCTGCTGCTGGGGGCGTTGGCGCAATCGCTGATTGGCCTGGCGCAGCTCACCGGCCTGGCGCAGCTGCTGGGCGGCGTGCTGTTCTATGACAGTTCGCACCCGACCACCAATATTTTTGGCCATATCGGCCAGCGCAACCAGTACGCACATTATCTGACCTGGGGCGTGGTAGCAGCCTGCTGGCTGGCCGCCAGTGGCCAATGGTCGCGTCGCTGGCTGGCGGCGGCAGTATTGTGGTTGTCGCTGTCCATCGCCTTTGCCGGCTCGCGTACCGTGCTGCTGTACACCGTGGCGCTGGCGGTGCTGGCGCCGTGGTGGCACTGGCGCGTGCGTAGCGGGGAGTCGCGCCGCATGTGGTGGCTGCTGTGGCTGGCGGTGGTTGCCATCATTGCCATGCAGTTTGCACTGCCCTTGGCCGAACGGCTGCTGGCACCGCTGATGCATGGCCAGACCATTGCCAGTGGTGTGGAACGCTTGAGCAGCAACGCCGACAGCATGGGCGCGCGCCGCGTGGCGGAATGGGGCAAGGCCTGGCTGGTGTTCAAGGCGCATCCCGGCTTTGGGGTGGGCTGGAACCAGTACGCGGCGGAAAGCGTGCGCCTGCAGATGCTGCCGCAGTTTTCCAACTCCGGCGTAAACAGCGGCCTGTTCACCAACGCCCACAACCTGGTGTTCCAGTTGCTGGCCGAGATGGGGCTGCTGGGGACGCTGGCGGTGCTACTGGGCTTTGCCTGGGCGGTGTGGCCGTATTTCAGCCGCCGCGTGGATGCTGCGCAGCTGGTACCGGTGGCGGTGATGTCGGTTACGCTGATCCACAGCATGCTGGAGTATCCGCTGTGGTATCTGTACTTCCCGGCGGTGGTGGTCATCATGGCGACCCTGGTGCCGGCCCCCGGCCGTGCCGCGCCACTGCCATGGCTTCTGCTGGCGCGTGCCGGCGCACTGCTGCTGCTGGTGCTGGCCAGCTATGGCAGCTGGCGTTACGAGGAAATGCAGGGGCTGTACTACCCCACGGCGCTCAAGAAGCAGCAGCGACTGGAGGAGATCATCCGAACCGAGCCGATGTTCGCCGCCCATGCGCTGGGCCTGCTGGATGACGTGATGACGCCGTCGCGCGCCACGCTGAAGGACTACCGCAAGTGGGTGGACCTGATGGCGCTGTATCGGCCGTATCCGGACGTGCTGCTGCGCAAGGCGCAGATGGAGGCATTGGCGGGCGAGCAGGCCAAGGCGGCGCAGACCATGCGCTACGCGCTGGCGTCGTTCCCGACCTATGCGTCGCAGTTCCTGGATGAGCTGGATGACGACGAGCCGGCCTGGAGCGGTCTGATCGACATCGCCCAGCAGGTGGATGACAAGCAGCACGGCAAGGCTGCCAGCGAGTAAGTTGGCCGCATGATATAAAAACAAAAAGCCACCGCAAGGTGGCTTTTTCACGCCTACATCATGCAGCTCAGGCGTCGATCACCACGCCGGCGGCCAGTGCGGTTTTCATCTTGCCCAGTGCCTTGGCTTCGATCTGGCGGATGCGCTCGGCGGAAACACCGAATTCTGCGGCCAACTCGTGCAGGGTGGAGCCGCCATCGTCGGCCAGCCAGCGCGCCTCGATGATGCGGCGGCTGCGGGCGTCCAGCGTGGACAGCGCCTGCTCCAGGCCTTCGCTCTGCAGCATGTCGATGGAGCGGCGTTCCAGCGCGCGGGTTGGCTCGTCGTGCGAGTCGGCCAGCCAGTCGATGGGGGCAAAGCCCTCGTCGTCGCCATCATCGGCCATCAGTGCGATGTCCTGGCCGCTCATGCGGGTTTCCATTTCACGCACTTCTTCCGGCTTCACGCCCAGCTCCTGCGCGATATCGTGCGCTTCCTGCTCGCTGAGTGCGGACAGGCTCTGGCGCATGCTGCGCAGGTTGAAGAACAGTTTGCGCTGCGGCTTGGTGGTGGCAATGCGCACCAGGCGCCAGTTGCGCAGGATGAATTCGTGAATCTCGGCCTTGATCCAGTGCACGGCGAAGGAGAACAGACGCACGCCGCGAGTGGGTTCGAAGCGTTTCACCGCCTTCATCAGGCCGATATTGCCTTCCTGGATCAGGTCGGCCTGTTGCAGGCCATAGCCGGAGTAACCGCGGGCGATGGACACCACCACGCGCAGGTGCGACAGCACCAAACGCTTGGCTGCTTCCAGATCGTCGTGCTGTTGATGACGCGTGGCAAGCTCCAACTCTTCTTCCTGGGTCAGCATCGGAATGCTGTTAACGGTGTGGATGTATTGCTCCAGGCTGCCGTTGGAAGAGAGTACAGGCAAGGCGATTGCAGTCATAAATGGCTTGTCCTCAAGAAATGCTGAACTGATGTTAGCACTCGTCTTATGAGAGTGCCAGCAAGGGGCCAGTTCCCAATCGATGATATTTTTTTATCCGGTCCATAGTCCTGGACCAGGATCAAGTAGTTGCCAGGCGGGCTGCGTGTTGCACCGCACTTAGTGCGGGCGCACCTTGCGCAGGTGGTGATCCGCTGCCAGGCGTGCGCCCAGCAGGCACAGCAGCACGCTGCAGCCGAACAGTACGCCAAGCTCCGGCAGGGCCAGCCCTGCCAGGTGGATGTTTTCACCGTACAGGCCGGCGAATTCATTGATTGCCGGCGCAGCCTGGTGCACGAACAGGGTGGACAGGCCCCAGCAGCACAGCGTGCTGAGCGCGCCTACCCAGAAGGCGTGGTACAGAAAGGGGCGGCGGATGAAGCTGTCGGTAGCGCCGATCAGCTTGGCCACTTCGATTTCCTCCTGTCGTGCCAGGATCTGCATGCGGATGGTGTTGTGGGTGATCAGCACCAGCGCCACGCCAAAGCTGGCGGCCAGGAACCAGGCAAGCTTGACGGCGATGTCCAGCAGGCCGTGCAGGCGGCGCGCCCAGGCGGCATCAAACTGCGATTGTTCCACCATCGGCAGGCCGGACAGCTCCTTTTGCAGCATGTCCAGTTCGTCCGGCGTTACCGCCGGCTTGGGGGTAACGACAAAAGCGTCCGGCAGCGGGTTGCCTTCCAGCCCCTGGCTCACACCGGAGAGGCCGCTGCGCTGTTCCAGGTCGCGCAGCGCCTGGTCGCGGCCAATGAAGCGGAAGCTGGCCACCTTGGGGTGGGATGTCAGGCTGGACTGCACGGCGGCGATGTCGGCCTGTTCGGCGGAAAGCTCCATGAACAGCGTGATCTGCGGCGCCGCGGTGAGTTTGCCCACCCAGTGCTGCACGCTGCCGGCGGTAAGGTACAGGCTGACCGGCAGCGACATCGCCACCGCCAGCATCAACAGATTGAGCAGGCTGCCCAGCGGCTGGCGCAACATCTTGCGTAGCGCCTGGCTGGCATCCTGCCAGTGCAGGTAGAAGAAGTGCTTCATGAGGCGAATTGTCCTTCCCGCAGGCGGATGATGCGGCGGCCATAGTCTTCCATCAGGGTTTCGTCGTGCGCCGAAATCAGCACGGAGACGCCTACCTGGTGGAAGGATTTGAACAGTTCCATGATGTCCAGCGCGTAGGCGCGATCCAGGTTGGCCGAGGGTTCGTCGGCCAGCAGGATGCTGGGGCGGTGCACCACGGCACGGGCGATGCACAGGCGCTGCTGCTCGCCGCCGGACAGGCGCACCGGCATCATTTTTTCCTTGCCGGCGAGGCCTACCTTGTCCAGCGCGGCGCGCACGCGGCGGGCTGCGTCGCGGCGGTCGAAGCCGATGATGTCCAGCGGCAGCATCACGTTGTCGAACACATTGCGGTCGAACAGGATCTTGTGGTCCTGGAACACGATGCCGATATGCTGGCGCACATAAGGCAGCTGGCTGGCTCGCAGCCGGCTCAGGTTCTGGTTGTTCACCAGCACGTTGCCGCTGCTGGCGCGCTCGATGCCGGAGATCAGCTTCAGCAGTGTGCTTTTGCCGGCGCCGGAATGGCCGGCAAGAAACACCATCTCACCGCTTTCGATGGTGAACGACAGGTTGCGCAGTGCCTCGTGGCCGCCAGGGTAGCGCTTGGTCACCTGGTCAAACTGGATCATGTCGCATCCTCAAGGGGAAGGTTGGCCGCAGACTCACTCGAACAGCGCGTCAATGTAGTCGCGGCTGTTGAACGGGCGCAGGTCGTCAATGCTTTCGCCGACGCCGATAAAGCGCAGCGGCACCGGGCGTTGCTTGGCGATGGCGGCGATTACGCCACCCTTGGCGGTGCCGTCCAGCTTGGTGAGTACCAGGCCGGTGAGGCCCAGCGCGTCGTCGAAGGCTTTTACCTGGTTGATGGCGTTCTGACCGATATTGGCGTCCAGAACCAGCATCACTTCGTGCGGGCCGTCCGGAATCGCCTTCTGGATCACCCGTTTCACCTTCTTGATTTCTTCCATCAGGTGCAGCTGGGTGGGCAGGCGGCCGGCGGTGTCGGCAAGCACGATGTCGATGCCGCGCGCGGTGGCGGCCTGGATGGCGTCGTAGCACACCGCGGCGGCGTCACCGCTTTGCTGGGCGATCACCGTTACGTTGTTGCGCTCCCCCCAGGCCATTAGTTGCTCGCGGGCGGCAGCACGGAAGGTGTCGCCGGCGGCCAGCAGCACGCTCTTGCCCTGGCTCTGGAAGTATTTGGCCAGTTTGCCGATGGAGGTGGTTTTACCGGCGCCGTTGACGCCGACCATCATGATCACGAACGGCTTCTTGGTGGAAACGTCCAGCGGCTGCTGCAGCGGTGCGATCAGCTGCTCCAGCGAGTCTTTCAGCGCACCCTTGAGTTCGCTGGCATCGCTCAGCCCCTTCAGCGTTACCCGCTCGCGTACATCTTTCAGCAGGTGCACGGTGGCATCCACGCCCATATCGGCGGTGAGCAGGACCGTTTCGAGCTCCTCGTACAGATCCTCGTCGATCTTGCCGCCGCCGAACAGGCCGGCCAGCTGCTTGCCCAGCTTGTCGCGGGTCTTGGACAGGCCGGCTTTCAGGCGTTCGGTCCAGCTGGGCTTGCTGGTGACGGGGGCTTCGGCGGGAGCGGCTGCGGGCACTGCGGCGGCCGGAGTGGAAACCTGGGCGTCGTCGGCCGGGGCGGACGAGGCGGTGGTGTCGGGTTTTTTCTTGAAGAAGCTAAACATGCTTTAGGAATAAGGCAGCTGGACAAACCGCGATTGTAACGTCAAATGCCGCGGCTGACAGTTGGCCGCATAGCATTCCTTATATAGGTGTGCGCAGCGCGTGCGTTTGCAGCACGTAATAACAGACGCGGCAGGCCGAGTCGGGTAGAATCGCGCCCTTGAAATTCAGGAGGATACATGACGCAGCAACGCAACAAGGTGCGCATCATTGGCGGAGAGTACCGCAGAAGGCTGCTGGATGTGCCGGCAGTGGAAGGCTTGCGGCCAACCCCCGACCGGGTGCGGGAAACCCTGTTCAACTGGCTGGGTCAGGATCTTTACGGCTTGCGCTGCCTGGATTTGTTTGCCGGCAGCGGCGCGCTGGGTTTCGAGGCTGCCTCGCGTGGCGCGCGTGAAGTGGTGCTAGTGGAAAAGGCGCGGCTGGTAGCCGATACGCTGCGACGCAACGCCCAATTGCTGGGCGCCGCTCAGTTGCAGGTACAGAACCAGGATGCGCTGGCCTACCTGCGGGCAGGGCACGGCGCCTTTGATGTGATCTTCGTTGACCCGCCATACAGCAGCACGCTGCTGGATGACGTGCTGCCGCAGCTTGCCGCTGCGCTGTCGGCACAGGGCAAGCTGTACGTGGAAACGGCAAAGCCGCGCGAATTCGCCGGCTGGGAAGTGCTGCGCTCGATCCGCGCCGGCCAGGTGCATGGCTACCTGCTGGCTCGGGAAGCAGGCATATAAGGATATAACGGCCCGAACTTGCCTGCCTGCGAGTCGGGTGACAGAATTCACTGTGTGGAATACTTGAGGAAATTACTATGGCTTTGATGATTACCGACGAGTGCATCAACTGCGACGTCTGTGAACCGGAATGCCCGAATAATGCGATTTCGCAGGGCGAAGAGATCTACGTGATCGACCCGAACCTGTGTACCCAGTGCGTTGGCCACTACGACGAACCGCAGTGCCAGCAGGTCTGTCCGGTGGATTGCATTCCGCTGGATCCGGCTCATGAAGAGACGCATGACCAACTGCATGAAAAATACCTGAAGATCAGCGGCAAGGCTTGATAGCTTTAAGTGACTGATTTGCAACACAGCCCTGTCATCGACAGGGCTGTTTGTTTAAAGAATGCGAAAAAAAGCTGATTTTGGTGTTGACGGCATTTAGGCGTGTCTATACTATTCGGGCTTCTTCGACGGGGGGATTCCCGAGCGGTCAAAGGGATCAGACTGTAACTCTGACGGCTCAGCCTTCGAAGGTTCGAATCCTTCTCCCCCCACCAGTTGCTATGAGTCTTGGCGGCGTTTGATGGTTCGTCCGGATCGTAGGCGGGTGTAGCTCAATGGTAGAGCAGAAGCCTTCCAAGCTTACGACGAGGGTTCGATTCCCTTCACCCGCTCCAGGATTTAAGAAGGCCCATGTAGCTCAGGGGTAGAGCACTCCCTTGGTAAGGGAGAGGTCGGCAGTTCAATTCTGCCCATGGGCACCAGTTATCTTTAGACTTTAACTTGCATTCAGGGAATTTTGCCATGGCAAAGGAAAAGTTCGAGCGGAATAAACCGCACGTAAACGTCGGCACCATCGGTCACGTTGACCATGGTAAAACCACTCTGACCGCTGCTATCACCACCATTCTGTCCAAGAAGTTCGGTGGCGAAGCTAAAGACTACTCCCAGATCGACAGCGCGCCGGAAGAAAAAGCCCGCGGTATTACCATTAACACCGCGCACGTAGAATACGAAACCGAGGCTCGCCACTACGCTCACGTAGACTGCCCGGGTCACGCCGACTACGTTAAGAACATGATTACCGGTGCTGCCCAGATGGACGGCGCTATCCTGGTGTGCTCGGCCGCTGACGGTCCGATGCCGCAAACCCGCGAACACATCCTGCTGTCCCGTCAGGTTGGCGTTCCGTACATCATCGTGTTCCTGAACAAGGCCGACCTGGTGGACGACGCTGAGCTGCTGGAACTGGTGGAAATGGAAGTGCGCGATCTGCTGTCTTCCTACGACTTCCCGGGCGACGATACCCCGATCGTGATCGGTTCCGCTCGTCTGGCGCTGGAAGGCGATCAGTCCGAATACGGCGAGCCGGCCATCTTCCGTCTGGCTGACGCACTGGATTCCTACATCCCGACTCCGGAGCGTGCCATCGACAAGCCGTTCCTGCTGCCGATCGAAGACGTATTCTCCATCTCCGGCCGCGGCACCGTGGTTACCGGTCGTGTAGAGCGCGGTATCGTTAAAGTTGGTGAAGAACTGGAAATCGTTGGTCTGAAGGCCACCGTTAAGACCACCTGCACCGGCGTGGAAATGTTCCGCAAGCTGCTGGACCAGGGTCAGGCTGGCGACAACGTAGGCGTGCTGCTGCGTGGTACCAAGCGTGAAGATGTAGAGCGTGGTCAGGTTCTGGCCAAGCCGGGTTCCATCACCCCGCACACCAAGTTCCAGGCTTCGGTATACGTACTGAGCAAGGATGAAGGCGGTCGTCACACCCCGTTCTTCGCGAACTACCGCCCGCAGTTCTACTTCCGTACTACCGACGTGACCGGCGCAATTACGCTGGCCGAAGGCGTGGAAATGGTAATGCCGGGTGACAACGTGGAAATCACCGTAGAACTGATCGCTCCGATCGCTATGGAAGATGGTCTGCGTTTCGCGATCCGCGAAGGTGGCCGTACTGTTGGCGCCGGCGTGGTTGCCAAGATCATCGCTTAAGTAAGGTTTTAGGCCAGTAGCTCAATTGGTAGAGTATCGGTCTCCAAAACCGAGGGTTGGGGGTTCGAGACCCTCCTGGCCTGCCAAATAAGACTAACCGGCGTTTTCGCCGGTTAGTCTTTTCACGTATCTGCAACACGAGAATTTCCAATGGAATCGCAAGATAAAATCAAGCTTGGCCTTGCCATCTTGTTGGTTGTGGCGGGGGTGGTCGGTTTTTATCTGCTGGCCGCTGATCAGGCTGTGCTGCGCGTGGTGGTGTTCGTGATCTCGTTGTTGGCTGCCGCCGCGGTAGTGTGGCAGTCGGTGATGGGCAAGAATTTCGTGGCCTATGCGCAAGAATCGATTGCCGAGGCGCGCAAGGTTGTTTGGCCGCAACGCAAGGAAGCGACCCAGCTGACCATGCTGGTATTTGCCTTTGTGTTTGTGTTGGCGCTGTTTATGTGGCTGGTTGACTCTTCGCTGTCCTGGCTGTTTTATGACGTGTTGCTTCGTCGGGGTTGATTATGGCTAAGCGTTGGTATGTTGTGCACGCCTATTCCGGTTTTGAGAAGAGTGTGCAGAAGGCGCTGAAAGAGCGCATCGACCGCGAGGGTATGCAGGATCTGTTCGGCCAGGTGCTGGTGCCGGTCGAAGAGGTGGTGGATATCAAGAATGGCCGCCGCTCTATTTCCGAGCGCAAGTTCTTCCCGGGCTACGTGCTGGTCGAGATGGAAATGACCGACGATACCTGGCACCTGGTAAAGAGCACGCCCAAGGTAACCGGTTTTGTTGGTGGTACCGCCAACCGCCCGGCGCCGATTTCCGCCAAGGAAGTGGACGCCATCATGCAGCAGATGCAGGAGGGCGTGGAGAAGCCGAAGCCGAAGGTGCTGTTCGAGGTGGGTGAGAAGGTGCGCGTCAATGATGGCCCGTTCACCGACTTCAATGGCTCGGTTGACGAAGTTAACTACGAACGCAACAAACTGCGTGTGTCGGTGCAGATCTTTGGTCGCGACACGCCGGTCGAGCTCGATTTTTCGCAAGTCGAGAAGCTGTAAGCTTGTGTTTTTGAAAAGCCCGGGATATACTCTTGGGCTCACTTGGGGAGCGTCTTTTGGCGCGTTATACCCGTTCATTAGGAGCTAATCGTGGCTAAGAAAATTGTAGGCTATATCAAGCTGCAAGTGCCCGCTGGTAAAGCAAACCCGTCGCCGCCGATCGGTCCGGCGCTGGGTCAGCGCGGTCTGAACATCATGGAATTCTGCAAGGCGTTCAACGCCCAAACCCAGGGCATGGAGCCTGGTATGCCGATTCCGGTGGTGATCACCGCCTACGCCGACAAGTCCTTCACTTTCACCATGAAGACTCCGCCGGCAACCTTCCTGCTGAAGAAAGCCGCTGGCATCAAGTCCGGCTCCGCTAAGGCACACGTTGACAAAGTGGGTAAAGTAACCCGCGCTCAACTGGAAGAAATCGCCAAGACCAAGTCCCCGGACCTGACCGCTGCTGACCTGGATGCTGCTGTTCGCACCATCGCTGGTTCCGCACGTTCCATGGGTCTTGAAGTGGAGGGTCTGTAATATGGCTAAGGTTTCCAAGCGTCTGCAAGCGCTGAACGCCCAGGTTGATCGCAACAAACTGTACGCAGTTGAAGATGCCATCACTCTGGTAAAAGGTGCTGCTACCGCCAAGTTTGACGAGTCCATCGACGTGGCCGTTAACTTGGGTGTTGATCCGCGTAAATCCGACCAGGTTGTACGTGGCTCCGTGGTTCTGCCGCGCGGTACCGGTAAATCCGTACGCGTTGCCGTATTTGCTCAAGGCGCCAACGCCGAAGCCGCCAAGGCTGCCGGTGCTGAAGTTGTCGGTTTCGACGACCTGGCCGAGCAGGTTAAGGCCGGCAACCTGGACTTCGACGTAGTGATTGCCTCCCCGGATGCAATGCGCGTTGTTGGTCAGCTGGGTCAGATCCTGGGTCCGCGTGGCCTGATGCCGAACCCGAAGGTTGGTACCGTTACCCCGAACGTAGCCGAGGCCGTGAAGAACGCCAAGGCTGGTCAGGTTCAGTACCGTACCGACAAGACCGGTATCATTCACGCCACCATCGGCCGCGCTTCTTTCGAAGTTGAAGCCCTGCGCGAAAACTTCGCTGCTCTGGTGGATGCCCTGGTTAAAGCCAAACCGGCTGCTGCCAAGGGTCAGTACCTGAAGAAAATCGCCGTATCCAGCACCATGGGTGTTGGTGTACGCATCGATGTGGCAACTGCTCAGGCTTAATGCCTGACATTGCCCGGGCCCATGTAGCTCAGGGGTAGAGCACTCCCTTGGTAAGGGAGAGGTCGGCAGTTCAATTCTGCCCATGGGCACCAAAGGCTTTGGGCTGGCGGACTTCGGTCCGCCAGATTGTCAAAGACCGTAGGTGTCAACGACTTAATGCTCCTTGTGAGTAGCCTACGCAGACGGTGTACCCTTAGAAGGCTGTATCAACGATACGCTCATGTAGCTCAGGGGTAGAGCACTCCCTTGGTAAGGGAGAGGTCGGCGGTTCAATTCCGCCCATGAGCACCATCAGTTTGTATATCTCCTGATTAGGTCGCCGCTGCAAACAGGGGCAGGATATCCTGCTTCATTTCAGTCTAGGAGGTGGACCTTGAGTCTCAATATCGAAGATAAAAAGGCGGTCGTCGCTGAAGTATCTGCTCAACTGGCAGATGCTCAGACGGTAGTTATCGCTGAGTATCGGGGCATCGAGGTTAGCAGCATGACCAAACTGCGTGCCAAGGCACGTGAGAATGGTGTTTACCTGCGCGTTCTGAAGAACACGCTGGTGCGTCGTGCGGTAGCCGGTACCCAGTTCGAAGCTCTGGCCGATCAAATGATTGGCCCGCTGGTATACGGTGTTTCCGTTGACGCAGTTGCTGCTGCCAAAGTGCTGCATCAATTTGCCAAAGAAGACAACAAGATTGTCATCAAGGCAGGTTCCTACAACGGCAAGCTGCTGAACGCTGCCGAAGTAACCGAACTGGCTTCCATTCCGAGCCGCGAAGAGCTGCTGTCCAAGCTGCTGTTCGTTATGCAGGCTCCGGTATCCGGTTTTGCCCGTGCTCTGGCCGCTCTGGCCGAGAAGAAGCAATCCGAAGCCGCTTAATCAATTCGACATATCCCATATTCAGGAGTTATACAAATGGCTATCACCAAAGAAGATATCCTCGAAGCAGTTGCTGGTCTGACCGTTATGGAACTGAACGACCTGGTTAAGGCGTTCGAAGAGAAGTTCGGCGTTTCCGCTGCTGCCGTTGCCGTTGCTGGCCCGGCTGCTGGTGGCGCTGCTGCTGCTGAAGAGAAGACCGAATTTGACGTTATCCTGACCGCCGCTGGCGACAACAAGGTTAACGTGATCAAGGTTGTTCGTGCTATCACCGGTCTGGGCCTGAAAGAAGCCAAAGACCTGGTTGACGGCGCTCCGAAGGCTGTTAAAGAAGGCGTTTCCAAGGCTGAAGCCGATGACGTTGCTAAGCAACTGACCGAAGCTGGTGCCAAGGCTGAAGTAAAATAATCTTCCTTAGGGAAGATTGTTGAGGCTGGCGGAGAAATCCGCCAGCCTTGTTGCGCTTGTAATGCTTTGCAAGTGGGCAAAGGTCAGCAATCAAGATGAATGTGGCTGCTGACGTTTGATTTCTTGCGCCACCCCTCCGATGGAGACTCTATGAGTTATTCGTTTACTGAGAAGAAGCGTATTCGTAAAAGCTTTGCGAAGCGTAACACCGTTCTCGACGTCCCATTCCTGCTGGCGACCCAGATCGATTCGTACACCGAGTTCCTCCAGCTGGGTGTGCCGTTTGATCAGCGCAAGGATGTAGGCCTGCAGACTGCATTCAAGTCGATCTTCCCGATCGTCAGCCACAACGGCTTTGCTCGTCTGGATTTCGTGCATTACATCCTGGGCGAACCGCCGTTCGACGTGCAGGAGTGCCAGCTGCGCGGCATCACCTTTGCTGCCCCGCTGCGTGCCCGCATCCGCCTGACCATCCTGGACAAGGAATCGTCCAAGCCGGTGGTGAAGGAAGTGCGCGAGAATGAAGTCTACATGGGCGAAATCCCGCTGATGACCTCGAACGGTTCGTTCATCATCAACGGTACCGAGCGTGTTATCGTTTCCCAGCTGCACCGTTCCCCGGGCGTGTTCTTCGAGCACGACCGCGGCAAGACGCACTCTTCCGGTAAACTGCTGTTCTCCGCTCGCGTGATTCCTTACCGCGGCTCCTGGCTGGACTTCGAGTTCGATGCCAAGGATCAGCTGTTCTTCCGTATCGACCGTCGTCGCAAGATGCCGGTGTCCATCCTGCTGAAGGCGCTGGGCTACACCAACGAACGCATCCTGTCCGAGTTCTACAACACCGATACCTTCTACCTCTCCGGCGACGGCGTGTTCATGAAGGTGGTGGCAGAACGCCTGAAGGGCGAAGTGGCCAAGGCCGACATCCTGGACAAGGATGGCAAGCTGATCGTGGCCAAGGACAAGCGCATCACTGCCAAGCACATCCGTGATATCGGTGCGGCCAACCTTGACCGCATCGAAGTACCGTTCGACGTGCTGGTAGGCAAAGTGCTGGCCAAGAACGTGGTGGCGCCGGAAACCGGCGAGGTGATTGCTCGCGCCAATGACGAGATCACCGATGAGCTGCTGGCCAAGATGGACATCCAGGACGTGGCCGAAGTCGAGGTGCTGTACACCAACGACCTGGACCACGGTGCCTACATCGCCCAGACCCTGCGTGGTGACGACACTGCCGACCAGCTGGCCGCGCGCGTAGCCATCTATCGCATGATGCGCCCGGGCGAGCCGCCGACCGAAGATGCAGTGGAACAGCTGTTCCAGCGCCTGTTCTTCAACGAGGACAGCTACGACCTGTCCCGTGTTGGCCGCATGAAGTTCAACACCCGTACTTTCCAGTACAAGTTCGATGACAAGTCCCCGGACTGGTTCCGCAGCCTGATCGGCGAGAAGTTCGCCTCCCGCCGCGACTCCATCGACGGCGTACTGGCTACCGAGGACATCGTGTCCGTGATCGCCATCCTGTGCGAACTGCGCAACGGCCGTGGCGAAGTGGACGATATCGATCACCTGGGCAACCGTCGCGTGCGTTCCGTGGGCGAACTGGCCGAGAACCAGTTCCGCGCCGGTCTGGTGCGTGTCGAGCGTGCAGTGAAGGAACGCCTGAACCAGGCC
The DNA here is from genome assembly GCF_900090205.1 of Vogesella sp. LIG4. Taxonomy (NCBI): domain Bacteria; kingdom Pseudomonadati; phylum Pseudomonadota; class Betaproteobacteria; order Neisseriales; family Chromobacteriaceae; genus Vogesella; species Vogesella sp. LIG4. The sequence continues at coordinate 787,673 of NZ_LT607802.1, read as the reverse complement.
GAATCCGAAAACCTGATGCCGCACGATCTGATCAACGCCAAGCCGGTATCGGCTGCGATCAAGGAATTCTTCGGTTCCAGCCAGCTGTCCCAGTTCATGGACCAGACCAACCCGCTGTCCGAAGTGACCCACAAGCGCCGCGTATCGGCCCTGGGCCCGGGCGGTCTGACCCGCGAACGAGCCGGCTTCGAGGTACGTGACGTACACCCGACCCACTATGGCCGCGTGTGCCCGATCGAAACCCCGGAAGGTCCGAACATCGGTCTGATCAACTCGCTGGCGGTATTTGCCCGCACCAACGAGTACGGTTTCCTGGAAACCCCGTACCGCAAGGTGATCGACGGCAAGGTAACCAACGAGATCGAATACCTGTCCGCCATCGAAGAAGGTCGCTACGTGATCGCGCAGGCCAACGCCGAACTGGATGCCGAAGGCACCCTGATCGACGAACTGGTTACCTGCCGTGAAAAGGGCGAAACCATTCTGGCTACCCCGGACCGCGTACAGTACATGGACGTGGCTACCGGCCAGGTAGTATCGGTTGCTGCCTCGCTGATTCCGTTCCTGGAACACGATGACGCGAACCGTGCACTGATGGGCGCCAACATGCAGCGTCAGGCCGTACCGTGCCTGCGTCCGGAAAAATCGATGGTAGGTACCGGCATTGAACGTGCCGTGGCCGTCGACTCCGGTACCACCGTGATCGCCCGTCGTGGCGGCGTGGTGGACTACGTGGATGCGAACCGCGTGGTGGTACGCGTGAACGATGAAGAAGCCATGGCCGGCGAAGTGGGCGTGGATATCTACAACTTCACCAAGTTCACCCGTTCCAACCAGAACACCAACATCAACCAGCGTCCGATCGTGAAAGTAGGCGACCTGATCGCCCGCGGCGACGTGGTGGCTGACGGTGCTTCCACCGACATCGGCGAACTGGCGCTGGGTCAGAACATGACCATCGCCTTCATGCCGTGGAACGGCTACAACTTCGAAGACTCGATCCTGATCTCCGAAAAAGTAGTGGCCGACGACCGTTACACCTCGATCCACATCGAGGAACTGTCGGTAGTGGCACGCGACACCAAGCTGGGCCCGGAAGAAATCACCCGCGACATCCCGAACCTGTCCGAGCGCATGGCCGGCCGTCTGGATGATTCCGGCATCGTCTACATCGGCGCAGAAGTGAACGCCGGCGACGTGCTGGTGGGCAAGGTGACTCCGAAAGGCGAAACCCAGCTGACTCCGGAAGAAAAACTGCTGCGCGCGATCTTCGGCGAGAAGGCCTCCGATGTGAAGGACACCTCGCTGCGCGTACCGACCGGCATGGTCGGCACCGTGATCGACGTACAGGTGTTCACCCGCGAGGGTATCGAGCGCGACAAGCGCGCCCAGTCCATCATCGATGCCGAACTGAAGCGCTACCGCCTGGACCTGAACGACCAGCTGCGTATTTTCGACAACGACGCCTTCAGCCGTATCGAGCGTCTGATCGTGGGCAAGCCGGCCAACGGCGGTCCGAAGCGTCTGGCGAAGGGTACCGACATCAATGCCGAGTACCTGGAAAGCCTGTCGTCCAAGCATGAGTGGTTCGACATCCGCATGGCTGATGAAGACATCGCCAAGCAGCTGGAACTGATCAAGGAAAGCCTGGCGCAGAAGCGTGAAGAATTCGACCTCAAGTTCGAAGACAAGAAGCGCAAGCTGACCCAGGGCGACGAGCTGCAGGCCGGTGTACAGAAGATGGTGAAGGTGTACATCGCCGTGAAACGTCGCCTGCAGGCTGGTGACAAGATGGCTGGTCGCCACGGTAACAAGGGTGTGGTTTCCCGCATCCTGCCGGTGGAAGACATGCCGTACATGGCAGACGGCCGTCCGGTGGACATCGTGCTGAACCCGCTGGGCGTACCGTCGCGTATGAACATCGGTCAGATTCTGGAAGTACACCTGGGCTGGGCTGCCAAGGGTATCGGCGAGCGCATCGACCGCATGCTCAAGCAACAGCAGGGCGTGGAAGAGCTGCGCAGCTATCTGCAGAGCATCTACAACGAAACCGGTAAGCAAGAGCCGATCGCCGAGATGAGCGAGAAGGAAATCATGCTGCTGGCAGACAACCTGCGCAAAGGCATGACCTTCGCTACCCCGGTATTCGACGGTGCCAAGGAAACCGAGATTCGCCAGATGCTGGACCTGGCCTACCCGGATGCCGACCCGCATACCGAGCAGCTGGAATTCAACAGCAGCAAGACCCAGATGACCCTGTTCGACGGCCGCTCCGGCGAAGCCTTCGACCGCAAGGTTACCGTGGGTGTGATGCACTACCTGAAGCTGCATCACCTGGTAGACGACAAGATGCACGCCCGTTCCACCGGCCCGTACTCGCTGGTTACCCAGCAGCCGCTGGGTGGTAAGGCGCAGTTCGGTGGTCAGCGTTTCGGTGAGATGGAAGTGTGGGCGCTGGAAGCCTACGGCGCCGCCTACACCCTGCAGGAAATGCTGACGGTGAAGTCGGACGATGTGACCGGCCGTACCAAGATCTACGAAAACATCGTCAAGGGCGAACACAAGATCGATGCCGGCATGCCGGAATCCTTCAACGTGCTGGTGAAGGAAATCCGCTCGCTGGGTCTGGACATCGACCTGGAACGTTATTAATTAGGCAAGGTGCCTGCGGCCAACGTTGGCCGCAGGTTCCTCCTGAATGGAGACGCAATGAAAGCTCTGCTCGATCTCTTTAAGCAAGTTACGCAAGAAGAAGAGTTTGATGCGATTAAGATCGGCATCGCCTCCCCGGACAAGATCCGTTCCTGGTCGTTCGGCGAAGTAAAAAAACCGGAAACCATCAACTACCGTACCTTCAAGCCGGAACGCGACGGCCTGTTCTGCGCCCGCATCTTCGGCCCGGTGAAGGATTACGAGTGCCTGTGTGGCAAGTACAAGCGCCTGAAGCATCGCGGTGTGATCTGCGAGAAGTGTGGCGTGGAAGTGACGCTGTCCAAGGTGCGCCGCGAGCGCATGGGCCACATCGAGCTGGCCAGCCCGACCGCGCACATCTGGTTCCTGAAGTCGCTGCCGTCCCGTCTGGGTATGGTGCTGGACATGACTCTGCGCGACATCGAGCGCGTACTGTACTTCGAAGCCTTCGTGGTGACCGAGCCGGGTCTGACCAGTCTGCAGCGCGGCCAGCTGCTGAGCGAGGAAGACTACCTCGACAAGCTGGACCAGTACGGTGAAGAGTTCGAAGCCCTGATGGGCGCCGAAGCCGTGCGCGAACTGCTGAAGAAGCTGGATCTGGCTGGCGAGATCGAAACCCTGCGCCGCGAGCTGGAAGCTACCAGCTCCGACACCAAGATCAAGAAGATCGCCAAGCGCCTGAAGGTGCTGGAGGCGTTCCAGCGTTCCGGCATGAAGCCGGAATGGATGATCATGGAAGTGCTGCCGGTACTGCCGCCGGAACTGCGTCCGCTGGTACCGCTGGATGGTGGCCGTTTCGCTACCTCCGACCTGAACGACCTGTACCGCCGCGTCATCAACCGTAACAACCGTCTGAAGCGCCTGCTGGAACTGCGCGCGCCTGACATCATCGTGCGCAACGAAAAGCGCATGCTGCAGGAATCGGTTGACTCGCTGCTGGACAACGGTCGTCGCGGCAAGGCGATGACCGGCGCCAACAAGCGTCCGCTGAAGTCGCTGGCCGACATGATCAAGGGTAAGGGCGGTCGTTTCCGTCAGAACCTGCTGGGTAAGCGCGTGGACTACTCCGGTCGTTCCGTGATTACCGTGGGCCCGACCCTGCGTCTGCATCAGTGCGGTCTGCCGAAGAAAATGGCGCTGGAGCTGTTCAAGCCCTTCATCTTCCACAAGCTGGAAGTACTGGGTCTGGCCTCCACCATCAAGGCTGCCAAGAAGCTGGTAGAGCAGGAAGTGCCGGAAGTGTGGGACATCCTGGAAGATGTCATCAAAGAACACCCGGTACTGCTGAACCGTGCGCCGACCCTGCACCGTCTGGGTATCCAGGCGTTCGAACCGCTGCTGATCGAAGGCAAGGCCATCCAACTGCACCCGCTGGTCTGCGCGGCATTCAACGCCGACTTCGACGGTGACCAGATGGCCGTACACGTGCCGCTGAGCCTGGAAGCGCAGATGGAAGCCCGCACCCTGATGCTGGCAACCAACAACGTGCTGTCCCCGGCCAACGGCGAACCGATCATCGTGCCGTCGCAGGATATCGTGCTGGGTCTGTACTACATGACCCGTGACAAGATCAACGGCAAGGGCGAAGGCATGCTGTTCGCCGATACCGGCGAAGTGCATCGCGCCTACGAAACCCGTCAGGTCGAACTGGCTACCCGCATCACCGTGCGTCTGCGCGAGTGGGTGCGTGACGAGCAGGGCGAACTGGTGCCGGTGATGAAGCGCCACGAAACTACCGTTGGCCGCGCGATCCTGTCCGAAATCATGCCACGTGGTCTGCCGTTCGAGCACATCAACAAGGCACTGAAGAAGAAAGAGATCTCCAAGCTGATCAACGCGTCGTTCCGTCGTTGCGGCATCCGCGACACCGTGATCTTCGCCGACCAGCTGATGTACACCGGTTTTGCCTACTCGACCCGCGGTGGTATCTCCATCTGCGTGGACGACATGCAGATCCCGGTGAAGAAGTTCGACCTGCTGGGCGAAGCCCAGAAGGAAGTGAAAGAGATCGAGGAACAGTACCGTCAGGGTCTGGTTACCCAGGGTGAACGCTACAACAAGGTAGTGGATATCTGGGGCCGCACCGGCGACAAGATCGCCAAGGCCATGATGGACGAGCTGTCCAAGCAGAAGGTGCTGGACCGCGAAGGCAAGGAAGTCGATCAGGAATCGTTCAACTCGATTTACATGATGGCCGACTCCGGTGCCCGGGGTTCCGCGGCACAGATCAAGCAGCTGGCCGGTATGCGTGGCCTGATGGCGAAGCCGGACGGCTCCATTATCGAAACCCCGATTACCGCCAACTTCCGCGAAGGTCTGACCGTTCTGCAGTACTTTATCTCCACCCACGGTGCACGTAAGGGTCTGGCGGATACGGCACTGAAGACCGCCAACTCCGGTTACCTGACCCGCCGTCTGGTGGACGTGACCCAGGATCTGGTGGTGATTCAGGACGACTGCGGCACCAGCAACGGCTTCGCCATGAAGGCGGTAGTGCAGGGTGGTGACGTGATCGAGCCGCTGCGCGATCGTATCCTCGGCCGCGTAACCGCGACCGACGTGGTGGATCCGTCCACCAGCGAAACCGTGATCGAAGCCGGCACCCTGCTGGACGAGAGCCTGGTGGATCAGATCGACAACCTGGGTATCGACGAAGTCAAGGTACGTACCGCGATCACTTGCGACACCCGCTACGGTCTGTGCGCCCAGTGTTACGGTCGCGACCTGGCCCGCGGCAAGCGCGTGAACGCCGGCGAAGCCGTTGGTGTGATCGCAGCCCAGTCGATTGGTGAGCCGGGTACCCAGCTGACCATGCGTACCTTCCACATTGGTGGTGCAGCATCGCGAAATGCGGCTGCCAGCCAGGTAGAAGGTAAGTCCAACGGTACCGTACGCTTCTCCAGCCAGATGCGTTACGTGGCCAACACCAAGGGCGAGCTGATCGTGATCAGCCGTTCCGGTGAAGTGGTGATCCACGACGATGCCGGCCGCGAGCGCGAGCGTCACAAGGTGCCGTACGGCGCTACCCTGATGGTGACCGACGGTCTGTCCATCAAGGCTGGTGCAGTACTGGCGACCTGGGACCCGCACACCCGTCCGATCATCACCGAGTACGCTGGCCGCGTGAAGTTCGAGAACGTGGAAGAAGGCGCTACCGTTGCCAAGCAGACCGACGAAGTAACCGGCCTGTCCACCCTGGTGGTTATCGACAACAAGCGTCGCGCATCGGCTCAGTCCAAGATGCTGCGCCCGCTGGTGAAGCTGCTGGACGACAACGGCAACGAAGTGAAGCTGGCCGGTTCGGATGCGTCGGTATCCATTACCTTCCAGGTAGGCGCGATCATTACCGTTCGCGACGGCCAGGAAGTAGGCAAGGGTGAAGTGCTGGCACGTATTCCGCAGGAATCGTCCAAGACCCGCGACATTACCGGTGGTCTGCCGCGTGTGGCCGAACTGTTCGAAGCCCGCTCGCCGAAGGATGCCGGCATGCTGGCCGAGGTGACCGGTACCGTTTCCTTCGGTAAGGACACCAAGGGCAAGCAGCGCCTGATCATCACCGATCTGGACGGCAACGGCTATGAAAGCCTGATCCCGAAAGACAAGCACGTGCTGGTGCACGATGGCCAGGTGGTGAACCGCGGCGAACTGATCGTCGACGGTGCCGTGGATCCGCACGACATCCTGCGTCTGCAGGGTATCGAAGCGCTGGCCCGCTACATCTGTCAGGAAGTGCAGGAGGTTTACCGTCTGCAGGGCGTGAAGATCAACGACAAGCACATCGAGGTGATCGTTCGCCAGATGCTGCGTCGCGTGGTGATCACCGATGCCGGCGATACCGACTTCATCCCGGGCGAGCAGGTAGAGCGTGCCGAGGTGCTGGAAACCAACGACCGCATGGCGGAAGAGAGCAAGTTGGCCGCACAGTACGAAAACGTACTGCTGGGTATCACCAAGGCTTCGCTGTCCACCGACTCCTTCATCTCGGCGGCTTCCTTCCAGGAAACCACTCGCGTGCTGACCGAAGCCGCGATCATGGGCAAGAAGGACGATCTGCGTGGTCTGAAGGAAAACGTGATCGTGGGTCGTCTGATCCCGGCCGGTACTGGCCTCGCCTACCACCGCAACCGTCGTCGCCTCGGCGGCAGCGAGACCGGCCTGGAGTTCGGCAGCCTGGAAGCTCCGGTAGAAGCAGACAACGCAGAGCTGTAAGCTGACGCTGTAGTAAAAAACGCTGTCCTTTCAATGGCTAACATTGGAAGGATGGCGTTTTTTTATTGACGCTGCCAGTTGACCAAAATATAATCGCGGACTCTCTTGGCGGTATGGTGCCGTCAAAGAGTATCAACTAGGAACTGATAGTAATGCCAACCATTAACCAACTCGTTCGCAAGGGCCGCACCACGGTTACCTCGAAGAGCAAGGTGCCTGCACTGGAAGCCTGCCCGCAGAAGCGCGGCGTGTGCACCCGTGTATACACCACTACCCCGAAGAAGCCGAACTCCGCACTGCGTAAAGTGTGCAAGGTTCGCCTGACCAACGGTTTCGAAGTGATTTCCTACATCGGTGGTGAAGGCCACAACCTGCAGGAACACTCCGTAGTACTGATCCGTGGCGGTCGTGTGAAAGACTTGCCGGGTGTGCGTTACCACACCGTTCGCGGTTCCCTGGACACTGCTGGCGTGAAAGATCGTAAGCAGGCTCGTTCGAAGTACGGCGCTAAGCGTCCTAAGTAATATCTGCTTAGTGCGGCAGCGGCATTATGCCGTTGAGTAAGTGACTGCCTTGCTAGGTGGTCGCGAGCAAATAGCTCAACTGAATATTTGAAGGAATTGACATGCCACGACGCAGAGAAGTGCCCAAGCGCGACATCCTGCCGGATCCGAAATTTGGTAGCCAGGATCTGACCAAGTTCATGAACGTTGTAATGATCGACGGCAAGAAGTCTGTTGCCGAACGCATCATCTACGGCGCTCTCGCACAAATCGAGAAGAAAACCGGCAAGAACGCTATCGAAGTGTTCAACACCGCTATCTCCAATGCCAAGCCGATCGTTGAAGTGAAAAGCCGCCGTGTAGGTGGTGCAAACTATCAAGTTCCTGTTGAAGTACGCCCGTCCCGCCGACTGGCTCTGGCAATGCGCTGGCTGCGTGACGCAGCTCGCAAGCGCGGTGAGAAATCCATGGACCTGCGCCTGGCCGGCGAACTGATCGACGCGGCCGAAGGCCGTGGCGGCGCCATGAAGAAGCGTGACGAAGTGCACCGTATGGCAGAAGCCAACAAGGCCTTCTCCCACTTCCGCTTCTAATCTCAGTCCTGCGAAAGGATTCTGGCCATGGCTAGAAAGACCCCCATTGAGCGCTACCGTAATATCGGTATTTCTGCGCACATTGATGCTGGTAAGACCACTACTACCGAACGTATTCTGTTCTACACCGGTGTAAACCATAAGATCGGTGAAGTTCACGATGGCGCCGCCACCATGGACTGGATGGAACAGGAACAGGAGCGTGGTATCACCATTACCTCCGCTGCTACCACTACCTTCTGGAAAGGTATGGGCATGCAGTTCCCGGAGCACCGCTTCAACATCATCGACACCCCGGGTCACGTGGACTTCACCATTGAGGTGGAGCGTTCCATGCGCGTACTGGACGGTGCGGTAATGGTGTACTGCGCGGTAGGTGGTGTACAGCCGCAGTCTGAAACCGTATGGCGTCAGGCTAACAAGTACAAGGTTCCGCGTATCGCCTTCGTGAACAAGATGGACCGTCAGGGTGCCAACTTCTTCCGTGCCGTAGAACAGGTTAAAACCCGTCTGCGTGGCAACCCGGTACCTATCGTTGTGCCTATCGGTGCTGAAGATGGTTTCGAGGGTGTTGTTGACCTGCTGAAGATGAAGGCCATCATTTGGGACGAAGCTTCCCAAGGCATGAAATTCGAGTACGGCGATATCCCGGCTGACCTGGTTGCAGTAGCGGAAGAGTGGCGCGAGAAAATGGTTGAAGCGGCGGCGGAAGTCGACGAAGAGACCATGAACAAGTACCTGGAAGGCGAAACCCTGACGGAAGAAGAAATCGTCAGCGGTCTGCGTCAGCGTACCCTCCGTTGCGAAATCCAGCCGATGCTGTGTGGTTCCGCGTTCAAGAACAAAGGCGTACAGCGCATGCTGGACGCGGTTGTTGAGCTGCTGCCGAGCCCGCTGGACGTGCCGCCGGTACCGGGCGAGAACGAAGACGGTTCTGCTGCCGTTCGCGAAGCTTCCGACGAAGCTCCGTTCTCCGCGCTGGCATTCAAGCTGATGAACGACCCGTATGTAGGTCAGCTGACCTTCTTCCGCGTTTACTCCGGTGTGGTGAATTCTGGCGACACCCTGCTGAACTCGGTGAAGGGCAAGAAAGAGCGCATGGGCCGTATCGTGCAGATGCACGCTAACGACCGTCAGGAAATCACCGAAGTACGCGCCGGCGACATCGCTGCGGGTATTGGTCTGAAAGAAGTGACCACCGGTGAAACCCTGTGCGCGGTTGACGCTCCGATTATTCTGGAACGCATGGTATTCCCGGAGCCGGTGATTCACGTTGCCGTTGAGCCGAAAACCAAGGCTGACCAGGAGAAGATGGGTGTTGCCCTGAACCGCCTGGCCAAGGAAGATCCGTCCTTCCGCGTGCGTACCGATGAAGAATCGGCACAGACCATTATTTCCGGTATGGGCGAACTGCACCTGGAGATTCTGGTTGACCGTATGCGTCGTGAATTCGGTGTTGAGGCCAACGTGGGTGCACCGCAGGTTGCCTACCGCGAAACCATCACCAAAACGGTTGCTGACGTGCAGGGTAAGCATGCCAAGCAGTCCGGTGGTAAGGGCCAGTACGGTGATTGTACGATCACTCTGGAACCGTCCGGCGAAGGTAATGGCTACAAGTTCATCGACGAGATCAAAGGTGGTGTAATTCCTCGTGAATTCATTCCTTCCGTTGATAAGGGTATCCGTAACTCGCTGAATAACGGCATTCTGGCTGGCTACCCGGTGGTGGACGTTACTGTTCGTCTGACCTTCGGTTCCTACCACGACGTTGACTCCTCGCAGATCGCGTTCGAACTGGCTGGTTCCCTGGCTTTCAAAGAAGCCATGCGCCGTGCTGGTCCGTGCATCCTCGAGCCGATGATGGCCGTTGAAGTGGAAACCCCGGAAGAGTACATGGGCGATGTAATGGGCGACCTGAACCGTCGTCGTGGCATCGTTCAGGGCATGGACGACGATGGCGTGGGTGGCAAGAAGATCCGCGCTGAGGTGCCGCTGTCCGAAATGTTCGGTTACTCCACCGACCTGCGTTCCGCAACCCAGGGTCGTGCTACCTACTCCATGGAGTTCAAGCACTACTCTGAAGCACCGCGACATATCGCTGACGCTGTAATGGCGGCGCGTAAGTAATCTGCGCGACGAGGTTGGCCGCATGCGGCCAACCTTCACACTGTTTGTTCTTTAATTAAGGATTTTTGCAAAATGGCAAAAGAAAAGTTTGAGCGGAATAAACCGCACGTAAACGTCGGCACCATCGGTCACGTTGACCATGGTAAAACCACTCTGACCGCTGCTATCACCACCATTCTGTCCAAGAAGTTCGGTGGCGAAGCTAAAGACTACTCCCAGATCGACAGCGCGCCGGAAGAAAAAGCCCGCGGTATTACCATTAACACCGCGCACGTAGAATACGAAACCGAGGCTCGCCACTACGCTCACGTAGACTGCCCGGGTCACGCCGACTACGTTAAGAACATGATTACCGGTGCTGCCCAGATGGACGGCGCTATCCTGGTGTGCTCGGCCGCTGACGGTCCGATGCCGCAAACCCGCGAACACATCCTGCTGTCCCGTCAGGTTGGCGTTCCGTACATCATCGTGTTCCTGAACAAGGCCGACCTGGTGGACGACGCTGAGCTGCTGGAACTGGTGGAAATGGAAGTGCGCGATCTGCTGTCTTCCTACGACTTCCCGGGCGACGATACCCCGATCGTGATCGGTTCCGCTCGTCTGGCGCTGGAAGGCGATCAGTCCGAATACGGCGAGCCGGCCATCTTCCGTCTGGCTGACGCACTGGATTCCTACATCCCGACTCCGGAGCGTGCCATCGACAAGCCGTTCCTGCTGCCGATCGAAGACGTATTCTCCATCTCCGGCCGCGGCACCGTGGTTACCGGTCGTGTAGAGCGCGGTATCGTTAAAGTTGGTGAAGAACTGGAAATCGTTGGTCTGAAGGCCACCGTTAAGACCACCTGCACCGGCGTGGAAATGTTCCGCAAGCTGCTGGACCAGGGTCAGGCTGGCGACAACGTAGGCGTGCTGCTGCGTGGTACCAAGCGTGAAGATGTAGAGCGTGGTCAGGTTCTGGCCAAGCCGGGTTCCATCACCCCGCACACCAAGTTCCAGGCTTCGGTATACGTACTGAGCAAGGATGAAGGCGGTCGTCACACCCCGTTCTTCGCGAACTACCGCCCGCAGTTCTACTTCCGTACTACCGACGTGACCGGCGCAATTACGCTGGCCGAAGGCGTGGAAATGGTAATGCCGGGTGACAACGTGGAAATCACCGTAGAACTGATCGCTCCGATCGCTATGGAAGATGGTCTGCGTTTCGCGATCCGCGAAGGTGGCCGTACTGTTGGCGCCGGTGTGGTTGCCAAGATCATCGCTTAAGGATCGGAAAATTTATGTCTAGCCAGAAAATCCGTATCCGCCTGAAAGCGTTCGATTACAACCTGATCGACCGTTCCGCTCAGGAAATCGTTGAAACCGCCAAGCGTACCGGCGCCGTAGTTAAAGGCCCGGTTCCGCTGCCGACCAAGATCGAGCGTTTCAACGTGCTGCGTTCCCCGCACGTGAACAAAACTTCCCGTGATCAGCTGGAAATCCGTACTCACCTGCGCCTGATGGACATTGTCGATCCTACCGACAAGACCGTTGACGCGCTGATGAAGCTGGACCTGCCGGCTGGCGTGGATGTGGAAATCAAGCTGCAGTAATTGCGGATAATCGATGTGTGCAGGCTAAGTGCTTGCATGCATTGAATTTTCTGTGATACAGTCGCGGACTCATCATTTTGATGAGTCCGCTTTTCTTTTGAGCAAGCCGGTCAATCGTAATCGGCGCCTGTAAAGGAAATAAACATGACTTTAGGTCTGGTCGGTCGCAAAGTCGGCATGACCCGCATTTTTACCGAAGACGGTGCTTCCGTTCCGGTAACTGTGCTGGACATGTCCGCTAACCGCGTATCGCAAATTAAAAATGCTGAAACCGACGGCTACACCGCCGTACAGGTTGCAGCTGGTTCCCGTAAAGCCAATCGTGTAAACAAGGCTGAAGCTGGTCATTTTGCCAAGGCTGGTATCGAGGCTGCTCGCACTATGCGCGAGTTCGTCCTGTCCGCCGATCAACTGGCATCCCTGAACGTGGGTGACAAGCTGTCCGTTGAAGTTTTCCAGGTTGGTCAGCTGGTAGACGTAACCGGTACCTCCAAGGGTAAAGGTTTCTCGGGTGCCATCAAGCGCCACAACTTCTCGTCTAACCGCGCATCGCACGGTAACTCCGTTTCCCACAATTCGCCGGGTTCCATCGGTATGGCGCAAGATCCGGGTCGTGTATTCCCGGGTAAGCGCATGGCTGGTCAATACGGCAACGTGAAGAGCACTGTTCAGTGCCTGGAAGTGGTTCGTATCGATGCGGAACGTCAACTGATTCTGGTCAAAGGCGCAGTGCCGGGTGCCAAGAACGGTGACGTGGTAGTGCGTCCTAGCGTGAAGGCAGGTGCATAATGGAATTGAAAGTAATCAATGCTCAAGGGCAGCAGGTTGAAGCCCTGCAGGCTTCCGAAGCACTGTTTGCACGCGACTACAACGAAGCACTGGTTCACCAGGTGGTTACCGCCTTCCTGGCCAATGCTCGTAGCGCCAACCGTGCACAGCTGACTCGTGCCGAAGTTAAGCATTCGACCAAAAAGCCTTTCCGTCAGAAAGGTACTGGCCGCGCTCGTGCTGGTATGACTTCTTCCCCGCTGTGGCGTGGTGGTGGTCGCACCTTCCCGAACAAGCCGGACGAAAACTTCACCCAGAAAGTTAACCGTAAGCAATACCGCGCCGGTATGGCTACCATCCTGTCGCAGCTGGTTCGCGACGAGCGTCTGGTAGTGGTTGACGAACTGACCGTTGCCTCGCCGAAGACCAAAGAGTTTGCGGCCAAGGTTAAGTCGCTGGGTCTGGATCGCGCTCTGATCATTACCAAAGAGCTCGACGAAAACCTCTATCTCTCTTCCCGTAACCTGCCGAACGTGCTGGTTATTGAGGCACAGCAAGCTGATCCGTTCAGCCTGGTTCGCTTCAATAAGGTGATCATCACCCGTGATGCCGTGAAGCAACTCGAGGAGCAATGGGCATGAACCAGGAACGTTTGCTGCAAGTAATTCTGGCGCCGATCGTATCCGAGAAAAGCACCATGATCGCTGAAAAGCATCAGCAGGTTGCTTTCCGTGTTGCTACCGATGCGACCAAGCCGGAAATCAAGGCTGCCGTTGAAATGCTGTTCAACGTAAAAGTTGAAGGTGTTTCCACTGTCAATGTTAAGGGCAAGACCAAGCGTTTCGGCCGTTTCGTTGGCCGCCGCAAGGACTGGAAAAAGGCTTATGTAAGCCTGGTTCCGGGTCAAGAACTTGACCTGACTGCCACCCCGGCCGTTGCGGAGTAAGGAGATAGAGCATGGCTCTCGTAAAAGTTAAGCCGACATCTGCTGGTCGCCGCGCTGTAGTGAAGGTTGTAAACCCGGATCTGCATAAAGGCGCGCCGTTCGCAGCTCTGGTAGAGAAGAAAACCTCTACCGCTGGCCGTAACAACAACGGTCACATCACTACCCGTCACATGGGTGGTGGTCACAAGAAACACTATCGTATCGTTGACTTCCGTCGCAACAAGGATGCTATCCCGGCGACCGTGGAGCGCATCGAATACGATCCGAACCGTACCGCTCACATTGCTCTGCTGTGCTACGCCGACGGCGAGCGTCGCTACATCATCGCTCCGCGCGGTGTGAAGGCTGGCGCCGAGCTGCTGTCCGGTGCGGAAGCCCCGATCAAGGCTGGTAACGCCCTGCCGATCCGCAACATCCCGGTTGGTACCACTATCCACTGCATCGAACTGCAGCCGGGTAAAGGTGCTCAGCTGGCGCGTTCCGCTGGTTCTTCCGCCATGCTGCTGGCTCGCGAAGGCGTTTACGCCCAGCTGCGTCTGCGCTCTGGTGAAATCCGCAAGGTACACGTTGACTGCCGCGCCACCGTTGGCGAAGTAGGTAACGAAGAACACAGCCTGCGCAAGATCGGTAAAGCCGGTGCCAATCGCTGGCGCGGTATCCGTCCGACCGTTCGTGGTACTGCCATGAACCCGGTGGATCACCCGCACGGTGGTGGTGAAGGCCGTACTGGCGAAGGTCGCGTGCCTGTCAGCCCATGGGGTACCCCGACTAAGGGCTTCCGTACCCGTCGCAACAAGCGTACCGACAACATGATCGTACGCCGTCGCTTTCACAAATAAAGGGTAATGAGTAATGGCACGTTCGCTTAAAAAAGGCCCGTTTGTTGATCTCCACCTGCTGAAGAAAGTGGATGCGGTGCGTGCAACAAACGACAAGCGCCCGATCAAGACCTGGTCTCGCCGCTCCACCATTCTGCCGGACTTCATTGGTCTGACTATCGCTGTTCACAATGGCCGTACCCATGTACCGGTGTACGTGTCCGAGAACATGGTTGGTCACAAGCTCGGTGAGTTTTCGCTGACTCGTACCTTCAAAGGCCATGCGGCTGATAAGAAGGCCAAGAAGAAATAAGGTGATGCGATGAAAGTTTCTGCACAACTGAACAATGCACGCCTTTCGGCACAGAAGTGCCGCCTGGTTGCAGATCTGATCCGCGGTCAGTCCGTTGGTCAGGCACTGAACATTCTGACCTTCAGCCCGAAGAAGGGTGCTGCCATCGTCAAGAAGGTATTGGAGTCCGCTATCGCCAACGCTGAGCACAACGAAGGCGCGGATATCGATACGCTGAAAGTGACCAGCATCTACGTGGACAAGGGCCCGAGCCTCAAGCGCTTTACCGCTCGCGCTAAAGGCCGCGGTAACCGTATCGAGAAGCAGACCTGCCACATCACGCTGAGCGTGGGCAACTAAGGGGTAAGCTATGGGTCAGAAGATTCATCCGACGGGTTTCCGTCTGGCAGTAACCAAAAATTGGGCTTCCAAGTGGTTTGCAAACTCCCAGGATTTTGCCGGCCAGCTGAAGCAAGATATCGAAGTTCGCGAGTTTCTGAAGAAGAAACTGTCTCACGCATCCGTTGGTCGCGTGGTGATCGAGCGTCCGGCTAAATCTGCCCGCATTACCATTCACAGCGCCCGTCCGGGTGTGGTGATTGGCAAGAAGGGTGAGGATATCGAAGTTCTGAAGAAAGAACTGCAAGCTCGCATGGGCGTGCCGGTTCACGTGAACATCGAAGAAATCCGCAAGCCGGAAGTTGACGCCCAGATTATCGCTGACGGCATCGCTTCCCAGCTGGAGAAGCGTGTGATGTTCCGTCGCGCCATGAAGCGTTCCATGCAGAACGCCATGCGCATGGGCGCCCAAGGTATCAAGATCATGAGCTCCGGTCGTCTGAATGGTATCGATATCGCGCGTAGCGAGTGGTACCGCGAAGGCCGCGTACCGCTGCACACTCTGCGTGCAGATGTTGACTACGCAACTTCCGAAGCTCACACCACCTACGGTGTGATCGGTATCAAGGTATGGGTGTACAAGGGTGACGTTAAGCCTGGTCAGGTTCAGGCTGCGCCGGTAGCACCTGAGAAGAAACCGCGTAAGGCAGGAGCTCGAAATGCTGCAGCCAACTAGACTCAAGTACCGCAAACAGCACAAAGGCCGTAACACCGGTCTGGCTACTCGTGGCAACAAGGTAAGCTTCGGCGATTTCGGCCTCAAGGCCGTTGGCCGTGGTCGTCTGACTGCTCGTCAGATCGAAGCCGCCCGTCGTGCAATGACTCGTCACATCAAGCGTGGCGGTCGCATTTGGATCCGTGTATTCCCGGACAAGCCGATCACTTCCAAGCCTGCAGAAGTTCGTATGGGTGGGGGTAAGGGTTCTCCGGAATTCTACGTGGCCGAAATCCAGCCGGGCAAAATGTTGTACGAGATGGATGGCGTGGCTGAAGAGCTTGCTCGTGAAGCCTTCCGTCTGGCTGCTGCCAAGCTGCCGATTCCGACGGTGTTCGTGACTAAACAGGTGGGTCAGTAATGAAAGCGACTGAACTGAAAGCCAAGAGCGTAGATGAGCTGAAGGCCGAGCTGCTCGGTCTGCTGAAGGCTCAATTTGCGCTGCGCATGCAGCACGCAACCCAGCAGCTGGCTAAAACCAGCGAGCTGAAGCGTGTGCGTCGTGAAATCGCGCGTGTTCGCACCGTTCTGAAAGAGAAGGCTGCTTAAGATGAGCGAAACTAAAATGGCTCGTACGCTGACCGGCAAGGTTGTCAGCGACAAGATGGATAAGACCGTAACCGTCCTGGTCGAGCGCAAGGTTAAGCACCCGATCTACGGTAAAATTATCCGTCGTTCCAAGAAGTTCCATGCCCATGACGAAAACAACGAGTACAACGTTGGTGACGTAGTTGTCATCAGCGAAACTCGTCCGGTTTCCAAAACCAAGGCTTGGGCAGTAACTGCGCTTGTCGAGAAGGCTCGTCAAGCGTAAGGCTTGCAGAGGGGGCTCCCCCTCTGTATAATGGTTGTTTTCGAGGGTTCCCTCGAAATCATCCCTGACGGGGTCCAAGACTGGCCGCTAGACACGCCGCAAATTTTTTTGCGGCGTTTCCTTCATCTTTGGGAAGGAAAGAGGCGGAATTAAGTTGGATAGAAAGGTAATCACATGATTCAAATGCAGTCCATTTTGGATGTTGCAGACAACACTGGTGCGCGTTACGTAATGTGCATCAAGGTGTTGGGCGGCTCCAAGCGTCGCTACGCCGGCGTGGGTGACATCATCAAGGTGAGCATCAAGGATGCAGCACCGCGTGGTCGTGTCAAAAAAGGTGATGTGTACAACGCCGTAGTTGTGCGCACCGCCAAGGGTGTTCGTCGTGCTGACGGCTCCCTGATCAAGTTTGACAACAACGCCGCAGTTCTGCTCAACAACAAGCTTGAGCCGATCGGCACTCGTATCTTCGGGCCTGTTACGCGTGAACTGCGTACCGAGCGCTTCATGAAGATCGTGTCGCTGGCTCCTGAAGTTCTGTAAGGAGAAGAACAGTGCGTAAGATTCGTAAAGGCGACGAAGTAGTCGTAATCGCTGGCAAAGATAAAGGCAAGCGTGGCACCGTTCTGCGTGTTCTCGAAGGCAAGCTGGTAGTTGAAGGCGTGAACATCGCCAAGAAGCATCAGAAGCCGAACCCGGTGCGTGGTATCGCTGGTGGCATCGTTGAAAAGACCATGCCGCTGGACGTGTCCAATATTGCAATCTTCAATGCCGCCACTCAGAAAGCTGACCGCGTTGGCTTCAAGGTGCTGGAAGATGGCAAGAAAGTGCGCATCTTCAAGTCCACCGGCGAAATCGTGGGCGCGTAAGGAGCAAAAATGGCACGTTTGTATGATTTCTACAAAAGCACCGTTGTTCCTGATCTGATCAAGCAGTTCGGCTACAAGTCCGTAATGGAAGTGCCGCGCATCGAGAAGATCACTCTGAACATGGGTGTTGGTGAAGCTGTTGCCGACAAGAAGGTAATGGAACACGCCGTTGGCGACCTGGAGAAGATTGCAGGTCAGAAACCGGTTGTGACCGCTGCCCGCAAGTCCATCGCTGGCTTCAAGATTCGTGATAACTACCCGGTTGGCTGCAAAGTTACCCTGCGTCGCGAGCGTATGTATGAGTTCCTGGATCGCCTGGTGACCATCGCTCTGCCGCGTGTGCGTGACTTCCGTGGTGTGTCTGGCAAGTCTTTCGACGGCCGTGGCAACTACAACATGGGCGTTAAAGAACAGATCATTTTCCCGGAAATCGAGTACGACAAGATCGATGCTCTGCGTGGTATGAACATTACCATCACCACTTCCGCGAAGACTGACGAAGAAGCCCGCGCTCTGCTGGCTGCGTTCAAATTCCCGTTTAAGGGCTAAGCACATGGCTACTCTTGCACTGATCAATCGCGAAGAGAAGCGCGCGAAGCTCGTGGCTAAGTACGCTGCCAAGCGCGAAGAACTTCTCGCCATCATCAACAATTCGAATTTGTCCGACGAAGAACGCTTTGCTGCTCGCCTGAAGCTGCAGCAACTGCCGCGCAATGCCAGCCCGGTACGTCAGCGTCGTCGTTGCGCCCTGACCGGTCGTCCGCGTGGCGTGTTCCGCAAATTCGGTCTGGCCCGTAACAAACTCCGTGAAATCGCCATGAAAGGCGAGATCCCGGGTGTAGTTAAAGCCAGCTGGTAATAGGAGATACAGAATGAGCATGCAAGATCCTATCTCCGATATGCTGACTCGCATCCGTAACGGCCAGCGCGCCAACAAAGCTTCCGTGGCTATGCCGTCGTCGAAGCTGAAAGTGGCTATCGCTCAGGTTCTGAAGGATGAAGGCTACATCGAGAGCTTCTCGGTAACTGGCGAAGACAAGAAGCCGGTTCTGGAAGTCGAACTGAAGTACTACGTGGGTCGCCCGGTTATCGAGCGTATCGAGCGTGTATCCCGTCCTGGCCTGCGCGTTTACAAGGGTTCTACCGAGATCCCGAAAGTAATGAACGGCCTGGGTGTGGCTATCGTTTCGACCTCCCGTGGTGTGATGACTGACCGCAAAGCGCGTGCTGCCGGTATCGGCGGTGAGCTGCTGTGCGTAGTGGCTTAATCGGAGGGTTGATATGTCTCGCGTAGCTAAAAACCCCGTGGTTATCCCCGCTGGCGTGGAAGTTAAGTTTGGCGTTTCCGATGTGACCGTTAAAGGCGCACTGGGCACCCTGACTACCGCGCTGTCCAGCGAAGTAGAAGTCAAGCTGGTGGACAACCAGCTGCAGTTTGCTGCCAAGAACGACAGCAAATTCGCCCGTTCCATGTCCGGTACCCTGCGTGCCCTGCTGAACAACATGGTGACTGGCGTTAGCAAAGGCTTCGAAAAGAAACTGCAACTGGTTGGCGTAGGCTACCGTGCTCAGGCACAGGGCGAAGCGCTGAACCTTTCGCTTGGTTTCTCTCATCCGGTCGTGCACAAGATGCCGGCTGGCGTGAAGTGTGAAACTCCGACGCAGACCGAGATCCTGATCAAAGGTGCTGACAAGCAGCAGGTTGGCCAGGTCGCAGCTGAAATCCGCGCTTACCGTTCGCCGGAGCCGTACAAAGGCAAGGGCGTTCGCTATGTGGACGAGGTTGTGGTTCTGAAAGAGACCAAGAAGAAGTAATTGAGGCACTGAAATGGACAAGAAACAGACTCGACTCCGTCGTGCACGCAAAACCCGTGCTCGTATTGCGGAGCTCAAGATGGCTCGTCTGTGCGTTCATCGCACTAATGGCCACATTTACGCTCAGGTCATCGATGAAACTGGCAGCCGTGTTCTGGCTAGCGCTTCCAGCCTGGAAGCCGGTCTGCGCGGTCAAGCATCGAATGGTGGCAATACCGCTGCTGCAGCTATCGTAGGCAAAGCAATTGCCGAAAAGGCCAAGGCAGCAGGTGTTAGCCAGGTTGCCTTTGATCGTTCCGGCTTCAAGTACCATGGTCGTATCAAGGCCCTGGCTGATGCAGCCCGCGAAAACGGTCTTGTATTCTAATCGGAGTTAAGAATGGCTAAGCACGAGATCGAAGATCGTGGCGACGGTCTGATCGAGAAAATGATCGGTGTAAACCGCGTCACCAAAGTGGTGAAGGGCGGTCGCATCATGGCCTTCTCGGCTCTGACCGTTGTTGGTGATGGCGATGGTGGTATCGGCATGGGTAAGGGCCGTTCCAAGGAAGTGCCGGCTGCCGTACAAAAAGGTATGGAGCAGGCTCGCCGCAACATGTTCAAAGTTCCGCTGAAAAACGGCACGCTGCATCATGCAGTGGTTGGTGTCCATGGCGCTACCACCGTATTCATGCAGCCCGCTAAGGAAGGTGCCGGTGTTAAAGCCGGTGGTCCGATGCGCGCTGTTTTCGAAGCACTGGGTGTACACAACGTGTCCGCCAAGATCCATGGTTCCACCAACCCGTACAACGTGGTGCGTGCAACCCTGGACGGCCTGAGCAAGATCTGCACTCCGTCGCAGATCGCTGCCAAGCGTGGTCTGACCGTTGAGCAGATCCTGGGGGCTGACCATGAGTGATACCAAGACCATCAAAGTAACGCTGGTTAAGAGCCTGATTGGCCGCATCGAGTCCCACCGTGCCTGCGCGCGCGGCCTGGGCCTGAAGAAGCTGAATCAGACTGTCGAGGTAATCGACACTCCGGCTAACCGTGGCATGATCAACAAGATCAGCTACCTGGTTAAATTCGAGGGCTGAGAAATGTTGCTGAATACCATTAAGCCTGGTGCCGGCTCCAAGCATGCCAAGCGCCGTGTTGGCCGCGGCATTGGCAGCGGTCTGGGCAAGACTTGTGGTCGCGGCCACAAGGGTCAGAAGAGCCGTGCAGGTGGTTTCCACAAAGTAGGCTTCGAAGGCGGTCAAATGCCGCTGCAGCGTCGTCTGCCGAAACGCGGCTTCAAGTCGCTGACCGCAGGTGCCGTGGCTGAAGTACGTCTGTCCGAACTGGCTCTGCTGCCGGTTGTGGAAGTGGATCTGCTGACTCTGAAGCAGGCTGGCCTGGTTCCGGCGCAATCGCTGGGTGCCAAGCTGATCCTGTCTGGTGGCGTAGACCGTGCCTTTACCCTGCGTGGCGTTGCTGCCACTGCTGGTGCCAAGGCTGCTGTCGAAGCTGCTGGTGGTAGCTTCGTAGAATAAGGCTCAGTCCGTGGCGAATACTTCTCTAGTTGGAAACAGCGACAAGTTCGGCGACCTC
The DNA here is from genome assembly GCF_900090205.1 of Vogesella sp. LIG4. Taxonomy (NCBI): domain Bacteria; kingdom Pseudomonadati; phylum Pseudomonadota; class Betaproteobacteria; order Neisseriales; family Chromobacteriaceae; genus Vogesella; species Vogesella sp. LIG4. The sequence continues at coordinate 766,953 of NZ_LT607802.1, read as the reverse complement.
AAGCGTCGTATCTTGTTTCTGCTCGGCGCGCTGATTGTTTATCGCATTGGTGCGCATGTTCCGGTTCCCGGTATTGATCCGGCGGCGCTAGCGAAGTTGTTCCAGTCGTCACAAACCGGCCTGCTCGACATGTTCAACATGTTCTCGGGCGGTGCCCTTCAGCGATTTACGGTATTTGCCCTGGGCATCATGCCGTACATCTCTGCCTCCATCGTTCTTCAACTTGCTTCCGAGATCGTTCCGACTCTGAAGCAGTTGAAGAAGGAGGGTGATGCTGGCCGTCGCAAAATCACTCAGTACACCCGCTATGCCACCCTTGCTCTGGCCTCGTTCCAGAGTTTTGGCATTGCTGTGATGCTGTTCAAGCAACCCAACCTCGTTGTGGCTCCGCAGTTCGAGTTCTACGTGACGACCGTGGTAAGCCTGGTTACCGGCACCATGTTCCTCATGTGGCTGGGCGAGCAGATTACCGAACGTGGTCTGGGTAATGGCATCTCGTTGCTGATCTGCGGTGGTATCGCTGCAGGTGTGCCGGCAGCCATTGGCAAGACGTTGACCCTGACCAGTCAGGGTTCGCTGCCGATTCTGCTGGTTATCCTGCTGTTCGTTGCCGTTGTCGCAGTGACCTACATCGTGGTGTTCGTTGAGCGTGGACAGCGCAAGGTTCTGGTGAACTATGCAAAACGTCAGGTAGGTAACCGCATCATGCAGGGCCAGAGCACGCACATGCCGCTCAAGCTCAACATGGCCGGTGTTATCCCGCCGATTTTTGCATCCAGTATCATTCTGTTCCCTGCTACCGTGCTGGGCTGGTTTGGCAATACCGAAGGTCTGGGTTTCCTGAAGTCTGTCGCTGACAAGCTTCATCCTGGCCAACCGGTTTATGTGTTGCTGTACGCTGCGGCGATCATTTTCTTCTGCTACTTCTACACCGCTTTGGTTTTCAACCCCAAAGAGACTGCAGACAACCTGAAGAAAAGCGGGGCATTCATCCCCGGTATCCGTCCTGGTGAACAGACTTCCCGTTACATCGAGAAGATCATTCTTCGACTCACGCTGATTGGTGCGATCTACATCACGCTGGTTTGCCTGCTGCCGGAATTCCTGATCCTGAACTGGAACGTACCGTTCTACTTCGGCGGGACTTCGCTGCTGATCATGGTTGTCGTGACCATGGACTTCATGGCGCAAGTGCAGTCGTATGTTCTGTCCCACCAGTATGAAGGCTTGCTGAAGAAGGCGAACTTCAAGAGTGGCGGTAGCCGCTAAGCAATCGGTAACTGAGCAAATGTCGAAAGAAGATACCATCCAGATGCAGGGCGAAGTCCTGGAAACGCTGCCGAATGCAACGTTCCGGGTCAAGCTCGAGAATGGACACGTTGTGCTGGGACATATCTCCGGCAAGATGCGCATGCACTACATTCGCATTCTGCCGGGTGACAAGGTTACTGTGGAGATGACTCCCTACGACCTGTCCCGTGCCCGCATCGTGTTCCGTGCGAAGTAATCGCACTTGCTCTTTTCAGATAGAAAGGAACTGAAATGCGTGTACAACCTTCGGTAAAGAAAATTTGCCGTAACTGCAAAATCATTCGTCGCAACCGTGTTGTACGAGTGATCTGCACTGATCCGCGCCACAAGCAAAAGCAAGGCTAACATTTGTTGGCTGAGCACTTGTTGTGCTAGAATCGCAACCTTTTCAAGCTTAACGCTTAAGGAAAGAGAATGGCCCGTATTGCAGGGGTAAACATCCCCAATCATGCGCATGCCGTTATCGGCCTGCAGGCAATCTATGGCATTGGCCAGACCCGCGCCAAGCACATCTGTGCTGCTACCGGTATCAACCCGGCAAGCAAGGTAAAGGATCTGACTGAAGCCGAGATGGAAGCTCTGCGTGTTGAAGTGGCTAAATTCACCGTTGAAGGTGATCTGCGCCGTGAAATCACCATGAGCATCAAACGACTGATGGATATGGGCTGCTACCGCGGCTTCCGTCATCGTCGTGGTCTGCCGTGCCGTGGTCAGCGCACCCGTACCAATGCACGTACCCGCAAAGGCCCGCGTAAGGCGATTGCTGGTAAGAAGTAATTCAAGGAACTTAGATAATGGCTAAAGCAAACACAGCTGGTCGTGTACGCAAAAAAGTACGCAAGTCTGTTAGCGATGGCATCGTGCACGTGCACGCTTCCTTCAATAACACCATTATTACCATCACCGATCGTCAAGGGAATGCTTTGTCTTGGGCTACCTCCGGCGGTGCTGGCTTCAAAGGCTCGCGTAAAAGTACACCCTTTGCCGCTCAAGTAGCAGCAGAGCACGCTGGTAAAGTTGCCCAAGAATACGGTGTAAAAAACCTGGAAGTACGTATCAAGGGTCCGGGCCCTGGCCGCGAATCCTCCGTACGTGCGCTGAATGCACTGGGTTTCAAAGTGACCAGCATCTCCGACGTGACGCCCGTTCCGCACAACGGTTGCCGTCCTCCCAAGAAACGTCGTATCTAATCTGGAGAGTCTGAGAAATGGCACGTTACACTGGCCCGAAATGTAAACTGGCTCGTCGCGAAGGGACTGATCTCTTCCTGAAGAGCGCACGCCGTGCACTGGACTCCAAGTGCAAACTGGATACCGCTCCAGGTCAGCATGGCGCTAAGAAGAACACCCGCCTGTCCGGCTTCGGTGTTCAACTGCGTGAAAAGCAGAAAGTACGCCGCATGTACGGCATTATGGAACGTCAGTTCCGTAAGTACTTTGCTGAAGCTGCTCGCCGTCAAGGCTCCACTGGTGAAAACCTGCTGCAGATCCTGGAATCCCGTCTGGATAACGTTGTTTACCGCATGGGTTTCGGTTCCACTCGCGCAGAAGCACGCCAGCTGGTAAGCCACAAGGCGATCACTGTAAATGGCGTTGTAGTGAACATCCCGTCTTACCAGGTTAAATCTGGCGACGTGGTTGCTGTTCGTGAGAAGGCCAAGAAGCAGGTTCGTATTCAAGAAGGTCTGGCTCTGGCGGAACAGATCGGCTTCCCGGCTTGGGTTGCAGTTGACTCCAAGAAAATGGAAGGCGTATTCAAGACTGTTCCGGAGCGTTCCGAGTTGTCTAGCGATATCAACGAACAGCTCGTTGTGGAATTCTACTCCAAGTAATCGCTAGCTCTTAAGGAATGACTATGCAAAACAGCGCTTCGGAATTTCTGAAACCGCGTCTGATCGATGTGCAGCCGGTATCGGCTACACATGCACGTGTGTCGATGGAGCCGTTTGAGCGTGGCTATGCCCATACCCTGGGTAATGCGCTGCGCCGCATTCTGCTCTCTTCGATGCCGGGCTACGCCCCGACCGAAGTAACCATCGCTGGCGTTTTGCATGAGTATTCCGCTCTTGACGGTGTACGGGAGGATGTTGTTGACATCCTCCTGAACCTGAAGGGCGTAGTGCTTAAACTGCATGGTCGTGACAGCCTGATCCTCTCCCTGAAAAAGGATGGTGAAGGCGCTGTTCTGGCCGGTGACATCGAGCTGCCGCATGACGTTGAAGTGATCAACCCTGATCACGTCATCGGTCATCTGGCTGCTGGTGGCAAGATCGACATGGAAATCAAGGTAGAGAAAGGCCGTGGCTATCAGCCGGTAGCGGCTCGTATCAACCATGACGACAACCGTTCGATCGGTACCATCCAGCTTGATGCCTCCTTCTCCCCGGTGCGTCGTGTCAGCTTCAATGTTGAAAGCGCCCGTGTAGAGCAGCGTACCGACCTGGATCGTCTGGTTCTCGATATCGAGACCAATGGCGTGATCGAACCGGAAGAAGCAGTCCGTCTGGCTGCCCGCATCCTGGTTGATCAGCTGTCGATCTTTGCAGACCTGCAAGGCACCGCAGTTGAGGAAGTCGTTGAAAAGGCGCCGCCGATCGATCCGATCCTGCTGCGTCCGGTAGACGATCTCGAACTTACGGTACGTTCCGCCAACTGTCTGAAGGCCGAGAACATCTACTACATCGGTGATCTGATCCAGCGTACGGAAACCGAGCTGCTGAAGACTCCGAACCTTGGTCGTAAGTCGTTGAATGAGATCAAGGAAGTTCTCGCTTCGAAAGGCCTGACCCTGGGCATGAAACTCGAAAACTGGCCGCCGGCTGGTCTCGAAAAGCCCTGAGCCGGGATAAAAGGACACTACAATGCGTCATCGTAATAGCAATCGTAAACTGAATCGTACCAGCAGCCACCGTCTGGCCATGCTCCGCAACATGGCTAACTCGCTGCTGCGTCACGAAGCAATCGTGACTACTCTGCCGAAGGCCAAAGAACTGCGCCGCGTTGCCGAGCCGCTGATTACCCTGGGTAAGAAGCCGTCCCTGGCAAACCGCCGTCTGGCATTCGACCGCACCCGCGACCGTGAAGTGGTTGTGAAACTGTTCGACGTTCTGGGCCCGCGTTTCGCAGCCCGTAACGGCGGCTACGTTCGCATCCTGAAGTACGGTTTCCGTCAGGGCGACAACGCTCCGATGGCACTGGTTGAACTGGTGGATCGTGCGGAAGGTGAAGTAGTTGTGGAAGAAGCTGCCGAGTAATCGCAGCCGATTCAAAAAAAGCCAGCGCTTGCGCTGGCTTTTTTCATTGCTGCTGCCGCAGCCAGTGCCAGAAGGCATCCGGCTGCAGGTAGGCGGAATTGAAGCGCCAGTAGGCACAGTTGGCCGCATCGGCGTGAAACAGCGTGCCGGGGGTCAGGTAGATCTGCTGCTGCTGTGCCCGGCTGGCATCGATGTGCACGCCTGGCGGCGGGCAGGCCCAGATGAACATGCTGCGGCTGGCTGGCTGGAATACCTGCCAGCCCAGTTGCTCGAAACGGGCAATGGCGACGGCACTGTGTTCGGCGATACGATCGGCCAGCCGCTGGCTGTGACGGCGATATTTGCCATCGCGCACCAGCTCGTAGGCCAGCTGCTCGGTATGGCTGGAGGTGCCCAGTGCAGCCAACATCTTGGCACGGGTTAGTGCCTCTACCCAGCGCGGCGGCGCCGCCAGGTGGCCGACACGCAGTGCCGGGCTCAGCGATTTGCTGTAGCTGCCGATGTGGATCACCTGCTGCAAGCCATCCATGGCCGCCAGCGTGGGCAGAGGGTTGTCCAGCAGGTCGGCGCTGACGTTGTCCTCGACGATCAGCAGGTCATGTTCGCGCGCCAGTTGCAGCACGCCATGTGCAGTCTGCACCGAGTAACTGGCGCCGGTGGGGTTCTGCTGCCACGGATTGGTAAAGAACACCCGCGGGCGGTGTTCCTGCAGCAGGCGTGCCAGGCTGTCCAGCTCGGGGCCATCTGCCGTCCACGGCACACCGACGATCTTGCAGCCGCGGAACTTCAACGAAGAAATCAGGTTGCAGTAGCCGGGGCTGTCCACCAGCACCGTCTGCTGCTCCAGTCGTAGCGCATCACACAGGATGCTCAACGCCTGCGTTGCGCCCTGGGTGAGCAGAATCTGGTTGGCACTGCATGGAATGCCCACTGCTTGCAGCTTGTCGGCCTGCAACTGGCGCAGTGCCGGCAGGCCCTGCGGGTGGCCATAGCTCAGGCCGGGCAATTGCTCGCGGGCGATGCGTCGCATGGCGCGCGCGATGCCGTCGGCGTCGTACCAGCTTTCCGGCAGCCAGCCGCAGCCGGCCAGAATGCCGCGTGCCTGGCCATCGTAGATGCCGGTCAGCAGCCAGTCGCTGTCCAGTGGCAGCTGTGCCAGCCGGTTCGGTTGCTGCGGCAGCGGCGGCAGGCTCTTGCGCAGCACGTAGTAGCCGGCGCCGGGCCGCGATTGCAGCAGACCCTGCTGCAGCAGGCGGTCATAGGCATCGCTGATGGTAAAGGCGCTGAAGCCCAGTTCGGCGGCCAGCTGGCGGATGGAAGGCAGGCGGTAGCCGGCTGGCAGTGTTCCCTGGCGGATGGCCTGGCCGATGCCGTGCACCAGTTGGGTAACCTTGCTGCGCTGGCTACGGTCCAGCAGGTGGTTATGGCTGTTCATTGCAAACTGTACTGAAAAATTGACCGGTACGATCGGGCCGATTGTCATGGTTCCGTATCTGTCACTGTACTGGGATTTTGCCTACATTGACAGGCCTCACACCCCACCGACGAGGCCATCATGAGCCAGTACAGCATGGATGCATTCTGGATGCCGTTCACCGCCAACCGCCATTTCAAGGCCGACCCGCGCATGCTGGTCAGCGCCGATGGCATGTATTACCGCGACGATGCCGGGCGCCAGGTGCTGGATGGCTGCGCCGGCCTGTGGTGCGTGAACGCCGGCCATAACCGTCGCAGCATCGTCGAAGCCGTACAGCGCCAGGTTGGCGTGCTGGACTACGCGCCGCCATTCCAGATGGGCCACCCGCTGGCATTCGAGGCAGCGGAAACCCTGGCCGCGATGGCGCCGGCCGGGCTGTCCAAGGTGTTCTTTGTCAACTCCGGTTCCGAGGCTGCCGATACCGCGCTGAAAATTGCGCTGGCCTACCACCGGGTGCGTGGTGATGCGGCACGGGTGAAGCTGGTTGGCCGCGAGCGTGGCTACCATGGCGTGAACTTCGGCGGTATCGCCGTAGGCGGTATGGCCGGCAACCGCAAACTGTTCGCTACCGGCCTGCCGGGGGTGGACCACCTGCGTGCCACCCATGATCTGGCGCGTAACGCCTTCAGCCATGGCGAGCCGGTATTTGGCGCCGAGCTGGCCGATGAACTGGAAGCGCGCATCACCACGCTGCACGACCCGTCCACCATTGCTGCAGTAATAGTGGAGCCGATGGCTGGCTCCACCGGCGTGCTGATTCCGCCGCGTGGCTACCTGCAGCGCCTGCGCGAGATCTGCGACAAATACGGCATCCTGCTGATTTTTGACGAAGTGATTACCGGCTTTGGCCGCCTGGGTGCCGACTGGGGCGCCAACAAGTTCGACGTGCAGCCGGACATCATTACCTGTGCCAAGGGCCTGAGCAACGGTACGGTGCCGATGGGCGCGGTGCTGGTGAAGCCGGAGATCCACGATGCCTTCATGGCGGCGGCTGGCGAGCGCGCCATCGAGTTTCCGCATGGCTATACCTACTCGGCGCACCCGCTGGCCTGTGCCGCGGCCATTGCCACGCTGAACCTGTACCGCGACGAGCAACTGTTCCAGCGTGCGGCCAACCTTGAAGCCTATTTCGAGCAGCAGGCGCATGCATTGCGCGGCACCCGCCACGTGCAGGACATCCGCAACCTGGGGCTGGTGGCCGGCATCGAGATGGAAAGCCGTCCGGGTGCGGTAGGGCAGCGCGGTTTCGATGTCTTCCTCAAGTGCTGGGAGAAAGGCGTGCTGCTGCGCTTCACCGCCGACACCATCGCGGTATCGCCGCCGCTGATCATCGACAAACAGCAGATCGACACCCTGTTTGCCACCATCGCGGAGGCGATTCACGAAACCGAATGAGGCTGCTGGCGGTTTGCCTGCTGTTGCAGGCTGTCAGGAGCACAGAAGCGCATGACGTTGGCCTGCCGCCGCACACGGCAGGCTTGGGGATTACCCTTGACTCGCAGTGTTTGCCCGGCTTTTGGCCGGGCTTTTTTTATGTCGCGTGGTGACAGCCGGTGGCTTTGTCTTTAAATTGTTCAGTATAAAAAAAGCGTAAGTAAAGCTGTATATACAATAAAATGCCCCTTGGAGAGAATCGATGAAGCAAAATACACGCTGGTCCCTGAAGCGCCGATTGCTGCTGCAGGTGGTGGCCGTGGCCGCCATCCTGATACTGCTTGGTGTGCTGTCGCTGTTGCATGAACGCAGCACCATGCTGCAAGACCGCGAAGACAAGGTGCGCAACCTGGCCGAGGTGGCGCTGTCGGTGGTCAAGAGTTACGAGGAGCGCGCCGCGGCCGGGCAACTGAGCGATGCCGAGGCACAGCGCCAGGCGGTGGCGGTGCTCAATGGCGCGCATTACAACGGTGGTGAATATTTCTTTGCCTTCGACCGCGACTGGAACTGGGTAGTGCATGGCGCCAAGGCCGCCATGATCGGCAAGAATGCCGCCAGCCTGAAGGAAGGCGGTGGCCGCACGCTGCGCGAAGTGTTCGAGGAAACGCTGAACCGTGGCGGCGGCAAGGGCCAGGCCCACTATATCTGGGACAAACCGGGATTCGATACGCCGCAGCCCAAGGTGTCTTACGTTGCCACCTCGCCGAAATGGGGTTGGGTCGTGGGCACCGGCATCTACCTGGATGACGTGCAGGCCGACTTCCTGCAGCAGGCGCTGCAACTGGCGGTAGAGGTGCTGGTGGCCCTGGTGGTGGTGGTGATTTTCGGCACCTGGCTGCGCCGCAGCGTGATGCAGCAGCTGGGAGCCGAGCCGGCCGTTACCCGCGATGTGGTGCACCGCATTGCCGAGGGTGATCTGCACGTGCCGATTCCGATTGCCGATGGCGACAAGGACAGCCTGCTGGCCGCCGTGGCCGATATGCAGCAGCACCTGCGTGAACTGGTGGGCGGCATCGCCAACAGCAGCCGCAGCCTGGCCGGCATGGCCGGCGACATTACCGGCAGCGCCGGCGCCGTGGCGGCCAGTTCCGACCAGCAGAGCCACGCCGCCACCGAGATGGCGGCGGCGATCGAGGAGCTGACTGCCAGCATCAAGCAGGTGGCCGAGCTGGCCGACCATGCGCGCGATGTCTCGGCCAACTCCGGCGAGCTGTCCAACCAGGGCGGCGAAGTAATCGCCAGCGCGGTGGTGGAGATGCAGCGCATCAATGCCGCGGTGGATCATGCCGCGGTGACCATCGACGAGCTGGTCGGCAAGACCGAGACCATCTCCACCATCATGCAGGTGATCAAGGACATTGCCGACCAGACTAATCTGCTGGCGCTGAATGCGGCCATCGAGGCGGCGCGCGCCGGCGAAAGCGGCCGCGGTTTTGCGGTGGTTGCCGACGAGGTGCGCAAGCTGTCCGAGCGTACTGCCGGCGCCACGCAGGAAATCGCCGACATGATCCGCGACATCCAGCATGGCTCCGAGCAGTCGCGAACCAATATGGAAGAGGCGGTGAGCCGGGTGAAGGCGGGCCTCGCGCTGGCCGAGCAGGGCGGCGAAGCCATCCGCCACATCCGCGACAGCGCCAACGGCGTGGTGGGGGTGGTGAAGGAGATTTCGCAGGCGCTGACGGAGCAGGGCAATGCCAGCGAGGAGATTACCCGCAACGTGGAGCAGATCGCACAGGCTGCGGCCAACAATGCCGAGGCGTCCGGCACTACCTCCAGCGCCATGGGCGAGCTGAACCAGCTGACCGAGCGGCTGCGCGGCATGGTGGCACGCTTCCAGGTGTAGTGCGGCCGAGGATGGTCCGACAGCAAAACAGCCCGGCATGCCGGGCTGTTTGCTTTGCTGCTGCGCGAAGCTCAGTGCTCCAGCGCAGTACGCTGCTGCTGGCGTTGCCACAAGCCCAGGCCGGCGGCGATCAGCAGCAGGGCGGCACACAGCGCCAGGATGGGCAGGTTGCCGGTCTGCATATACGGCGTCAGGCCGCTGCGGCCCTGCACCGTGGCGCTGATGGTCTGGCGGGTGTCCGGCGCGGCAACGGCGACCACTTCGCCGCGATGGTCGATCACTGCGGTCATGCCGGTATTGGTACTGCGCAGCATGGCGCGGCCGGTTTCCAGTGCCCGCGCCTGCGACAGCTGCAGGTGCTGGCTCATGGCGTTGCTCTTGCCGAACCAGGCCAGGTTGCTGACGTTGGCCAGCATGGTGGCGTTGGCCGCAGGGCCGATCAGTTCCTCGCCGAAGCCGTCCTCGTAGCAGACGTTGAAGGCGATGCGCTGGTCGGCCACCTGCAGCGGGTGCTGCATGGGCCCGCCGCGGCTGAAGCCGGACAGCGGCATGTTCATGAACTGGTAGATCCAGCTGGTGATCATCGGCAGCGGGATGAACTCGCCGAACGGCACCAGGTGATCCTTGGCGTAGTAGGGGAACTGCGGCTGGTTCAGCGCCACCACGGCGTTGAGATAGCCGCGGCCGTCCGGCGTGCGCCGTGGCAGGCCGGTGATCAGCGCACTGTTCTTCAGGTCGGCGGCGCCGTTGATCATGGTCAGGTAGCCGGAAGGCATGTCGTCCAGGAACACCGGCAGCGCGGTTTCCGGCAGCAGCAGCAGCTGCGAGGCCGGCGCCTGCGCCACCATGCGGTAATAGGTGGCGAGGGTGAATTCGAAGGTGGCCGGGTCCCACTTCAGCGCCTGCGGGATATTGCCCTGCAGCAGCGATACCGTCAGCGGCTTGCCGCTGTCCTGCGTCCATTGCTGGCGCTTGGCCAGGTCACCGCCGCCCCACAGCAGGGCAATGGCCAGCAGGCCGCTCAGCATGCCCTTGCGTGGCAGCTGCGGCAGCCAGGCCAGCAGGCTGGCGCTCAGCGCCACGGCAAAGGTCACCAGGTGGATGCCGCCCAGCGGCGCGTAGCCGGCCAGCGGGCTTTCGGTGATCTGGCTGTAGCCGGCGGCGCCCCACGGAAAACCGGTGAGCATCCAGCTGCGCAGCCATTCACCCACCGTCCACGCCGCCGGAAACAGCAGCAGGTGACGCACCCAGCCATGGCTGTGGATGCGCACCGTCAGGTGGCAGGCCAGCGCCGGATACAGCGCCAGGTAGGCGGGCAGCAGCAGCGTCATGCCGCCGGCCAGGGGCGATGGCAGGCCGGCGATGTCGTGCAGGCTGATGTAGATCCAGTAGAACTGGCTGCAGTAGGCGGTAAGCCCCCACAGCCAGGCAGTGGTAAAGGCACGCTGCGGCCAACGTTGCACGAGCCACAGCAGGGTGGCCAGGCACAGCGGCATCAGGAAGAACAGCCGGTAGGGCGCATAGGCCAGTACGGTGGCGGCGCCGCTGCCGATGGTGAGCAGCAGCCAGGCGAGTTGCAACAGCATGCTCAATCCTGTGCCAGGCCGCGGCGTTCCACCAGCAGTGCCTGCAGGCGGCGGCTGTCGGCGCGGATCACGGTGAAATGCCAGCCATCCAGCTGCAGGCCCTCGCCTCGCGCCGGCACATAGCCGAGGTTGGCGGTGACCAGGCCGCCGACGGTGTCCACTTCGTCGTTCGGCAGCTGGCTCTCAAAGAAGGTGTTGAAGTCTTCCACCGTGGTGGTGGCCAGCACGCGATAGCGGCCGCCGCGCACCGGCACGATTTCCTCTTCCGACTCGATCAGGTCGTGCTCGTCGTCGATGTCGCCGACGATTTCCTCCAGCACGTCCTCGATGGTCACCAGGCCGGACACGCCGCCGTATTCATCGACGGCAATCGCCATATGCGTCTTGGTGGCGCGGAATTCGCGCAGCAGGCTGTCCACGCGCTTGCTTTCCGGCACGAACACCACCGGGCGCAGCATGGCCTGCAGGTTGAAGTCCTGCGGCGCGGTGAAGTAGCGCAGCAAATCCTTGGTGAGCAGGATGCCCTTGACGTCGTCCTTGTCGTCGCCGATCACCGGAAAGCGCGAATGGCCAAGCTCGATGACGCGCGGCAGCAGCTTTTCCACCGTGTCGTCCAGGCTGATCACATCCATCTGGCTGCGCTGCATCATGATCTCGCGCACCGTGCGTTCGGAGAACGACAGCACGCCTTCGATCATCGCCAGCGCTTCTGCATCCAGCAGATTGCGCTCGAAGGCGGCGTGCAGCTGGGCTTTCAGCTCCTCGCGGTCTTCCGGCTCGTGGGTGAAACGGTTCAGCAGGCGCTCGAACCAACTGGGGGAAGGTTTACTGGAATCGTCCATGGTGTGGCGGGGTCAGGCCTTTTCGGTGGCGTAAGGGTCGGCATAGCCTAACTTGGCGAGGATGGCCGTTTCAAGCGCTTCCATTCTGTCCGCCTCGTCATCGGCCTCGTGATCGAAGCCCTGCAGGTGCAGCATGCCGTGCACGGCCAGGTGCGCATAGTGCGCTTCCAGCGCCTTGCCTTGCTCGGCGGCCTCGCGCGCCACCACCGGGGCGCAGAACACCAGGTCGCCGAACAGTGGCATGCCCGCCACGCTGTCGCCTTCGTTCAGCGCGAAGGACAGCACATTGGTGGCGTAGTCCTTGCCGCGGTAGTCGCGGTTCAGCGTGCGGCCCTCGGTTTCGTCCACCACCACAAGCGAGATCTGTGCCTGGCGCACACCGCTTTGCAGCGCGGCCTGGCACCAGCGGCGCCACAGTTTGCCTTCCGGCAGCGGCTGTTCGCTTTCCAGGCGGTCTTCCAGGCTCAGTTCCAGGCGTGCGGCCAACCTTTGCAGCAGCGGATTACGTTTGGCTTGTTTCATTGTCTTGCTTGCTTTGATAACGGTCGTAGGCGTCGACGATTTTCTGCACCAGCGGATGGCGCACCACGTCTTCGCTGTTGAAATGATGGAAATGGATGCCGCGCACGTCCTTGAGGATGTGCTCGACCTCCACCAGCCCGCTCTTCTGGTGGCGGGCCAGGTCGATCTGCGTCACGTCGCCGGTGATCACCGCCTTGGAGCCGAAGCCGATGCGGGTGAGGAACATCTTCATCTGTTCCGGCGTGGTGTTCTGCGCCTCGTCCAGGATGATGAAGGCGTTGTTCAGCGTGCGCCCGCGCATATAGGCCAGCGGCGCGATCTCGATCAGGTTCTTCTCGAACAGCCGCGCCACCTTGTCGAAGCCCATCAGGTCGTACAGCGCGTCGTACAGCGGGCGCAGGTACGGGTCCACCTTCTGTGCCAGGTCGCCGGGCAGGAAGCCCAGCTTCTCGCCGGCTTCCACCGCCGGGCGCACCAGCACGATGCGCTTCACTGCGTCGCGCTCCATGGCGTCCACCGCGCAGGCCACCGCCAGGTAGGTCTTGCCGGTACCGGCCGGGCCGACGCCGAAGGTGATGTCATGGCTGAAGATCTGCTTGATGTAGCTGCTCTGGCGCGGGGTGCGGCCCTTGAGGTCGCGGCGGCGGGTGGCCAGCTGCGGCGAATCGTCGTCTGCCGGGTTGTCCTGGCGCGCTTCCACCAGCCCCAGCTGGATGTCGCGCACGTTCAGCTCACGCTTTTCCGCCAGCTCGTAGCAGCGTTGCAGCAGCAGCAGCGCGCGGGTGGCCTGCTCACCCTTGATGTTGAACTGCTCGGCGCGGCGCTGGATGCTGACATCCAGCCCGGTTTCGATCTGCTTGAGGTTTTCATCCAGCGGGCCGGTGAGGCGCGCCAGTCGTTCGTTGTCCACCGGGGTGAACTGGTAACTGCAGCTTTGTTGCTCGCTCATGGCGTCTTGGGGAGGGCTTCCGGGCAGTGTCGTTGTTGCTGCCATTGTCGTAGGCGGGACTGGTATTGTTCAAGCGCCACCGCTTCCTGCGATGGCGTGCGCAGCTGGCCCATGGGCAGCGGAATCAGCACGCCGATGGCACCGTGGCTGCCGATGCTGCTGCCAAGGCCGATGTTCATGTCGATATTGGGGTTGGCCGCAAGCAGCTGGCGCAGGCGGGCATCGCTGCGGATGAGCTGGCGCGCCAGCGCCGGGCAGTCGAGCGTGGCCGGGTCGCTGGCGACGAAGTCGTCATCAGGGGTGCTGGCGCAGCCGGCCAGCACGGGCGCCAGCAGCAGCGGCAGCAGTGCGCGCCTCATGCCGGCTCCAGCAGGTGGGCAAGTTCCGGTGCGCTCAGGCTGGGGGCGAATTCGGTGATGTCGTATTCGGCCACGCCGGCGCGGGCGAACGGGTCTTGCGCCAGCAGCGCATCCAGTTGCTCGCGCGGCATGCTCCGCGCCAGGATCACGCCGCCGGTGCGTGGCAGCTTGCGGCCGGAGGCCAGCAGCAGGCCGTCGCGGTAGGCTGCCTGCAGCCAGGTCACGTGTGCCGGCACCAGTTCGTCGATGCGGCTCAGCGGTGCGGTGTAGTGCAGCGAAACCACGTACATGGACATGCTCCCGGCCTGGCGGCCTTATACCGTCTCGGTAGTCAGCACCTCGCCGCCCAGCGAATGCGGGAAGGCTTCGGTGATCACTACTTCGATCATCTGGTTGATCAGGCGCGGGTTGCCGTGGAAGTTCACCACGCGGTTGTTGGCGGTACGGCCGGCCAGCATGTTCGGGTCTTTCTTGGAGATGGCTTCCACCAGCACGTGCTGCACGCTGCCCACCATGCTCTTGTTGATGTCGAAGCCACGGGCCTCGATCACCTCGTTCAGCGCTTCCAGCCGGCGCACTTTCTCCTTGTGCGGGGTGTCGTCCGGCAGGTTGGCCGCAGGCGTGCCCGGGCGCGGGCTGTAGATGAACACGAAGCTGAAGTCGAACTCCAGATCCTTCACCAGTTTCAGCGTCGCCTCGAAATCGGCCTCGGTCTCGCCGGGGAAGCCGACGATGAAGTCGGACGACAGGCACAGGTCCGGGCGCAGCGCGCGCAGCTTGCGGATGATGGACTTGTATTCCAGCGCGGTGTAGCCGCGTTTCATCGCGGTGAGCACGCGGTCGCAGCCGCTTTGCACCGGCAGGTGCAGGTGGGAAACCAGCTTGGGCAGCTTGCCGTAGCAATCGATGATGCGCTGGTTGAATTCACGCGGGTGGCTGGTGGTGAAGCGCATGCGCTCCACGCCCGGAATCTCGTGCACGTACTCCAGCAGCATGGCGAAGTCGGCGATCTCGCCATCGGCCATCTTGCCGCGGTAGGCGTTGACGTTCTGCCCCAGCAGGGTGATTTCCTTCACGCCCTGGGCGGTGAGGCCGGCGATCTCGGTGAGTACGTCCTCGAACGGGCGCGATACTTCCTCGCCGCGGGTGTAGGGCACCACGCAGAACGAGCAGTATTTGGAACAGCCTTCCATGATGGAGACGAAGGCCGCGCCGCCTTCCACCTTGGCCGGCGGAATGTGGTCGAACTTCTCGATTTCCGGGAAGGAAATGTCTACCTGGGCGGCGCCGCTCTGCTGGCGGCCCTTGATCAGCTCCGGCAGGCGGTGCAGGGTCTGCGGGCCGAACACCACGTCCACGAACGGCGCGCGCTTGACGATGCTGTCGCCTTCCTGCGAGGCCACGCAGCCGCCCACGCCGATGATCAGGTCGGGGTTGGCTTCCTTCAGCGGGCGGATGCGGCCCAGGTCGGAGAACACTTTCTCCTGCGCCTTTTCGCGCACGCTACAGGTGTTGAACAGGATAACGTCGGCTTCTTCCGGGTTATCCGTCTTGATCATGCCTTCGCTGCTGCCCAGTACATCCACCATCTTGTCGGAGTCGTACTCGTTCATCTGGCAGCCGAATGTCTTGATGTAAACCTTTTTCATGCCTGCTTGTGTGTCTGCTGATGGGCGGCAGCGCGGCTGCCGCAAAAAAATAAAGGCCAGCGTTGGCCGCACCGGTTCCCGTGGGGAAAAGCGCTTTTTCGCTGGCGAATGAATAGCTTGCGCGCGAGTTTATCACACCGCCACGCCGGCTGCAGCGCCGCCGCCGCGACGCAGTGCCAGCTTGAACACGAAGGGGTTGAGCAGGATGGACAGGATGGCGCCGGCCATGATCAGCGCATGGCCGCGGCTGGACAGCAGCTCCAGCTGCAGCCCCAGGCCGGCGAGGATGAAGGAAAACTCGCCGATCTGCGCCAGGCTGGCGGCAATCAGCCAGCGGTCGGCCCGCGGCTGGCGCAGCGAGGCCATCAGCCACCATGCGGCCAACCCTTTGCCGACGATGATGATGGCCAGCGTGGCCAGCACCGCCGGCAGGTCGTCCAGCAGCACGCGCGGGTCGAACAGCATGCCGGCGGCCACGAAGAACAGCACCGAGAACGCATCGCGCAGCGGCATCGCCTCCTCGGCAGCGCGGTGGCTGAACGGCGAGCCGGCCAGCACCGTGCCGGCAAAGAAGGCGCCCAGCGCGAACGACACATCGAATAGCGCACTGGCGCCGTAGGCCACGCCCAGCGCAGTGGCCAGCACGCCCAGGCGGAACATCTCGCGGCTGCCGGTGTGCACGATCTTTTCCAGCATCAGCGGAATCAGCTTCTGCCCCACCAGCATCATCACTGCCACGAAGGCCGCCACCTTGCCCAGCGTCAGCAGGATGGCCTGCAGCGAGCCGCCAAGGTTGGCCGCATCGTTGCCGGCAATGGCCGGAATCAGCACCAGCGCCAGGATGGTGGCGATGTCCTCGGTCACCAGCCAGCCCACCGCCACCTTGCCGGCCGGGGTTTCCAGCCGCTGGTGTTCCTCCAGCGACTTGAGCAGCACCACGGTACTGGCCACCGACAGCGCCATGCCGAACAGCAGCCCTTCGGCCAGCGGCCAGCCCAGTAACACCGACAGGCCGTAGCCCAGCGCGATGGCCACCGCGATCTGCGCGATGGCGCCGGGCAGGGCGATGCGCCGCACCGCCAGCAGGTCGTGAATGGAGAAATGCAGGCCCACGCCGAACATCAGCAGGATCACGCCCAGTTCGGCCAGCTCGGCGGCCAGGTGGCCGTCGGCAACGAAACCGGGGGTGAACG
This sequence comes from Vogesella sp. LIG4, assembly GCF_900090205.1. NCBI lineage: Bacteria > Pseudomonadati > Pseudomonadota > Betaproteobacteria > Neisseriales > Chromobacteriaceae > Vogesella > Vogesella sp. LIG4. The sequence goes on along the minus strand of NZ_LT607802.1, from coordinate 750,535 downwards.
GGCCGACGATGATGCCGGCGGCAAGATAGCCCAGCAGCGGCGGCAGGCGCAGCTTCAGTGCCAGCGCGCCCAGTGCGAACGCCGCCAGCAGGGCGCCGACAAGGGTGGTGATGAGGGGTGTTGCGTGCATGGTGACTCCCTGGTATCCGGTTCTGGTTTTATAGATACGAGGGCGACGGGCGGGCAGAGTTCCTGGCCGGAACCTGCGCCGGCTAACCGTTCTGGCTTAGCTGGCAGATGAAGCGGTTGAACAGTTCGGAATGATTGGCCACCCCCAGCTTGTTGTACATATTGCGGCGGTGCACCTTCACCGTTTCCGGCGAAATCGCCAACTGCTGGGCAATGGCCTTGCTGGACAGGCCGCGCAGGGTGAGGCGGGCGATTTCCGATTCGCGCTCCGACAGGCAGCCACGGCCGAACTGTTCCAGCATCTGCGCCAGCTGGTCGGACAGACCATTGCGCGGCGGGCTGGCCTGCGGCGCTTCCTGTAGCTGCCAGTGCCGTTTCATGGCCGCCAGCACCCAGCCCTGCACGATGCGCAGGCGGCCGATCTGTTCGGCCTGGTAGGGGCTGCTGCTGCCCAGCGACAGCGACAGCACCTGCTCGGGCGCCAGCCGCAGCAGGAACTGCACCTCGTCCACGCCTACCTCCTTGCGGTGATAGTCCAGGTAGTAGGTGCTTTGCTGGAACTGGTCCGGCGCGATGTCCGGCAGGTGGTGCAGGCCATCGGTAAACGGCTCGCAGGCCAGTTGGTAGAACGGGTCCAGCAGGTACAGGCCCTGGCAGTACAGCGGCATCGGCGAGGCTGCCGGCGCGGCGTCGAAGCTGGATTCATCCAGGATCAGCGGCGCTTGCCGCGGGGTGAAGCACACTGCCAGCGCGTTGTCGAACGGCGCAAGCTGGCGCAGCTGCAAGACCAGCGCGCGCCAGAAACGCGCACCACCCAAGTGCTCGAACAGCTGTGCCAGGCCGTGGTGCAACGGCAGTTCTCGAAGCAGACCTTCCATGTCTCTAACCTATCTGGGGTAACCGGTGTTGGTAATTGGGCGCCCGCCGGGGGCTCCCTACACTGTGACGCACAGACCTGAGCAGAAGGTTCTGACTACAACAGGAGACCGTAGCCGTGTCAAAACAAAATACCAGCAGCGGATTGCGGCGCTCGCTCGGCATTGCCGACGTGGTGCTGATTACCGTTTCCGGGGTCACCCCGGCCAGTTCCATCTTCGTGATCGCCCCGTTCGCCATTCATGGCGCCGGCACCGGGGCCTTCCTGTCCTTCGTGCTGGCGGCCATCCTCGCGGTGACCTATGCGCTGTGTTACGCCGAGCTTGGCGCCGCGCACCCCAACGCCGGCGGGGAGTATGTGATCGTGCAGCGGCTGTTCGGGCGGCTGGCCTGCCTGCAGATGTATCTGTTCGTGCTGTGCCTGCTGCTGTTCATTCCGGCGGTGCTGGCCACCGGCGCCGCCACCTATCTCAATTCCGCGCTGGGCACGCAGTTCGACAGCGCCAGTGTGGCGCTGGTGGTGGTAGTGCTGTGCTACGCGATAGGCATTCTCGACATCAAGCTCAACGCGCTGGTGACCGGGCTGTTCCTCGGCGTGGAGGTGCTGGTACTGGCGCTGATCGCGGTGCTGGGCTTTGGCCAGCAGCATCAGTCGGCTGCCCTGCTGCTGCACCCGGTGATGGCCGACAGCCATGGTGTGCTGGCCACGGTGTCGGTGCCGGTGATCGCCGCCATGATCGGCAGCGCCATGTTCTCCTACAACGGTTTTGGCGGTGCCATCTACCTGGCCGAAGACATGCACGAACGTCACCAGGGCGGCAAGGCCATGGCGCGCGCGGTGCTGATTTCGCTGGGCATCGTGGTGCTGGTGGAGCTGCTGCCGATGACCGCGCTGCTGCTGGGCGCACCGTCGCTGACCGAGCTTGCCAGACAGGCGGACCCGATCAGCTACGTGGTCAGCAGCCTCAGTTCGCCGCTGCTGGCTCGGGCGGTGAGCGGCGGCATTTTCCTGTCGGTGTTCAACGCCATCATCGCCATCGTGCTGCAGAGCAGCCGCTTCCTGTACGCCAGCGGCCGCGACGGCATGTGGCCGGCGCGCATGAACGAAGCGCTGCTGCGCATCCACCCGCGTTTCGGCACGCCGTGGATCGCCACCCTGCTGTTCGCGGTGCCATCGGCGCTGCTCACCTTCAACTCCAACCTGGCGGACCTGACCTCGTTCACCGTGATCCTGATCCTGCTGTCCTACCTCGGCATGGGCATTGCCGCGCTGGTCAGCCGCCGCCGTAGCGATATCCATCACCCGTACACCATGTCGTGGTGGCCGCTGCCGGTACTGCTGGCGATAGGCGGCACCCTGTACACCTTGTGGGCCATCCTGCAGGACGCGCCGCTGCGCGACTTCCTGATCGTGGCCGCCATCATCGTGGTCGGCCTGCTGTTCGGCCGCTGGCAAGAGCGGGCACAGCAACCGGCAACCTCAACCCGATAGGAAAGCACTATGAAACAACGCGCAACACAACTCGGCATCCGCATCGGCCACGGCCGCCCCGGCCCGCTGAACGCCATTACCGACGTGCCGGGCGTGCGGGTAGGGCACAGCTCGGTACGCGAGCAGTTCGCCGACGGCCGCCGCGCCTGCACCGGGGTGACGGTGATCGAGCCGCGCCCCGACGCCGCCCGGCTGCAGCCCTGTTTTGCCGGCGTGCACGTGCTCAACGGCAACGGCGACGCCACCGGCCTGGAGTGGGTACGCGAGGCTGGCGTGCTCACCACGCCCATCGCCATCACCAACACCCACAGCGTGGGCGTGGTGCGCGACAGCCTGATCCGCCTGGAGCGGCAGCAGTTGCCCGCCGGCGATGCGGTGTACTGGACCATGCCGGTGGTGATGGAAACCTTCGACGGCCTGCTGAACGACATCAACGGCTTTCACGTGAGCGGAGAGCACGTGGCCGAAGCGCTGCAGGCGGCACACGGCGGCCTGCCGGCGGAGGGCAATGTCGGTGGCGGCAGCGGCATGATCTGCCACGAGTTCAAGGGCGGCATCGGCACCGCCTCGCGCCGGCTTGGCGCTGCGCAGGGCGGCTGGACGGTGGGCGCGCTGGTGCAGGCCAACCACGGCAAGCGCGGCTCGCTGCTGGTGCAGGGCTACCCCGTTGGCCGCATGCTGGACGATGCGCTGATCCCGTCGCCGTTCAGCCAGCGTCGGCTGCCGCAGCCGGGCATGGGTTCCATCGTGGTGGTGCTGGCCACCGACGCGCCGCTGCTGCCGGAGCAGTGTCGCCGCCTGGCGCAGCGCGCCTCGCTGGGCATTGCCCGCACCGGCGGGGGCACCGAGGACTCCAGCGGCGACATCTTCCTGGCGTTTGCCACCGGCAACCAGCAGCTGCCGGTGGCCGACTATGCGCAGCAGGGGGCGTTCACCCAGCAGGTGGAAATGGTGCGTCCGGATCACATCTCGCCGCTGTTCGAAGCGGCGGCGGAGGCGGTGGAAGAGGCCATCGTCAATGCCTTGCTGGCGGCGGAGGATGTCGATGGTAACAACGGCCACCAGGCCAGGGCCTTGCCGCACGCGGCATTGCTGGGTGCGCTGCGCGACTTGGGCTGGCGCGCTGCCGGCGGGGAGTGAACGGTGGTGACATGAACTAAGCCGGCTCGGGGAGCCGGCTTTTCCCTGTCTGGGTTTTGCGGGGAAAGACCTGCGGAAATGCAAAAAAGCCAGCTCGTTGAGCTGGCTTTTTTATTGGTGGCGAATCAGGGACTCGAACCCCGGACCTGTGGATTATGATTCCATCGCTCTAACCAACTGAGCTAATTCGCCGTGAGACTCTGCTTGCACACAGTCTCGATAAACTGTGGTGGCGAATCAGGGACTCGAACCCCGGACCTGCGGATTATGATTCCGTCGCTCTAACCAACTGAGCTAATTCGCCACATTTCGATGCGCTGGCATCGAGGTTGCGAACTATACGCAGCGGATTTCGGGGTGTCAACTATTTCTGCAGAATGCCAAAAATGGTCTAGCGATGCTTACAGCGTGTAGCAGCGGTCGCCCTGGCTGAAGCCCAGCCAGTCGATTCCCACCTGTTTGCCAAAGCCGATCACCTTGAAGGTTTCGCCCATTTCCTGCGGCGACAGCAGCCGCTGTGCCGCCTTGGCCACCGGCAGGTAGTCCTTGATGTTGGCCGCATCCAGGTGCGACAGCAGGCCGGTGATGCCGGCGTTGACCAGGAACTGCGCCTGGCTGGTGTAGCCGATCAGATCCAGCCCGGCGTCGATGCCGGCCTGCGCCACCGCGCTGAAGTCCACGTGGGTGGTGAGGTCCATCAGCCCCGGCAGGTAGAACGGGTCGTGCAGCGTGTGGTGGCGGTAGTGGCCGAGCAGGGTGCCCATGCTGCGTTCCGGGTGGTAGTACTCGCCGGCGCTGTGGCCGTAGTCGATCATCAGCATGGCGCCGCGCGTCAGCACCCCGGCCAGGGTGCGGATGAAGCCGCGATTCGCCAGGCTGATCTCGCTGACGTAATCCGGGATGTCCGGCAGCAGGGCATCGGCCAGCGCGGCCAGTTGCGGGTCGTCGAAGGCGCGGTCTTCGAAGCACAGCGCTCCGTCGCGCACGGTGACGCCGCGCTGCTGCAGCTGCTTGCCGGCATTGCGCAGCACCAGTTCCACCGGCATGGCGTCCAGCACCTCGTTGCCCAGCAGGATGCCATCCACGCTGTCCGGCAGTGTCGGCAGCCAGCGCACCTTTGCGGCCAACGTTGGCGGCAGGGTGGCGATGGTGGCCTGCTGGCGTTCGATCAGGTCCGGTGACAGGTCGACGATGCTGTAGCTGGCCGGCTCGCAGCCCAGCTCCTGCAGCGCCAGCAGCAGGTCGGCGGCCAGGCGGCCGCTGCCGGCGCCGAATTCCACGATGTGGCCGGCGGTCTGCGGCAGCAGCTCGGCCAGCTGGCGCGCCAGGCACTGGGCGAACAGCGGGGTGAGCTCCGGCGCGGTGATGAAGTCGCCGGCCTCGCCGAACTTGCGGCTACCGGCGGTGTAGTAGCCCAGGCCCGGCGCGTACAGCGCCAGCTCCATATAGCGCGAGAACGGCATCCAGCCGTCGCGGTCTGCAATCTCGGCGGCGATGGTGCGGGCGAGGGTGTGGCTGACGGCCAGGGCGTCGGCGGAGGCTTCGGGCAGGGGCATGGTAAAAACTCGCGGCTCGGAACGCGCGGCCATTTTCTGGCGCGGGTTCGCGTTAAAATGGCGGGAATTGTCGCTAATCGGCGCGCAGTCGCCAAGCAAATACCGACGGGAGAGGGTATGCAAGCGGAAGTTCATGACAAGGTGGTGCTGATTACCGGCGCGGCACGACGCGTGGGCGCGGGCATTGCGCGCCACCTGCATGCCCGTGGCGCGCGGCTGGCGCTGCACTACCGCGGCTCGCGCCAGACGGCAGAGACGTTGGCCGCAGAGCTGAACGCCACCCGCCCCGGTTCGGTGGTGCTGCTGCAGGCCGACCTGCTGGATACTGCCGCGCTGCCGCAGCTGGTGGAGGATGCCTATGCCGCCTTTGGCCGCCTGGATGGCCTGGTCAACAATGCTTCCAGCTTCTACCCCACCGAGATGGGCGCCATCCGCGAGCAGGACTGGTTCGACCTGATGGGCAGCAATCTCAAGGCGCCGCTGTTCCTGGCGCAGGCGGCGGCCAGCTACCTGGCGGCCACCCGCGGCGCCATCGTCGGCATCGTCGATATTCACGCCGAGCGGCCGATGAAGCGCCACCTGGTGTACAGCCTGGCCAAGGCCGGCCATGCGCAGCTGATCCGCAGCCTGGCGGTGGAGCTGGCACCGCTGGTGCGGGTGAACGGCGTGTCGCCGGGGGTGAATCTGTGGCCGGAGGACGAGGTGTCGTTCGATGCCGGCGAGCGTGCCGCCATCGAGGCGTCGATTCCGTTGGCGCGCACCGGTGTGCCGGAGGACATTGCCCGCGCGGTGGCCTTCCTGCTGTTCGATACCGACTATGTCAACGGTCAGGTCCTGGCGGTGGATGGCGGCCGCAGCGTGGTGCTGTAGTTGCCTTGCGGCCAACCTTCTCGCGCTCACCCTTGCGGCGGCGCAAAAAAATGCCGGCCGCTGCATGGCACAAATCGCCGTGATCGGACTAAAATAGCCGGTTTTTCAATTTCTTAGCCGTACCCCATGTCCGAACAGCTCCACGATGCCGAGGCCAAGGCCAAAAAGGCCCAGTTTGAAGGCAATAAACTCACCAAGCGCCTGCGCCATCAGGTGGGCGATGCCATCAACGATTTCAACATGATCGAAGAGGGCGACCGCGTGATGGTTTGCCTCTCCGGCGGCAAGGACAGCTACACCCTGCTGGACATCCTGCTGGGGCTGCAGAAATCGGCGCCGATCAATTTCAGCATCGTGGCGGTGAACCTGGACCAGAAGCAGCCGGGCTTCCCCGAGCATGTGCTGCCGCAGTACCTGCAGTCCATCGGCGTGGAGTACCGCATCGTCGAGGAAGACACCTACAGCATCGTCAAGCGCCTGGTGCCGGAAGGCAAGACCACCTGCAGCCTGTGCTCGCGCCTGCGTCGCGGCATTCTGTACCGCGTGGCCGACGAGCTGGGTGCCACCAAGATCGCGCTGGGCCACCACCGCGACGACATCCTGCACACTTTCTTCCTGAACATGTTCTACGGCGGCAAGCTCAAGGCCATGCCGCCCAAGCTGGTGTCCGACGACGGCAAGCACATGGTGATCCGCCCGCTGGCCTACTGCCGCGAGAAGGACATCGAGCGCTACGCCACCCTGCGCGAATTCCCCATCATTCCGTGCAATCTGTGCGGCTCGCAGCCGAATCTGCAGCGCCAGGTGGTGAAGGAGATGGTGAACGACTGGGACAAGCGTTTCCCGGGGCGCGTGGAGAGCATGTTCCGCGCCATGCAGAACGTGGTGCCCTCGCACCTGGCCGACACTGCCCTGTTCGACTTTGCCGGCCTGCAGACCGGCGATAGCCCGTTCGAGGGCGGCGATACCGCCTTCGACAAGGAAGAATTCCGCGACCCGCAGCCGCCGGCCGAAGACGACGAAGCCGCGCCGGCCGTCGCGCCGCGCCGCACCATCAGCATCCTGGATTCGCGCCCCAAGGCCGCATCGACCGAGGTGTCCGGAGGCGGCTGTGGCGCATAAGGCCCTGCACCCGTTCCGCCGCCGCGTGCGCAAGGGCGTGGATGCCATGCCGGAGGTGGAAATCTCCGAAGAGGGCAATATCCGCTCGCTGCACCTGGGCTCGGCCACCATCCAGAGTTCGATGAACCTGGATGAGCCCGCCGACCTGGTGCTGTCCTACAGCCGCGCGATGATGGCCTTCCTGCTGTGGCACGACGACCCGCGCCACATCCTGCAGATCGGCCTGGGCGGCGGCTCCTTCGCGCGCTGGATCGACGAATACCTGCCGGACGCGGTAAGCGTGGCGGTGGACATCAACCCGCAGGTGATCGCGGTGGCGCGTTCGTTCTTCCAGCTGCCGGAAGAGGGCGACTTCTTCGAGATCATCGAGGCCGATGGCGCCGAGTACGTGAAGGTGTTCCGCGAGTCCACCGACGTGATCCTGGTGGACGGCTTCGATGGCCTGCAGATCGTGGACGAGCTGACCACCGAGGCGTTCTTCGAGGACTGCCACCGCGCGCTGACGCCGAACGGCGTGTTCGTCACCAACTGGTGGAGCGGCGACAAGCGCTACCAGCAGTTCGTGGAGCGCCTGCTGGCGGTGTTCGAGGGCCGGGTGATCGAATTGCCGGCGGTAAGTCACGGCAATATGGCGGTGATGGCGTTCAAGGAAACGCCGGCGCCGTTGAGCTGGGAGGCGCTGGAGAAGCGTGCCGACGAGCTGGAAGGCCGTTTCGGCCTGGAGTTCTGCGATTTTGTCAGCCGCATCAAGGATGTGAATCTGCACAGCGACAACCGCCTGCTGCTGTAACAGCAGGCGTGCAAACTGGCCGCCGTGTGCGGCCAACGGTTTTTTTGCCTGCCGTCATGACGGCAGGTTGAAGGTTGGCCACAGGCCGGCCAGGCAAGGAATAAGGCGATGATCAGTTACGAAACCATTACCGACCGCAAGCTGCGCTTCGCGCTGGTCGGCTGCGGCCGCATTGCGGCCAACCATTTTGGTGCCATCGAACAGCATGCCGAGCGCTGCGAACTGGTGGACGTATGCGATACCGACCCGGCGGCGCTGGCTGCCGCGGTAACGCGCACCGGCGCCCGTGGCCATGCCACGCTGCGCGAACTGCTGGCCAGCAGCGATGCCGACGTGGTGATTCTCACCACCCCGTCCGGCCTGCACCCGCAGCAAGCCATCGACTGCTTTGCCGCCGGCTTCCACGTGATGACCGAAAAGCCGATGGCGACCCGCTGGCACGACGGCGTGGCGATGGTGAAGGCCGCCGACCAGGCCGGCAAGCGCCTGTTCGTGGTGAAGCAGAACCGCCGCAACGCCACCCTGCAGCTGCTCAAGCGCGCGGTGCAGGAAAAGCGCTTCGGCCGCATCTACATGGTGAACATCAACGTGTTCTGGACCCGCCCGCAGTCCTACTACGACCAGGCCGACTGGCGCGGCACCTGGGAATACGACGGCGGCGCCTTCATGAACCAGGCCAGCCACTACGTGGACCTGATCGACTGGCTGATCGGCCCGGTGGAAAGCATGCAGGCCTACACCGCCACGCTGGAGCGCGACATCGAAGTGGAAGACAGCGGCGTGGTGAGCCTGCGCTGGCGTTCCGGCGCGCTGGGCAGCATGAACGTGACCATGCTCACCTACCCGAAGAACCTGGAAGGCAGCATCACCATCCTCGGCGAAAAGGGCAGCGTGCGCGTGGGCGGCATGGCGGTGAACGAGATCCAGCACTGGGAGTTCTCCGAGCCGCACGCAATGGACGAAGAGATCAAGCACGCCAGCTACGCCACCACCAGCGTGTATGGTTTTGGCCATCCGCTGTACTACGACAACGTGATCCAGGTGATGCGTGGCGAGGCGGAGCCGGAAACCGACGGCCGCGAAGGGCTGAAGTCGCTGGAGCTGCTGATCGGTATGTATCTGTCCGCCCGCGACGGCAAGCGCGTGAGCCTGCCGCTGGAATACTGAGCTGCAGTGTGCGGGCGCCATGGGCGCCCGGCTGCGCTTGTGAAGATAGGATGTGATCGAGGCACGTCATGGCAGAAGAAAAGAAAGAACCCTGGCTGAGTTATCTGGCGCTGACCACGGTAATCCTGGCCGTATGCGCCACGCTGTCCACCTTCAAGGGTGGTGGCTATTCCACCCGCAGCGTGCTGGCGCAGTCGCAGGCGTCCGACCAGTGGGCCTACTACCAGGCCAAGGGCATCAAGGGCAATCTGTACGATGTCGAGCGCGAACGGCTGCAGTTCGAGCTGGACAACCTGCCGGCGGGTACGCCGGCCGCCACCCGTGAGCACTACCAGCAGCAGCTGAAGAAACTGGGCGACAAGGTGACGCGCTACGGCAACGAACGCAGCCAGATCGAGCAGGAAGCGCGCAAGCTGGAAAGCATCCGCGATGCGGCGCAGCGCCAGGGCAAGCCGTTCGGCGTGGCGGTGATCTTCCTGCAGGTGGCGATCCTGATTTCGTCGGTTGCCGGCCTGTTCAAGCGCAAGATCATCTGGCTGGCTGCACTGCCGGTGGGCGTGCTGGGGCTGGTGTACTTTGCCGACGGCTTTTTCCTGTTTTTCTGAGTACCCGGCCGGCATGCCCGCGCGTGGCTGCTAGGCTGGCGGCCTGTGCAGCAGGCGGCAGCCGCTGCGGCCAACTCAGCATCGTTATCGTTTAGCAGTCCGAGGCTGCATTACATGACTCAATACACCGTACATCCCACCGCCATCGTCGACGATGGCGCGCAGATCGGCGCCGATACCCGCATCTGGCACTGGGTGCACATCTGCAGCAGCGCCCGTATCGGCGCAGGCTGCTCCTTCGGGCAGAACGTGTTCGTCGGCAACGACGTGATCATCGGCGACAACGTGAAGGTGCAGAACAACGTGTCGATCTACGATGCGGTAACGCTGGAGGACGACGTGTTCTGCGGCCCGTCCATGGTGTTCACCAACGTCAACAACCCGCGCAGCCATGTCAACCGCAAGAACGAATACCGCCGCACGGTGGTGAAGCGCGGCGCCAGCATCGGCGCCAACGCCACCATCGTCTGCGGCCATACCGTGGGCGAGTTTGCCTTCATCGGCGCCGGCGCGGTGGTGACCCGCGATGTGAAACCGTACGCACTGATGGTGGGCACCCCGGCGCGGCGCATAGGCTGGATGTGCCAGTGCGGCGAGCGTCTGCCGGACAGCATCGACGAGCATGCCTGCGCGGCATGCGGCCAACGTTACGACATCGGCGGCAACCACTGCGCACCGCTGTAATCCCCATAACGCATTCCGACAAGGCACTACCATGTCCATCCAGTTCATCGATCTGAAAGCGCAGTACCAGCATCTCAAGGCCGATATCGACGCCCGCATCCACGCCGTGCTGGAGCATGGCCAGTACATCATGGGGCCGGAGGTGAAGGAGCTGGAAGCGCAGCTGGCCGACTACACCGGTGCCAAACACGCCATCGGCGTGTGCGACGGCACCAAGGCGATCCTGATCGCACTGATGGCGCTGGGCATCAAGCCGGGCGACGAGGTGATCACCACGCCGTTCACCTTCATCGCCACCGGCGAAATGATCGCCCTACTGGGCGCCAAGCCGGTGTTCGTCGATATCGACCCGGTAAGCTACAACCTGGACCCGGCACTGCTGGAAGCGGCCATCACCCCGCGCACCCGCGCCATCATGCCGGTGAGCCTGTACGGCCAGTGTGCCGATTTCGACGCCATCAACGCCATTGCCGAGCGCCATGGCATTGCGGTGATCGAGGACGGTGCGCAGAGCTTCGGCGCCAGCCAGCATGGCAAACGTTCCGGCAACCTGTGCACCATCGGCACCACCAGCTTCTTCCCCAGCAAGCCGCTGGGCTGCTACGGCGATGGCGGTGCGGTGTTCACCAACGACGACGAGCTGGCCAAGAAGATGCGCGAGATCCGCATCCACGGCCAGGACCGCCGCTACCACCACCCGGTAATCGGCCTCAATGGCCGGCTGGATACCATTCAGGCCGCGGTGCTGCTGGCCAAGATGCCGAGCTTCCCGGCCGAGGTCGAGGCGCGTGCGCGCATCGGCGCCCGCTATAGCGCGCTGCTGCAGGACGTGGCACGCGTGCCGGTGATTGCGCCGGGCAATAGCCACGTCTACGCGCAGTACACTATCGAGGTGGATAACCGCGAGGCGGTGCAGCAGGCGCTGCAAGCCATGGGCATCCCCACCGCGGTGCACTATCCGATTCCGCTGCACCTGCAGCCGGCATTCGCCCACCTGGGCCAGGGCGAGGGCAGCTTCCCGCTGGCCGAGGCCGCCGGCAAGCGTGTGATGAGCCTGCCGATGCACCCGTTCCTGGATGAAGCCACCCAGGACGCCATTGTTGCCGCGGTGAAGAAGGCGCTGGCCTAAGTGGCGTTGCCGGTATCCAACTCCCGGGCGCCTGCCAGGGCGTGGCTGGGGCGACAGTCATGAACCCGGCCGCGCTGTGGCAACGGCTGACCGCCGGCGGCTTCGTGCGCAACGTCGCCACCCTGGTGGGTGGCGCGGCGGTGGCGCAGTTCCTGCCGGTGCTGTTCACCCCCTTGCTCACCCGCCTGTACACCCCGGCCGATTTCGGGGTGCTTACCCATTTCGTTACCTGGCTGTCCAACCTGGTGGTGATCGCCACCTGGCGCTACGACATGGCCATCGTGCTGCCGCGCGAGGACGAGGACGCCGAGCGCCTGCTGGTGCTGGCGCTGGTGTTCAACACCCTGCTGCTGGTGCTGCTGAGCCTGCCGTTCTGGCTGGATGGCGGCTGGCTGGCGCGGCAGCTGGACGCGCCGGAGCTGGCGCCGTGGCTGCCGCTGCTGCCGCTGGGCGTATGGCTGGCAGCCAACAACCAGATCTGGACCAACTGGAACAACCGCCTGCGCCGCTACCAGCTCAATGCCCAGGGCCGCATCGGCCAGTCGCTGGCGATGAGCAGCGTGCAATTGGCCGCCGGTTTCGGCAAATTGGGAACGGCCGGGCTGATTGTTGGTCAACTGGCGGGGCAGGGTGCGTCCTGGCTGCTGCAAAGCCGCCCGGACCTGAAGGTCCTGCCCGTATGGGTACGACGGGCGCGCGCCGGTGGCGTGCGCCGCCTGATGGCGAAATACCGCGAGTTTCCGCTGATCAATACCCCGCATGCCTTCGTGGTGGCGCTGCAGGACTCGCTGATGGTGCAGATCCTGACGGTAATCGCCAGCGCCACGGTAATGGGCCACTACGGCCTGGTACTGCGCGTGCTCAAGCTGCCGGCCGCCTTGCTGGGCCAGGCGGTATCGCAGGTGCTGTACCGCGACCTGGCCGAGGCGCATGCCCAGCATCGCCCGCTGCGGCCCCTGCTGCTGAAGGCGCAGCTGGTGCTGGGCGGGGTGGCGCTGCTGCCGTTCGCGGCGCTGATGGCCTGGGGCGAGCCGATGTTCGCGCTGGCATTCGGTGCGGCGTGGCGCGATGCGGGAGTGATTGCCGGTTTGCTGGCGCCGTCGTTTTTTTGCATGTTCATTGCCACGCCCTGTTTCATGGTGCCCATGGTACTGTCGCGTCAGCGTGCCTCCTTCCTGTTCGCCCTGCTCGGGGTCGTGGTCAACCTGGGCACCCTGGGCCTGGTGTACCGGCTGGCGCACGACGCACACATGGTATTCCGCGTGCAGGCGTGGGCGATGTCGGTCTATTACATTATCTACATGTCCTGGGTTTATCGACTCTGTGCCCGCCGCGAGGTGCGCCATGCTTGAACGACTGTTGCTCATGTTGCATGCCTGTTGCCTGCGTGTGCGCGGCGCCAGGCTGGCGCGCGGCGCGCGCATCCACGCCGGCAGCCGTTTCAGCCGGGTACGCGGTATCGAAATGGGCGAGCATGCGCGCCTGTATTGGGGCGGCGATGTGCTGCTGGGGCCGCGCGGCGAGTTCCGCCTCGGGCACAGCAGCCACCTGGCGCCGCATCACTACTGCCTGGTGGCCGACCGCCGCCTGAGTTTCGGCAACCACGTGGCAGTCGGGCCGCGCTGCATGTTCTTCTGTCACAGCAATGGCATTCCGGCCGACGTGACCACCACCACCTTCACCGAATGCCATATCGATGGCGACATCACCGTTGGCAACAATGTGCTGATCGGCGCCGGCTGCATCGTGCTGCCGGGCGCCAGCATCGGCGATAACGTGGTGGTGGGTGCCGGCAGCGTGGTGAAGGGCGAGCTGGAAAGCGGCTGGGTGTATGCCGGCCAGCCGGCCAGAAAGGTGAAGCCGCTGTGTTGACCGCCAACTCGCTGAGCTACCCGCGTTTTGTTGCCGCCTTGCCCGGCATGCTGCTGGGCCGCCTGCGCCAGCGCGGCGCGCTGCGTCGAGAGCTGGCCGCCTTGCTGCAGGTGGACGAGCAGCGCATCCGCCTGTTCGACAGCGGCCGTGCCGCCTTTGCCGCCTTGCTGCAGCTGCATGGCGTCGGGCCTGGTGACGAGGTGCTCGTGCCGGCCTTCACCTGCGTGGTGGTGCCCAACCAGGTGCCGCCCACCGGCGCCAGCCTGCGCTTCGTGGATATCCGCCGCAGCAGCATGACTTACGACTGGCAGCTGCTGGACCTGTCCATCCGCCGCCATACCCGCGTGGTGGTGGTGCCGCATAACTTCGGCATCGCCTGCGAGGTGCCGACCTGGCTGCGCGAGAAGCACCGCCAGGTGCGCTTTATCGATGACGCCGCCCACGGCTTTGCCTCGCGCTGCGACGGCCAGTGGCTGGGCAGCTACCACGACGGCGCCTTCTTCAGCTTCGAATACTCCAAGAACCTTACCGGCGGTATCGGCGGCTTTGCGCTGCTGCCGGTTGGCGACTATCAGCCGCAGCCGGCGCTGCCCGAGGTAAGTTGCGCCGACCAGTGGCGGCTGCTGGCCACGCTGAAGGCGCACGTGCTGTCCGCGCGCTGGCCGTTGCTGGGTCGCATCGCCATGGCCATGGTGCGGCGCATGGGCCTGATCTACCGCTCCGGCGATGCCGAAGTGCGCGACGGCGCACCGCACCCGGCCCGCGAGATGCCGCTGCTGTCCGCCGTGCTGCTGCGCTCGCAGCTGGCGCGGCTGCCGGCTACGCTGGCGCACAAGCAGCAACTGGTGACGCGCTACCGCGCCATGCTGGATGGCGTGCCCGGCATCGTCCAGTGGCAGGCGCCGGCGGACACCCACTGGGTGCGCTACCCGTTCGCGCTGCCGTTCCACGTGGTGGACAAGGCGCGGCTGGCACGTGAACTGTCCGCCGCCTGCGGGCTGAACATCGGCGTGTGGTTCGACGACGTGATCCACCCGGCCGGCTCCTTCCGCCACGGTTACCTGCCCGGCGGCGCGCCGGATGCCGAGACACTGGCCGCCAGCGTGTTCAACCTGCCGGTGAATATCAACCTGGCCGCCGATGCCGCGCTGGCGCGCCGCCTGCAACATCTGCAGCAGGCGCTGGCACGGTTGCTGCGCGAACAGAAAGGGGCGGCATGAAGCTGCTGCTGATCGGCTCCGCCTCGGTACATACCTTCCGCTACCTGGCCGGCATTGCGCCACAGGTGAGCGAGGTGCACCTGGTTACCAGCGGCCCGCTGCCGGAGCGCTACCATGCGGCCAACCTTGGCCGCGTGTTGCAGGTGGATTTCAGCCTGCGCGCACTGCGCACCGCCAGCCGCATCGCCGCGCTGATCGACGAGCTGCGCCCGGACATCGTGCACGTGCACCAGGCCAACAGCGTCGCCTGGCACGCGCGCCGCGCGCTGGCCGGCCGGCGCATGCCGTGGCTGCTCACCGCCTGGGGCTCGGACGTGCTGCTGCTGCCGCAGCAGAGCCGGCTGCTGCGCAGCATGGTGGCGGCCAATCTGGCGGCCGCCAGCGCAGTGACCAGCGATTCGCTGCACATGGCGGCGGTATGCCGCCAGCTGGCGCCGCTGCGGCGCATGGACGTGCTCAACTTCGGCATGGACGAGCTGCCGGCGCAGCCGGACATCGCCGCCAAGCCGCTGAGCGTGCTGTCCTGCCGCCTGCACAAGCCGCTGTACCGCATCGATGCCATCGTGCGCGCCTGGGCCGAGGTGGAGGCCGATGCGCGCTTCGCCGGCTGGTCGCTCACCGTGGCCGCCAGCGGCAGCGAAACCGATGCGCTGCTGCAACTGGCGCGCAAGCTGCAACTGCAGCGCATCCACTTCACCGGCTTCGTGACGCCGGACGTACTGGCCGGGCTGTACCGCGACGCGCGACTGTTCGTCAGCGTGCCCACCAGCGACGCCACCAGCATCAGCCTGCTGGAAGCCATGGGCCATGGCTGCCTGCCGCTGCTGTCCAACCTGCCGGCCAACCTGGAATGGGTGCTGGACGGCGTCAACGGCGCCATCGTCGAGGACGTGGCGCGGCTGGGCACGGCGCTGAAGGCGCAGCTGCTGCGCGCCGGCGACAACGAACAACTGGCCGAGGCCGTGGCGCTCAACCGCCGGCTGGTGAGCGAAAAAGGCCTGCACCAGCACAATATGGCGCGCTTTGCCGATATTTACCGCCAGCTGCTGGCGCATTGAGAATTTTGCCGTGGCGCCAGGCGCCGCGGCCGGAAAGGTTTGAACGTGAAAATCGCCCATCTCAGCAGCGCCCACCCGCGCCACGATATCCGCATCTTCGTGAAGGAGTGCGCCAGCCTGGCGGCCGCCGGGCACGAGGTGCACCTGGTGGTGGCCGACGGGCTGGGCGAGGAGATCAACCGCGGCGTGCGCTTTCACGACGTGGGCCCCAAGAGCGGCGGCCGGCTGTCGCGCATGACCGGCACGGTGAAGCGCGTGTACCAGAAGGCGCTGGAACTGATGCCGGACGTGGCGCATTTTCACGACCCGGAGCTGATTCCTGCCGCGCTGCGCCTGCAGCAGGCCGGCATCAAAATCGTGTACGACGTGCACGAGGACGTGCCGCGCCAGGTGCTGGCCAAGCACTGGATTCCCGGCATGGCACGGCCGTGGGTGTCGCGCGGGGTGGAAACGCTGGAGGACTACGCCGCGCGCCGCTTCGATGCCATCGTGGCCGCCACGCCGGTGATCCGCCAGCGCTTCGAACGCGCCGGCGCCCGCCACAGCATCGACGTGTGCAACTACCCGATCCTGGCCGAACTGGTGCGCGACACGCCGTGGGCCAGCCGCCGCAACGAGGTGTGCTACCTGGGCGGCATCAGCCGCACCCGCGGCATCGAGCCCATCATCGCCGCGCTGCCGGACACCGACACCCGGCTGAACCTGGCCGGCATCTGGAGCGAGCCGGACCTGAAGGCCGCACTGCAACGCGAAGCCGGCTGGGCGCGGGTGAACGACCTGGGCGTGCTGGATCGCGCCGGCGTGGCCACGGTGCTGGCGCAGAGCAAGGTGGGTCTGGTGACGCTGCTGCCCACGCCCAGCTACGTGGAATCGCTGCCGATCAAGCTGTTCGAATACATGGCCGCCGGCATGCCGGTGATCGCCAGCGATTTCCCGCTGTGGCGCGACATCGTCGAGGATGCCGGCTGCGGCCTGCTGGTGGACCCGCAGGACCCGCATGCCATTGCCGAGGCCATCGCCACGCTGCTCTCCGACGATGCCCGTGCCCAGACCATGGGCGATGCCGGCAAGCGCGCAGTGCTGGCCAAGTACAGCTGGGCGGCCGAGGCCGACAAGCTGGTGGCGCTGTACCAACAGTTGGCCGCATGAAGCGGAAAGGCACGCCATGACTACCACGCATCAACATCGCCACCGCGTCACCATGCCGCTGCGCATGCTGCTGGTGCGGCCACGGCTGCTGTCGTCCGGGCTGTTCGGCCTGGCGGTGGCGCTGCTGGCCCAGGCGCAGACGCTGCTGCCGGTGCGCGGCATCACCGCCTTCACCCTGGGCTGGAACGCCGGCGCCGTGCTGTACCTGCTGCTGATCGGCTATATGATGTCCGGCGCCAGCCTGGAGCGCATCCGCCACCGCGCGCTGCGCGAGGACGTGGGCCAGCGCACCATCATGGCGCTGGTGGTGGCCTCGGCCATTACCTGCCTGCTGGCCATCGTGCTGGAGCTGTCGGTGGCGCGCGAGCTGCACGGCGCGGTGCGCATCGGCCATGTGGTGCTGTCGGCGCTCACCATCCTGACCTCCTGGCTGTTCACCCAGACCATGTTTGCGCTGCACTACGCGCATGTCTATTTCAGCGGCCAGCTGCGCGGCGAAGAGCCGGCGCTGCAGTTTCCGGGTTGCGACACGCCGGACTACGGCGACTTTTTCTATTTCTCGGTGGTGATCGGCACCTCGGGACAGACGGCGGACGTGTGCCTGGCCAGCCGCCAGATGCGCCGCATCGGCACCGTGCATTGCACGCTGTCCTTCCTGTTCAACATCACCGTGGTGGCATTGATGATCAATATCCTGGCCGGGCTGTTCTAGCCTTGCGATTTCGCCTTGTCCCGCCTTGGCTCGCGAGATCATAAATAGCCGTCGGCCGCTTTGCGGCCAACCCAGACCAATAACGAAAGTTTTACGTGCGCATTCTGTATATCAACCACTACGCCGGCAGCCCGCAGCACGGCATGGAGTTCCGCCCCTACTACCTGGCCCGCGAATGGGTGCAGGCCGGGCACGAGGTACACATGCTGGCGGCGGACTACTCGCACCTGCGCCAGCACAACCCGCAACTGGGCAGCAACTACGCCGACCAGGACATCGACGGCATCCGCTACACCTGGTGCCGCACCCCGCGCTACGAGGGCAACGGCCTGAAGCGGGTGATCAACATCTTCCGCTTCCTGGGGCGGGTGATGGGCCTGTCCGGGCGCTACCTCAAGCAATGGCGGCCGGACGTGGTGATTGCTTCCTCCACCTACCCGCTGGACACCATCCCGGCGGCCTTCATCGCCGGCAAGACCGGGGCGAAGCTGGTGTACGAGGTGCATGACCTGTGGCCGCTGACCCCGGTGGAAGTGGGGGGCATGAGCCCGAAGCATCCGTTCATCCGCCTGCTGCAGTGGGCGGAAGACTTTGGCTACCGCAAGGCGGACACCGTGGTGTCGATGCTGCCGTGCGCGAAGGACTACATGCTGGCGCATGGCATGGCGCCGGAAAAATACGTGGTGATTCCCAATGGCGTGGATGTGGCCGAGTGGCAGGGTGCCAGCGAGCCGCTGCCGGCCGAGCATCGCATGCGCCTGGCGCAGCTGAAGGCGGACAAGCGCTTCATCGTCGGTTACGCCGGCGGCCACGGGCTGGCCAATGCGCTGGACTTCCTGCTGCAGGCGGCCAGCCAGCTGCCGCAAGAGAGCAGTGTGCACATGGTGCTGGTGGGCGATGGCCCGGACAAGGCGGCGCTGGTCAGCCAGGCGCAGGCGCTGGGGCTGCAGAACGTCACCTTCCTGCCGTCCATCCCCAAGCACGCGGTGCCGGCCTTCCTCGTCGAGTGCGATGCGCTGTACATCGGCTGGCGCAAGCTGCCCATCTACCGCTTCGGCATCAACCCGAACAAGCTGTTCGACTACATGATGGCCGGCAAGCCGGTGGTGCATTCGGTGGAGGCCGGCAACGACATGGTGGCCGAGGCAGGCGCCGGCATCAGCGTGGGCGCGGAAGATCCGGCAGCCATCGCCGATGCACTGCAGCGCATGGCGGCGCTGACGCCGAACGAACGCGGCCGCATGGGCGCTGCCGGCAAAGCTTACGTGCTGGCCAGGCACGATTACGCGGTGCTGGCGAAACGTTTCCTGCATTGCATGCAGTAAGCCGGGCCTGCCTTGCGGCCAACCTTCAGATAACGAGAGCAGCATGAGCCAGCAACAGCCACACATCCGCTTCGACTTCGCCGACGGCCTGCGCGGCCTGGCCATGCTCTCCGTGGTGCTGTTCCACTACACGCAGATCTTCTGGCAGCGCCGCGACCGCATCGCCGAGGTGATGAACCTGCCGCAGGTCGAAGGCTACCACGGTGCCTCCTTCGTGCTGCCGTTCAACCTGGGCGCGGTGGGGGTGGGGCTGTTCCTGCTGATTTCCGGGCTGCTGATTCCGCTGTCGCTCACCCGCATGGGCGCGGCGCGCTTCGCGGTGTCGCGCTTCTTCCGCATCTACCCCACCTACTGGGCCGGCCTCGCGCTGACGGTGACTGCCTTGTGGCTGGCATCCTGGCTGCCGGACGGCGAGTTCGACGTCACCCGCGCCGATGTGCTGGGCCATGCCAGCATCGCCTTCCAGGACTGGCTGGGCGGCAGCAATATCGACCCGGTGATGTGGACGCTGAAAGTGGAGCTGTGGTTCTACGCCATGCTGGGCGCGGCGTTCGCCATTACCGGCCGGCGCATCAAGTGGGCGATCTGGCTGCTGCTGCCGCTGGTGGCGTGGCTGACGCGCTATGCCGAGCCGAATAATTTCCAGACCATCGTCTGCTACTTCCCGCTGATGTTCGCCGGC
The DNA here is from genome assembly GCF_900090205.1 of Vogesella sp. LIG4. Classification (NCBI taxonomy): domain Bacteria; kingdom Pseudomonadati; phylum Pseudomonadota; class Betaproteobacteria; order Neisseriales; family Chromobacteriaceae; genus Vogesella; species Vogesella sp. LIG4. The sequence goes on along the minus strand of NZ_LT607802.1, from coordinate 730,957 downwards.
TGCTGGCTGTACTTCTACCGCAGCGGCCAGGCCGGCAAGCTGGAAACGGTTGCGCATTTCATCGTGCTGCTGGCGCTGTTCGTGTGGGTCACCAACTGGGGCTCGGTAGAGCTGTACGCCAGCTACGGCATCGGCATCGCGCTGTTCCTGGCCGGCGCGCTGTGGCCGCAACTGGTGGCCGCGCCGCTGCTTACCCGCGTGGCGAGTGTCAGCTACGCCTGGTATGTCTGCCACTCGGTGCCCGGTTACGCCATCCTGTTCACGCTGGCACAATACGGCACCCCGTGGTGGCTGATGGTGATCATCGCGCTGGCGGCAACCTGGTGCCTGGCACTGGCGATCAACCGCTTTGTGGAACAGCCGACGCAGAAAATCGGCAAGCGGCTGGCGGACAAGCTGAAGTAGGGCGGAAGCCGCCAGGCGGAGTTCCGCCGATACATGGCATGAGTGACGCGGCCAACGTTGGCCGCAAGGATTTTTACCCGGTGGCACCGTGCCGCCGGCAAGGTAATGAAAGACAAGACAATGGCTGAACAGAAATTCCTCCCTTTTGCGCTGCCGGACATCGGCGAAGACGAAATCAATGAAGTGGTCGATGCGCTGCGTTCCGGCTGGGTGACCACCGGCCCCAAGACCAAACAGTTCGAGGCCGATTTTGCCGCCTTCATCGGCGACGGCGTGGAAGCCATCGCGGTGAACTCCGCCACCGCCGGCCTGCACCTGGCGCTGGAAGCGGTGGGCGTGGGCGAGGGCGACGAGGTGATCGTGCCCAGCTACACCTTTACCGCCACCGCCGAGGTGGTGCGCTATCTCGGCGCGCACCCGGTGATCGTGGATGTGGACCCGGCCACCTTCAACATCCGCCCGGAGGCGATTCGCGCCGCCATCACGCCGAAGACCCGCGCCATCATGCCGGTGCACTTCGCCGGCCTCGCCTGCGATATGGACGCGATCATCGCCATTGCCCGCGAGCACAATCTCAAGGTGGTGGAAGATGCCGCTCACGCCATGCCCACCTACTACAAGGGCAAGCTGATCGGCGCGCTGGATTCCGATGTGACGGTGTTCAGCTTCTACGCCAACAAGACCATGACCACCGGCGAGGGCGGCATGGTGGTGTCGAAAAACAAGGACATCATCGCCCGCTGCAAGGTGATGCGCCTGCATGGCATCAGCCGCGATGCCTTCGACCGCTACACCTCCAAGACCCCGGCCTGGTATTACGAGGTAATCGCTCCCGGCTACAAGTACAACATGCCGGATACCGCCGCGGCGATGGGCATCCACCAGCTGAAGAAAATCCGCGCCTTCCACGAAAAACGCGAGGCGATGGCCGTGCGTTTTGACCGCGAGCTGGCCGACCTGCCGCTGATCCTGCCGGCCCGCCCGGTGGACGCCGGCAGCAACCACGCCTGGCACCTGTACCCGGTGCGCATCAAGCCGGAAGCCGGCATCAGCCGCGACGACTTCATCGTGCGCATGGCGGAGCTGGGTATCGGCTGCTCGGTGCACTTCATCCCGCTGCATCGCCAGCCGGTATGGCGTGATGGTTACGACCTCAAGCGCGAGAGCTTCCCGGTGGCCGATGCGGCGTTCGAAGCCGAGGTGACGCTGCCGCTGTACACCCGCATGAGCGATGACGATCAGACCCGCGTCATTGCCGCCGTGCGCCAGCTGCTGGGCAAGTGATGAGCGACAAGCCGGATTACGCCGCAGACGAGTCGCGCAGTAGCGCTGGGCAGCTGGATACCTTGCGGCCAACGTTGGCCGCACGCCACGGCTCGCCCTTGCTCAAGCGCCTGTTCGACCTGGTTGCCGTGCTGGCCGGGCTGGCACTGATCTGGCCGCTGCTGCTGCTGATCGGCCTGTGGGTGAAGCTGGATTCGCCGGGCCCGGTGTTCTTCCGCCAGGTGCGGGTAGGGCGCGGCGGCCGGCTGTTCCGCATCCACAAGTTCCGCACCATGCGCATCAATGCCGAGGCCGCCGGCCAGCTGACGGTGGGCGCGGACAGCCGCGTCACCCGCGCCGGCCACATCCTGCGCAAGAGCAAGCTGGACGAGCTACCACAGCTCCTGGACGTGCTGTTCGGCGACATGAGCCTGGTGGGCCCGCGCCCGGAAGTGCCCAAGTACGTGGCCTGCTACCCGGACAATGTGCGCGACATCGTGCTGTCGGTGCGCCCCGGCATTACCGACTGGGCGTCGATCCGCATGATCGACGAGAACGAGATACTGGGTAAGGCTGCCGACCCGGAGCGCGCCTATATCGAACAGGTGCTGCCGGAAAAGCTGGCCTACTACCTGCGCTATGCGCAGGGCTACAGCCTGGCCGGGGATGTGCAGATCATCCTCGCCACCTTGCTGAAGATCGTGACGCGTTAAGTGGAGCAAGCCATGAGCCGACCGGAACAGACTTACCGCGGCAGCTGCCACTGCGGTGCGGTGCAGTTCGAGATCCGCAGTGATTTTCCCGAGCTGACCATGTGCGACTGCTCGCTGTGCCGCAAGAAGAACGCGCTGATGGTGAAGGTGCACGAAAGCTGCTTTACCCTGCTGGCCGGGGCAGAGCAGCTGGCGGAGTACCAGTTTCATACCCATACTGCGCGGCATTTCTTCTGCAAGGTGTGTGGCATTTACCCGTTCCACCGCAAGCGCGTAACGCCGGATAATTTCGGCATCAACGTGTTCTGCCTGGAGGGTTTCGACCCGACGGGCATCCCGCTGCGCCAGGCCGTTGGCGCCGCGATGCCCTGAACGGCTGCCGTAACTCATTACAAGAGCTGACATGCTGGAAAAACTGTTTGCCTTCTCGCGCCATCACAAGATGGCCTTGTTGATGCTGCTGGATGCGCTGCTGCTGCCGCTGGCAATGTGGAGCGCGGTAGTGCTGCGCCTGGGCGGCAACTGGGACCCGAAGCTGGACCCCTACCTGTGGATTTTCGCGGTGCCGCCGCTGTGGGTGCTGCCCATCTTCATCAAGCTGGGGCTGTACCGCGCGGTGCTCAAATTCCTCGACGACCGCATCGTCTATACCGTGGTGGTTGGCGTATCACTGTCGGTGCTGGTGCTGATGGCGGTGATCCTGATGGCCGGCATCGGGCCGTTCCCGCGCACCTCCATCATCATCTTCTGGGTGTTCGCCATGGCCTACATCGGCGGCAGCCGCTTCCTGCTGCGCGGCGTGGTGCGCCGTATCGACGCGCTGGATGCGCCGCGGCGGCCGGTGATCATCTACGGCGCCGGCCGTGCCGGCCTGCAGCTGATGGTGGCGCTGCAGGAAGGCCGCGAATACCGGCCGCTGGCCTTCGTGGACGACAACCCGCAGCTGTGGGGCCGCACCTACCGCGGCCTGATGGTGCACGACCCGGCCACCATCGTGGCGCTGGTGGACGATACCGATGCCGAGTTGATCCTGCTGGCGATGCCGTCGGCCAGTCGTGGCCGCCACCGCCAGATCCTGGAGCAGCTGGAAGCCCTGCACGTACCGATCAAGCGCCTGCCGGGCATGGCCGACCTGGTGTCTGGCGAAGTGCGGGTGGACGAGCTGCGCGAGGTGGAGATCGACGACCTGCTGGGCCGCGACCCGGTGCCGCCGCGTGGCGAACTCCTTGCGGCCAACATTCACGGCAAGGTGGTGATGGTGACCGGCGCCGGCGGCTCCATCGGTGCCGAACTGTGCCGCCAGATCGTCAAGCAGCAGCCGGCGCGCATCGTGTTGTTCGAACTCACCGAATTTGCGCTGTACAGCATCGACCAGGAACTGGCGCGGCTGGCGCCGGCGGTGGCGCGGGTGCCGGTACTGGGCACGGTGACCGATCTCGCGCGGCTCACCTCGGTGATGCAGGCGTTCGCGGTGGAAACCGTGTACCACGCCGCCGCCTACAAGCATGTGCCGATGGTGGAACATAACCCGATTGCCGGCATCGTCAACAATGCCTTCGGTACCGACAGCTGCGCGCAGGCGGCGGAGGCGGCCGGCGTGGCTACTTTCGTGCTGATTTCTACTGATAAAGCCGTGCGGCCAACCAATGTGATGGGCGCCAGCAAGCGGCTGGCCGAGCTCACGCTGCAGGCGCGGCACGCGCGCGGCAGCGCCACCCGCTTCGTGATGGTGCGCTTCGGCAACGTGCTGGGCAGCTCCGGCTCGGTGGTGCCGCTGTTCAAGCGCCAGATCGCCGCTGGCGGCCCGGTGACGCTGACCCACCCGGACATCACCCGCTACTTCATGACCATTCCCGAGGCGGCGCAGCTGGTGATCCAGGCCGGGGCGATGGGGCAGGGCGGCGACGTGTTCGTGCTGGACATGGGCGAGCCGGTGAAGATCATCGACTTGGCGCGACGCATGATTCACCTGTCCGGGCTGGAGGTGCGCGACGAGCAGCACCCGCACGGCGATATCGAAATCCGCTGCACCGGGCTGCGCCCGGGCGAGAAGCTGTACGAGGAGTTGCTGATTGGCGACGGTGTGCTGGCCACCGACCACCCGCGCATCATGCGCGCGCAGGAATACCACCTGCCGCCGGCGGAGCTGGACGGGCACCTGGCGGCGCTGACGGCGGCCTGCGACGCGCTGGATGCGGCGCAGGCGTTTGCGCTGCTGCAGGGCGTGGTGCATGAGTTCCGCGCCGCCGAGGCCACCGCGGACTGGGTGAACCAGGCGCGACGTCCCTGACTTATGTGAATATCGAAAAACCCTGGTTTCTAAGCGAGACAAGGCGCGAACGGAAAATTTCGACGCAGCATATGAGTGATATGTAAGGAGAAATTTTTCGTGAGCAACGCAGTATCGCGACGAAAGCAGGCGTTTTTCAAGATGCACTTGCCACTGGTTTTCCTGCCACACCCCGCCCCATGCCGGCGGGGTTTTTTGCGGCATTAGGGAAAGCGAGGGCTGGCAAGCGCAGCGTTTTCTGTTTTAATCCCTCCCCTTCACGACGGAAAGCAGCAGCTTGCCGCGATGAAGGCCGGACCCCGCCGGCGTGCAGGCCTCGCAGAAGGCCGAAGACAACAAGCGCTTCGCACTACAAAGGAGGTTTTTCAGTGATGACAGCACAGGGAAACCACCGTGAAAATCAACCGACTTACCGCAATGATCCTGGCCGCCATGCTGCTGGGTATTGCTGCTGGCTACGGCTGGCGTGAAACCGCTGGCAGCCCGGAGGCCATCAATGCCTTCGCCGACCAGCTGACCATTCTTACCGATATCTTCCTGCGCCTGATCAAGATGATCATCGCGCCGCTGGTGTTCTCCACCCTGGTGGTGGGCATCGCACGCATGGGCGACTCCGCTACCGTTGGCCGCATCGGCGCCAAGACCATGGGCTGGTTCCTCACCGCCTCCTTCGTCTCGCTGGCGCTGGGCCTGATCATGGTGAACCTGCTCAAGCCGGGCGTGGGCCTGGGCCTACCGCTGCCGGACGTTGCCGCCCACAGCGGCATCGAGAAGAGCGCGCTGACGCTGAAGGACTTCATCGGCCACCTGATTCCCAAGAGCGTGTTCGACGCGCTGGCCAAGAACGAGATCCTCTCCATCGTGGTGTTCGCGCTGTTCTTCGGCACCGCCGCTTCCGCGGTAGGCGACAAGGCCAAGGTACTGATCGAAGCCATCGACGCCGTGGCGCACATCATGCTCAAGGTCACCGGCTACGTGATGAACTTCGCGCCGTTCGCCGTGTTCGCGGCGATTGCCAGCATGGTGGCCAAGGAAGGCCTGGGCATCCTGTCCACCTACGGCAGCTTCATGGGCCAGTTCTACCTGACCCTGGGCATGCTGTGGCTGTGCCTGCTGCTGATGGGCAGCGTGTTCCTCAAGCGCCGCGTGCTGGAGCTGCTGGTTGCCGTGCGTGAGCCGGCGCTGCTGGCGTTCTCCACCGCCAGCTCCGAGGCCGCCTACCCCAAGACTCTGGACCGCCTGAAGCGTTTCGGTTGCAGTGACCGCATCGCCAGCTTCGTGCTGCCGATGGGCTACTCGTTCAACCTCGACGGCTCGATGATCTACTGCACCTTCGCCAGCATCTTCATTGCCCAGGCCTACGGCATCCGGCTGTCGCTGTCGCAGGAAATCACCATGATGCTGATCCTGATGGTGACTTCCAAGGGCATGGCCGGCGTACCGCGCGCCTCGCTGGTGGTGATTGCCGCCACGCTGTCGCAGTTCAACATTCCGGAAGCCGGCCTGCTGCTGCTGCTGGGCGTGGACCATTTCCTGGACATGGGCCGCTCCGCCACCAACGTGCTGGGCAACGCCATTGCCGCCAGCGTGGTAGCCAAGACCGAGAACGCGCTGGGAGCCGCCCAGCCGGAGCTGGACGAAGACGACGACATCGACCCGGAACCGCGCCAGGACGTGGAGCCGGCGTACGCCAAGCAGCAGGCCTGATCGCCGCTGCCTGCCGCCGCACCGACAAGCCGCCTACGGGCGGCTTTTCTTTTGGCAGTGCCAGGTTGGGTTGAGCGAAGCGAAGCCCAACATTCACCGCCTTATTATCCTGATGCTTTTGGGCTTGGCCGGCGATGCCTGGGGGCAAGTGGCCGGGGCGTCTATGCCGGCCAGGTCGGAATCAAGGGCATGAGGGCACGCACTGGTGTAGCATGCGGCCAACTTGTGCAGGAGCACCTGATGGATACCCGCTGGCTGGAAGACTTTCTGCTGTTGGCCGAAACCGGCAGCTTCACCCGCTCGGCCGAGCTGCGCCACCTCACGCAGCCGGCGTTCTCGCGTCGCATCAAGTCGCTGGAAAGCTGGCTGGGCGCCGACCTGATCGACCGCACCACCTGGCCGACGCAGCTGACGCCGGCCGGAGAGCTGCTGCGCGACAAGGCGCGCGTGCTGGTGGGCGAGCTGTCCACAGCCCGCAGCCAGGTGCGCGCGTTGCAGGCGGCCGATGCCGCCACGCTGACGCTGGCGGTACCGCACACGCTGTCGTTCGGCTTCGTGCCGCGCTGGCTGGCGGAGGAGCACGAGGCGGTCAGCGAAATCTCCTGGCGCCTGCTGGCGCACAATGTGCACGACGCGGTGGTGGCGCTGGCGGAAGGCAACGCCGACCTGATGCTGTGCTACCACCACCCGCGCCACCCGGTGGAGCTGCCGGCCGAGCGCTACCAGGCGCTGGTGCTGGGCAGCGAGACGCTGCGCCCGTTCACCCGCCAGCTGCCGGATGGCACGCCGGAGTGGCAGCTGCCGGGCGAGGAGCGGCTGCCGATTCCCTTCCTGGCCTACGGCCCCAACGCCTACTTCCACCGCATGGTGGAGCTGATCCTGGAGCGCTCGCCGGAGCCGGCGGCACTGCAGCGCTGCTTCGAAACCGATATGGCCGAGGGCCTGAAGGCCATGGTGCTGGAAGGGCACGGCATGGCCTTCCTGCCGCACAGCGCGGTGCAGCGCGAGCTGGCCGCCGGGCAGCTGGCACTGGCCGGCGACGACGACTGGTCGCTGCAGATGGAAATCCGCGTCTACCGCGATGCGCGCCGCGAGCTGCCGGCGCTGGATGCGCTGTGGCAGCGTCTGGCGCAGCGCTACCCGGCGGTGTGATGCCGCTGCGGCCAATGTTTACGATGCGCCGTAGGGCGGAAGCCCCACCGGGGCGTTCCGCCGCATGGCCGGCATGGCCAATCCGGTGAGGCCAGGTTGGCCGCAAGGTGCCGGAAGCCCTGCGGGCTTCGGTTTTTCTGCTTATTGGCCGCACGATGCGGCCATTTTTACGGCTGAACGCGGTGTTTTTGCCGATCATGCAGCTTTTGCATGATCCGATCGGCATTCGGAATTGGCGGCGTTTTGGCGGCCGGGGCTACAGTGCGCAGCACCCAACCTCACCGCGAACACACATCATGGCAACCCGTCTGGAACACGATCTGCTTGGCGACCGCGAAGTGCCGGCTCATGTCTACTGGGGCGTGCACACCCTGCGCGCCATCGAGAACTTTCCCATCACCGGGCAGACCATCGCCAGCTATGGCGACCTGATCCGCGCGCTGGCGGTGATCAAGCAGGCGGCGGCACTGGCCAACCACCAGCTGGGCCTGCTGAGCGACCATCACAAGGACGCCATCGTGCTGGCCTGCGAGGAGATTCGCGCCGGCAAGCTGCACGAGCAGTTCGTGGTCGACGTGATCCAGGGCGGTGCCGGCACCTCCACCAATATGAATGCCAACGAGGTAATCGCCAACCGCGCGCTGGAACTGCTGGGCCGTGGCAAGGGCGAGTACCAGCATCTGCACCCCAACGAGCACGTCAACATGGGGCAGAGCACCAATGATGTGTATCCCACCGCGCTGCGCCTGGCCACCTTCTGGGGCGTGCAGCGCCTGCTGGCGGCCATGGCCCGCCTGCGCGACGCTTTCGACGACAAGGCCGACGAATTCTCCGACGTGCTGAAGATGGGCCGTACCCAGCTGCAGGACGCGGTGCCGATGACGCTGGGCCAGGAATTCCGCACCTACGCGGTGATGCTGGGCGAGGACGAGCAGCGGCTGTACGAAGCCAGCGCGCTGATGCTGGAAATCAACCTGGGCGCCACCGCCATCGGCACCGGCATCACCGCCCACCCGGACTACACCCCGCTGGTGTGCGACAAGCTGTCGGCGCTCACCGGCCTTGCGCTGATTACCGCACCCAACCTGATCGAAGCCACCCAGGACTGCGGCGCCTTCGTGCAGCTGTCCGGCGTGCTCAAGCGCGTGGCGGTGAAGCTGTCCAAGAGCTGCAATGACCTGCGCCTGCTGTCCTCCGGCCCGCGCGCCGGCCTGGGCGAGATCAACCTGCCGGCGCGGCAGGCGGGTTCCTCCATCATGCCGGGCAAGGTCAACCCGGTGATTCCGGAAGTGGTGACCCAGGTGGCCTACGAGGTGATCGGCAACGACATGACGGTGACCATGGCGGCGGAAGCCGGCCAGCTGCAGCTCAATGCCTTTGAGCCGGTGATCGCCTACAGCCTGTTCCGTAGCGTCAGCCACCTGGCCAATGCCTGCGACACCCTGCGCGAGAACTGCGTGGTGGGCATCACTGCCAATGTCGACTTCCTGCGCGACAGCGTGCACCGCTCGGTGGGGCTGGTGACCGCGCTCAACCCCTACATCGGCTATGCCGCCGCCACCGAAGTGGCGACGGAGGCCCACCAGACCGGCGGCAGCGTGTACGACATCGTGCTGCGCCGCGGTCTGCTCACCCAGAAGCAGCTGGATACCGTGCTGCAGCCGGCGGCGCTTACCAGCCCGCGCTGGGTGGAGATCTAACAGCGCACAGAGTTTGTCCCCTCCTTATGTAGTGTGAAGCGAAGCCTGGGCATGATCTTCTTCAAGAAGGTTGAGCACAGGCACCTAAGAAGGGTTGGCCGCAACGTCGCAGGGCGTTGCGGCATTTTTTTTGTGTCTGTTAGGCTGCTAGCGGTTTTCAGGGGGAGGAGTCATGGACAAGCTCGCATGCCGGCTGGCCGGGCCGGACGATGTGGACACCCTGCGCGCGCTGCTGCAGGCGGCGTTCAGCCCGCTGCTGGGCGTGGTCTCCAGCCGGCCCACGGCGCTGGACGAGGATGCGGCCACGCTGACGCAGCGGCTGGCGCAGGGCCAGCTGTTCGCCATCGGCGAGCTGGCGGGCAGGGCGGTGGCCACCGCCTGCCTGCTGCCCACCGACAGTGCCGATGTCGCGGAGATCAAGCGTGTGGCGGTGTTGCCGCAGTTGCAGGGCCAGGGTTGCGGCCAACAGCTGCTGGCCTGGCTGGAGCCGCTGGCGCGGGCACGGGGTTATGCGCGGCTGCGGCTGTCCATTCGCCGCAATCTGCCGGGCAATCTGCTGTTCTATCTGCGCTGCGGATATGTGCAGACCGGCGAGGAGCCGCACCCGCGTGCGCCGGACGATGCCATCGTGTGGCTGGAAAAAGCGCTGGAGTGATGCCGTGGGCTGGGCTATACCGGATTGTTGCGTTGCACAATCGGAGGTGTGCCATGACCACACTGCACCCGCACTACCCCACGGCCTTGCCGCAGGCGTGGCTGGATTGCCAGCGCGCGCAGCGGCAGAGCTGGCAAAGCTGGCAGCGTGCGCAGGGGCTGGCGTGTGCGCACCTGTGGCTGGCGGCGGCCAGCGGCAGCAGCTACTGGTCATACTGGCAGCGCGCCGCGCAGCAGCATGATCTGGCCCTGGGGCATGATTGTTTCGATGCCGGCATGCAGCTGTGCGAACGGCTGCTGGCACTGGTGCGCCCGGGGCGGCTGCTGCGGCCGCTGTGGCGTTGCGGCCAACGTTGCGTCAGCACCTGCCATCGGCATGGCAATGCCGGCCTGCTGGACTACGCGCGCCAGGCGCTGCGCTGAGCAGCGCAAATGAAAACGGCTCCCCGTGGGGAGCCGTTCTGCTTGCCGGTCTGGCGCGCGCTTACCAGCGGCTGTGCCACACGTCCAGCAGCTCGCCCGCTTCGATCTGGGCGATTTCCTTGCGGCCCTGCAGCCAGGCTACCAGGGTGGTGCGCAGTTCTGCGCTGACCTTCACGTCGCTTACCGGGAACACGATGCCGTCCAGCTCGCCCTTGGTGTAGTTGCCACCAAAGCTCACGCCGTGGGCATCCACCACTTCCAGCCAGGCATTCAGGAAGGCGTCGCTGGCTGCTTCGTCGCAGTTCAGGGTGGCCTGCAGGGTAAAGCCCAGCTCCTGGAACTCGCCCACGCGCAGCTTTTTGCGCTGGCGGCTGTTGAGGCGTTTCAGGCGGTTACGGGAATTGGCGTTGGTCATGGTGTGTGCTTTCAAGTTGCATCAAAGCGCGCATGATAACAGCGCTTCCCTTTTGCAGCGATTACAGCCCCAGTTGCTGCCACAGTTCGTCCACGCGCTGGCGGGTGCCGGCATCCATCACGATGGGGGTGCCCCATTCGCGGTTGGTCTCGCCCGGCAGCTTGTTGGTGGCGTCCAGCCCCATCTTGCCGCCCAGCCCGGAAATGGGGCTGGCAAAGTCCAGGTAGTCGATCGGCGTGTTGTCGATCAGCGTGGTATCGCGCACCGGGTCCATGCGGGTGGTGATTGCCCAGATCACTTCCTTCCAGTCGCGGGTATTCACGTCGTCGTCCACCACCACGATGAACTTGGTGTACATGAACTGGCGCAGGAAGCTCCAGCAGCCCATCATCACGCGCTTGGCGTGGCCGGGGTACTGCTTCTTGATGCTGATCACCGCCATGCGGTAGCTGCAGCCTTCCGGCGGCAGGTAGAAGTCGACGATCTCCGGAAACTGCTTCTGCAGGATGGGCACGAACACCTCGTTCAGCGCCACGCCCAGCACCGCCGGCTCATCCGGCGGCTTGCCGGTATAGGTGCTGTGGTACACCGGGTTCTCGCGCATGGTGATGCGGTCGATGGTGAACACCGGGAAGCTGTCCTGCTCGTTGTAGTAGCCGGTGTGGTCGCCGTACGGGCCTTCCATCGCCATGTCGTTCGGGTGGATGTGGCCTTCCAGCACGATTTCGGCACTGGCCGGCACCTGCAGGTCGGAGCCGATGCATTTCACCAGCTCGGTGCGGCTGCCGCGCAGCAGGCCGGCGAACTGGTATTCGGACAGTGTATCCGGCACCGGGGTAACAGCGCCCAGGATGGTGGCCGGGTCGCAGCCCAGCACCACCGCCACCGGGTAGGGCGCATCAGGGTTGGCCGCACGGAATTCGCGGTAGTCCAGCGCGCCGCCGCGGTGCGCCAGCCAGCGCATGATCACGCGGTTGCGGCCGATGACCTGCTGGCGGTAGATGCCCAGGTTCTGCCGCTTCTTGTGCGGGCCGCGGGTTACCGTCAGGCCCCAGGTGATCAGCGGCGCCACGTCGCCCGGCCAGCAATGCTGGATGGGCAGGCGGGCCAGATCCACCTCGGCGCCTTCCCACACAATCTGCTGGCACGGCGCCTTCTTTACTTCCTTTGGCGCCATCGACAGCACCTGCTTCAAGAGCGGCAGCTTGTCCCAGGCATCGCGCAGGCCCTTGGGCGGCTCCGGCTCCTTCAGGTAGGCCAGGGTCTTGCCGATTTCGCGCAGCTGCATCACGTCGGCCGCGCCCATGCCCATTGCCACCCGCTTGGGGGTGCCGAACAGGTTGGCCAGCACCGGAATGTCGTAACGCTTTTGCCCCTGCTGCGGGGTCTCGAACAACAGGGCGGGGCCGCCGGCTTTCAGCACGCGATCGCCGATTTCGGTCATCTCCAGGTGCGGCGATACCGGCACCTTGACACGCTTGAGTTCGCCTTGCGATTCAAGCTGGGACATGAAGTCCCGCAGGTCGTTGTATTTCATGTTGCTTTCATGATCTAGCGCAAAAAGCCCTAGAAGGCGCAGGGTTAAGCTTTCTCTCGACGTCGCAAGCTACTGCTCGCTTTCCGGCAAGTCAACCGGCTGCAGTGGCTGCGCCAGCTTTTATCGCGTTTTTATCGCTAGTTCATGCTTGGAGAAAATCATGAAAAAGTTTGCTGTTGCTGCCCTGGTTGCTGTGCTGTCCACTTCCGCTTTTGCTGCCCAGGGTGACATCCTGGCCCGCTTCCGTATCACCAACGTCAATCCGCAGACTTCGACAAACAACACCCTGTCCGCAGTAGGTGTTGATCTGAAGGATGACACCATTCCGGAACTGGACTTCACCTACATGTTCACCAACAACATTGGTGCAGAACTGATCCTGGGTACTTCCAAGCACACCATCACCTCCAATCTGGGTGACCTGGGTTCGGTAAAAGCCCTGCCGCCGACCGTAACCGTGCAATACCACTTCAATCCGGAAGGCCAGTTCCGCCCGTACGTAGGCGCCGGTATCAACTACACCCGCTTCTACGGCCTGCACGATGATTCCGGCCTGGGCCTGTCGGTGAAGAAGAACAGCTTCGGCCCGGCGCTGCAGGTAGGTATGGATATCCCGGTTTCCAAGAGCGTGTTCATCAACTTCGACGTGAAGAAAATCTGGATGAGCACCAAGGTAAGCGCTGGTGGTACCGAGCTGGGCACCCTGGACGTAAACCCGCTGGTAACCAGCGTGGGTATCGGTACCAAGTTCTGATAAGAACTTGCCACCAATCAAAAAAGGAGCGCGATGGCGCTCCTTTTTTGCTGGCGCAGCGCCTTGTGCCGCCACAGGGGGCTGGGTATGCTTGCCGGGTTATGACCCTGCACTCCCTCCGGCGATGACCGCCTTTCCCGCCCGCGCCTCCAACAGCCATGTGGCGCTGTATGCCGCCCTGATCAACGCGGTCATCATTGTTTTTCTCAGCCTGTACCCGTTCCATGGCTGGCGTTATAGCGGCCGGCCGCTGCTGGAGTTCCTGTTTGACCCTCTGCCTTTTTACACCTCGTCATTCGACAATGCGGCCAACGTACTGATCTACATCCCTTATGGCTTCTGCCTGGCGTTGCTGCTGTTGCCGCGCTGGCTGTCGCTGCTGTTTGCGGTGTGCGTCGCCGGGCTGACCAGCTTTGGCATGGAGTTCACCCAGCAGTTTCTGCCCAGCCGCGTGGCGTCCAATCTCGACTTGCTGTGCAATGTGTCCGGCGCCGCTCTGGGGGCGACGCTGGCCATCTCCAGCTGGCTGCGCCGCTACTGGCATCACTTGTGGCAATGGCGGCGGCGCCACTTCGTGGCGGATAGCGCCGCCGACTATGGCCTGCTGGTCATGGGACTGTGGTTCTTCACCCAGCTCAACCCGGCACTGCCGTTGTTCGGTGTGGTGGCCTACCCGCAGGGGTTGCCGCAGCCCTACCTGTCGCCCATCGACAACCCGCGGCTGTTCCTGTTTCTGCTGGAGGCCGGCGGTGCGGCCAGCAATATGCTGGCGGTCAACCTGTTCCTGACCGCATTCCTGTTGCAGCGCCGGGACAGCGGGCAGGCCATCCTGTGGGTGGTGGTATCCGCCTGGCTGCTCAAGCTGTTTGCCGCCGGTGCGCTGCTCAAGCCATTTGCCTTCTTCCAGTGGGTGAACCCGCACCTGGTGACCGGGCTGGCCGCCGGCTTCCTGCTGTCGTGGCTGTTTGCCCGCAGCGGTCGCATGCTGCAAACCCTGGTTGCGCTGCTGGCGTTGGCCGCAGCACAGGCCGCGGCGGTATTGTGGCCGCTCAGTCAGGTGCAGGCCGATTTCCTGTCGCTGTTCCGCTGGCCTTACGGCCATCTGCACAATATGAATGCGCTGGTCGATTTCCTGGCCGACCTGTGGCCGCTGCTGGCGCTGGCCTGCCTGCTGTTCAGCATCTGGCAGCAGTCAGCAATCAAACGTCAGCCCGGCTAGCTGTTGCAGGCTGGTGATGCGCCAGTCCACCCAGGCGGGGTGGCACAGGCGGCGGTTGATCCATACCGTGCGCATGCCCAGCTGTTTCGCCGTTCGCAGATTGGCCAGCGTATCTTCCACCATCACGCAGCGGCTTGCGGCCAACCCTGTGTCGCGCAATACCCGGTAGTAGGCGCTGCGGCGCGGCTTGGGCTGGTAGTCCAGCGCCTCCATGCCGTAGCAGCCGGTAATCAGCTGCCCGATGCCAAGGTGTTCGGTGATTGCCTCTACATAGTGTTGCGGGCCGTTGGAAAAAATCCATTTGCGGCCCGGCAGCCGGCGCAGCAACTGCGGCAGGCGCGAGTCGCGCTGGATCCACGGCAGCAGCTCATCCATATCATGGGTAAAGCGCAGGAAATGGTCGGCAGAGATACGGTGGTGGCGCACCAGCCCGCCCAGCGTCGCGCCATAGCGCCGCCAGTAATGGGTACGCAGCTGGTTGGCCTGCGCTTCCTCATAACCCAGGTAGGTCACGATGTAATCGGTCATGCGCTGGCTGATGCGCGGAAATACCGCGTGGCCGGCGTGGTGCAGGGTTTCATCCAGGTCGAAAAGCCAGTTCATCGCAACAACATCACGTCATGAAAATTCGAACAGCAGTGTAGCCTGCCGCCATCAGCGAGTAATCCGGATTTTTTTGTTTCGTAGAATCAGCTGTTTAGATAATTAATTACAGAAAACGGCTTTTCGGGTGTTGACGGGCTCAGGGCCGATGGGTATAGTTCGCCTCCTCTGCTGACGACGCAACGAAACGAAGTCAGCCCGCTCTTTAACAAACCAAATAACCGATAGGTGTAAGTGCCTGGCAAGCCAGACACTTGCACTGCAAGAGAAAGTGACA